>MGOB01000088.1:0-6513 GCA_001796995.1 Chloroflexi bacterium RBG_16_68_14 | reverse complement strand
CACGGTCGGCGCCGCCCTCGGCTACCCCAACATGGCCGTCGTGTTGCCCTACGCGGCCATGGTCACCGGAGACCCTTGGGGCCTGGAGCTGGCCGAAGAGGCCGGGCGGATGGTGCTCTCGCCGTCCGCGCCGGCGCCGCCGCTGGTTTCGGTCTTGGCTCAACTAGGGCTGGCGCTCATAGCCGTGCTGAGGAAGGACCGTGGGCTGGCGGCGGAGCAGTACGAGGCGCTCCAGCCATTCCGGGGCACCTTGCCCGGCACCTTCTACCAGATCGACCACGCGCTCGCCCTCCTCGCCCTGACCATGGGGCGGGTGGATGACGCCATCGGCCACTTCGAGGAGGCGCTGGCCTTTTGTCGGCGGGGCTATCGAGCCCCCTACGCCTCGGCCGCCTACGACTACGCCGAGGCGCTCTTCCAGCGCAGTGAGGCGGAGGATCGGAACCGGGCCGCAACCCTGGTCGACGAGGCGTTGGCCATCGCCCGTGAGCTGGGCATGCGGCCGCTGATAGAGCGGGCGGTCGGTCTGAAGCTGCGGCTCCAGGGCATCGACCCTTCTCACATCAAGACCTCCATCGGCGCGGTCGCCGTCGTCGTCCAAGTCGAGCGGCCGGACCTGCGTCCCCACGCCGCGCCCGACGGCAGCGTCACCCTCATGTTCACCGACATCGCCGACTCCACCGCCATGGCGGAGCGGCTGGGCGACGAGCGCTGGCTGGCGGTCATCCGCGCCCACAACGCCATCGTACGCGAGCGGGTGAAGGCCCACGGCGGCGTCGAGGTCTCCCACCGAGGCGACGGCTTCATGGTCGCCTTCCCCGGCCCCCGCGCCGGCGTGCTCTGCGCCGTCGCCGTCCAGCGCGCCTTCGCCGAGCGCAACCCGGAGCACCCGGACGAGCAGATCTTGGTGCGCATCGGCCTCCACACCGGCCAGCCCGCCCGGGACGAGGACACCTTCTACGGCACGGACGTCAACCTGGCCGCTCGCATCGCCGACGACGTGGCGGAGGGCGGACAGATCGCGGTGTCCTCCCGGCTCAGGGAGCTGCTCCAGGGGGACGGAGACATCGAGCTCGGTCAGCAGCGGCAGGTGGCGCTGAAGGGGCTGTCCGGCAAGCACGGCGTATTCGAGGTGCGCTGGCGGGAGGAGACGTGATGGAGCCGCGCATCCAGTACGCCAAGACCGAGGATGGTGTGAGCATCGCCTTCTGGACGCTGGGTGAAGGCACGCCCTTGCTGGTGACGCCAGGCGCGCCGTCTGTGCCGTCGCTGGGATCATGGCGGACCCCCGAGGCGCGTGCCTACTGGGAGAGGTTGGCGCGAGATCGGTTGCTGATCCGCTACGACCACAGAGGCTGCGGCCATTCAGAGCACGACATCTCTGAGCAGTCTCTTGAAACGCTCGTTGCTGACTTAGAGGCGGTGGCCGACCAAGCCGGGCTCGAGGAATTCGCACTCTACGGCTATTCCTCGTGCGCGCCATACGCCATAGCCTATGCCGTACGCCATCCTGGGCGGATCACGAAGCTCATCCTCTTCAACACGTCTGCACGTGGCTCTGACCTCTTCAACCTAGACCGCCTCCGAAAGGCACGTGAGAGTGAAGACGACGATCCAGAGTTCTACCTGCAGATACTCGTGCATCAGGCGTTGGGATGGGCCGCAGGCGAGGTAGTTCAGGCGTTGGTATCGGACACGCTCAAAGAAGTTGATCCTCGTGTGCTCCGCATGAGCATGGACACGGTTGTTGAAACCGACGTCACGGACCTCCTGGCCCAGGTTGCCGCGCCGACGCTCGTTCTCCACCGCCGCGATCTGCGGTACCCAAGCCTTGATGCAGCCCGTGCGTTGGCCGCTGACATCCCAGGCGCCCAGCTCCTTGTTCTTGAGGGCGATGCAATAGCGCCGCACGTTGGCGATGCTGATGCGGTCGTCAGCGCGATTGACGAATTCCTCGGCGATCGTGAGAAGACCAAGCCACCGGGAGCGCCAGCAACCCAAGAAGCGACAACCGTCCACACCATCCTCTTCACGGACATGGAGTCCTCCACCGCCCTCACCCGGCGCCTCGGCGATGCGAAGGCTCAGGAGCTGGTGCGTGCCCACAACACTATCGTACGCAACGCCCTCAAGGCCCACGGCGGTTCCGAGATCAAGCACACCGGCGACGGCATCATGGCATCGTTCCCGTCGGCCTCGGGCGCCCTGGAGTGCGCCGTCCAGATCCAGCGGGCCGTCGCCGCTCGGGGCGTAGGGGCGCATGGCCATGCGCCCCTACTACAGATCCACATCGGCCTGAACGCCGGCGAGCCCGTCGCAGAGGAAGCCGACCTGTTCGGCACGGCCGTCCAGCTCGCTCGCCGCATCTGCGACCAGGCGGGAGGCGGCCAGATCCTGGTCTCCAATGTGGTGCGCGAACTGGCGGCAGGGAAGCGCTTCATGTTCTCCGACCGGGGCGAGTTCGTGCCGAAGGGCTTCGATGACGCTGTGCGGCTGTACGAGGTGCGCTGGCGGGAGGATAGCTGATGGAGCCACGCATCCAGTACGCGAAGACCGGGGATGGGGTGAGTATCGCACTCACCGTCGTTGGCAGCGGTTCGGAGGTGCTGGTCGCCGCAGATAATATGTACGGCGGCCTTCACTTGTACAAAGCAGCGCTTCCTAACCAGGTATGGTTTTTTGATGAACTGGCCGGCCGGGGCCGCAGGGTGGTGCTGTACGACTCGCGAAACGTCGGGTCGTCTGAACACCGCGACACGGACTACTCGGACGGCGCGCGGTTGGCAGACCTTGAGGCCGTCGTCGACCATGTGGGCGTCGGCCAATTCAGTCTCTACGGCAGAAATTATGGATGTGCGGCCGCCACGGCGTATGCGGTGGCACACCCCGATCGTGTCAAACGTCTTGTCTTGCTCGGTGCCTTTGCCCGAGGAGCGGACTTCTACACGGCCGTTCCCGAGATAGCGATGGTTACTCGCATGGCCGGCGCGAGCATGCCGCCAGAGGAAGCGGCCATCTATTATCAGTCAATGGCAGGCATCGTCAGCGGGTTCAGCGATCCGGAAGGCGCGGCAAGGACGGCGAACGCGTGGCGCACCAGCATGTCCGTCAGCGAATTGGCTGCCTTCCGTGAAGCCATGCGGGGCACGGACATCACAGACCTCCTGCCTCTGGTGTCGGTACCCACGTTGGTCGTGTTCTCGCGCCTGAACATGCCGGCGCTCCTGCCGCTCACCCGGGAGGTAGCACGCCTGATACCAAGGGCGGAGTTCTTGGAGACAGGGGAACAAGGTAGCCAGACGCCAGACCTTGGCTTGCTGGACGCCGTCGACGCGTTCATTCGGGGCGACCAAGCGGCAGATACGTCCGGGCCAACTCCAGCGCCAGCGACGCCCTCACTACTCTCCGGCACCGCCGTCATCCTCTTCCTGGACATCGCAGACTCCACGGCGCTGACGACGACGCTCGGCGACGCGGCCTACCGCGATAAAGAACGCGAGCTGGATGCAGCGCTACGAGCCGCCATCACGGAGGCCGGCGGCACGCCGGTCGAGGGCAAGGTGCTGGGCGACGGCGTGATGGCCGTCTTCACGTCGGCACGCCAGGCGATCGGCGCCGCCGTGCGCTGCCGTGACCTAGGGAACGAGGCCGGCCTCCCCCTCCACCTCGGCATCCACGCAGGAGACGTCGTGCGCGAGGGCAACAACGTCCACGGTGGCGCGGTGCAGGTAGCATCGCGCGTGCAGAGCGCCGCCGCTCCTGGGGAGATCTTGGTCTCTGATACCGTTCGGAGCTTGGCTCGCACGTCGGCCGGCGTCGCGTTCGAGGACCGAGGCGAGCACGCGCTCAAAGGCATCGACGAGCCGCAGCGGCTCTTCGCTGTACGCGAGCAGGACTGATGGAACCCGAGACCCGCTTCTGTACTAGCGCAGACGGCACGCGCATCGCATATGCAACGTACGGCGAACCCGCTGCTCGAGCGCTTGTTCTCGTCCAATCGTTCCAAAGCGCTCAGGAATCGGCGTGGAAACATCCCGGGACGCGGGCCCTGTATGAGGGGCTTGCGTCGGGCCGTAGGCTGGCCACCTTCGACCGCCGTGGCGTGGGTAGCTCTCAGCGCGACGTGGATGACTTGGCGATCCCCGCGCAGGTAGACGACGTTGCCGCGGTCGTCGACCAACTAGGGCTGGAGAGGGTTGGCCTGATGGGCTCGTCCCATGCCGGGGCATTAGCCGCTGCCTACGCCGTAGAGCATCCAGAACGGGTTGGTCGTTTGGTGCTTTGGCACCCCATCATGCGTACTTCAGACTCGCAGCTTCGAGACTTGCAAGATATGGCGCAATCGATCCGGGCAAATTGGTCGTTGGCGAGGAGAAGCTATGCCGCCATCACCTTCCCGAACGGGCCGACGGACCTGCAGCGCTGGTTCTCCAACATGCTGCGTGATTCGCTCACACCCGAGGTGGCCGCCCAACATCTCGAGGTCGTCGCCGAATTTGATGGCAGAGCGATTCTAGGAAATGTACAAGCTCCCACGTTGGTGTTGGCCCACTCGGGCACACACCACCTAGAAAGCGCCTCGGTCCGAGCTGTTGCCTCCCTCGTCCCGGACGCACGCCTTGTCACGCTCGAAGGCG
Organism: Chloroflexi bacterium RBG_16_68_14; assembly: GCA_001796995.1. GTDB lineage: Bacteria > Chloroflexota > Dehalococcoidia > DSTF01 > RBG-16-68-14 > RBG-16-68-14. Next base: position 1,876 of record MGOB01000088.1, on the reverse strand, counting down.
ACTGGGGCACGCTGGTCGTAGACCCTAGCCAATTGTTAGCCGCGATACGGAACTTCTTGGATGAGGCGGATGCCGAATCAGAGGCCGTTGAGTCACAGACGCCAACCGGCGGCCTGGTCACCATCCTCTTCACCGACATGGAGTCCTCCACCGCCCTCACCCAGCGCCTCGGCGACGTGAAGGCCCAGGAGCTCCTCCGCACCCACAACACCATCGTGCGCGAGGCGCTCAAGGCCCACGGCGGTTCCGAGATCAAGCACACCGGTGACGGCATCATGGCGTCGTTTGCGACGGCGTCCGGGGCGCTGGAGTGCGCCATCACCATCCAGCGGGCCGTCGCCGCCCACGTAGAGCAGCACGCCGATTCGCCGCTCGGCGTCCACATCGGCCTGAACGCCGGCGAGCCGATCGCCGAGGAAGCCGACCTCTTCGGCACCGCGGTGCAGCTTGCGCGGCGCATCTGCGACCACGCAGAGGGCGGCCAGGTCCTGGTCTCCAACGTCGTGCGCGAGCTGGCGGCGGGGAAGGGCTTCATGTTCTCCGACCGGGGCGAGTTCGTGCCGAAGGGCTTCGATGACGCCGTCCGGCTGTACGAAGTGCGCTGGCGGGAGGAGACGTGATGGAGCCGCGCATCCAGTACGCCAAGACCGAGGATGGGGTGAGTATCGCCTTCTGGACGCTGGGGGAGGGGCTGCCCTTTGTAGAGATGCCGGTTACCCCCGCTGGCAACGTCCAACGCCTTTCGCCTGAACTCCGCGACTGGCACGACCACCTGGTGCACAGGAGGAAGCTGGTGCGGTACGACAGCAGAGGCACGGGGTTGTCCCAGCGCAACGTGACTGATTTCTCGCTCGACTACCTCGTGCTGGACCTGGAGGCGGTAGTAGACCATCTTAGGCTGGAGCGGTTCGCCGTGTTCGCGCCACTTCACTCGGGGCCGGTGGGGATCGCCTACGCGGCCCGCCACGCGGAGCAGCTTTCGCACCTCATTCTGTGGCAGACCTGGGCGCGGACGCGCGATGCGGCGTCGCCTCAGCTTCGCGCGCTGGGCCGACTAGTAGATACGGATTGGGAGACGTACACGGAGACGGCGGCGCATGTCGCGTTTGGATGGTCGGAAGCCGAGCAGGCACGCAGGGCCGCTGAAGGGTACCGGGAGAGCATAACGCAGGAGGCTATGCAGGCATTCCTACGCGCGATGCGCGACGCGGACGTTACGGACCTGCTGCCGCAAGTGCGGTCGCCAACCCTGGTTCTCCACCGCCGTCAGGTCGATTGGCCCAAACCGGATCTGGCGATGGCCCTTGCGTCCCGGATACCGGATGCCCGCCTAGTCCTCCTGGAGGGCACATCGCCAGCCCACGACCTCGGCGATGTCAAGGCTGTGCTGACCGCCATCGACGAGTTCCTAGACGAGGGCGACGAGGAGGGCAACAAGAGTGCTCCATCTGCGCCAAGTAGCCTCGTCACCATCCTCTTCACGGACATGGAGTCCTCCACCGCCCTCACCCAGCGCCTCGGCGATGCGAAGGCCCAGGAGGTACTCCGCGCCCATAACACCATCGTCAGAGACACTTTGCGGGAGCACGGCGGCCAGGAGATCAAGCACACCGGCGACGGCATCATGGCATCGTTCCCGTCGGCCTCGGGCGCCCTGGAGTGCGCCGTGGCCATCCAGCTCGCGGTGGCCGGGCGTAAGGAGCCCAGCCTCCGAATACACATCGGCCTGAATGCGGGCGAGCCCATCGCCGAGGACGACGATCTGTTCGGCACGGCCGTCCAGCTCGCGCGGCGCATCTGCGACCAGGCGGGAGGCGGCCAGATCCTGGTCTCCAATGTGGTGCGCGAACTGGCGGCAGGGAAGCGCTTCATGTTC
>MGOB01000087.1:18743-30806 GCA_001796995.1 Chloroflexi bacterium RBG_16_68_14 | reverse complement strand
GTCGGCAACGAGGCTGATCTCGTCCAGGCCGTCCTCGCCGTGGACGACGAGGGCGTGCTTCACGCCGAGACGCAATAGCACGTGCGCCAGCTTCTCCGCCAGCGACGCCTCCGCCACGCCCAGCACCTGGGACTGCGCTCCCGCCGGGTTGGTGAGGGGGCCCAGGATGTTGAAGACGGTGCGCACGCCGATCTCCCGCCGAGGGCCGGCGGCGAACTTCATCGCCGGGTGGAAGGCGGGCGCAAACATGAAGCCGAAGCCGGCGCGCTCGATGCAGGCGGCGACGCCCTCCGGCGAGAGCTCGATCCTGGCCCCCAGCGCCTCCAGCACGTCGGCCGAGCCGCAGGCGCTGGTCATCGCCCGGTTGCCGTGCTTGGCGACGCGGGCGCCGGCGCCGGCGGCGACGAAGGCGGCGGCGGTGCTCACGTTGAAGGTGCCCTTGGCGTCGCCGCCGGTGCCGCAGGTGTCCAGCAGCGGCCCGTCGACCTCGACGCGGAGCGCCTTCTCGCGCATCACCCGCGCCATGCCGGCGATCTCGTCCACGGTCTCCCCCTTCATGCGCAGGGCGACGACGAAGGCGCCGAATTGAGCGGGAGTGGCCTCGGCCGACATGATCTCCTCCATGCAGGCGGCGGCCTCCTGCTCGGTGAGGTCGCGGCGGTCCACCAGCGCGGCGATAGCGTCACGGATCATGGGCTGTTCTCAATCCCGAGGCGCCGCAATGCCTTGTACTCTTCCAGCGACATCGTGCTGCTGGGATCGAGGGCCGCCCCCTCCAGCGCTCGCTCACCGGCGATGAGGTCCAGCTCGTCCTCGAAGGTCTTGTCCAAGGCATACCGAAGCAGAGCAGCCATTGTCGTTTTCTTTCGCATGGCCAGCTCCCGCAGGTCCTCCCGCGTGTCGTCGTCTAGGCGTATGGTCAGCCGTCGCTCCATGTCCACTGCTCTGAGCACTAGGTCATCTCCAGGAAGTTCCTCAGTATATCCTTCCCTACTGCCGTCATGATGCTCTCCGGGTGGAACTGCACGCCCTCGATCTTGTGCTGGCGGTGGCGGACGCCCATGATCACTCCGCTGTCGCTGCGGGCGCTCACCTCCAGCTCCTCCGGCACGCTCTCCGGCTGGATCGCCAGCGAGTGGTAGCGGATCGCCTCGAAGGGGTTGGGCAGGCCGCGGAAGACGCCCTTGCCGTCGTGCTCGATGAGGCTGCTCTTGCCGTGCCGGATCTCGCCTGCGTAGGCCACCACGGCGCCGAAGGCCTCGCCGATGCACTGGTGGCCCAGGCAGACGCCCAGGATGGGCAGCCTCCCGGCGAGCCGCTGGACCAGCTCGACGCTGATCCCCGCCTCCTTGGGCGTGCACGGCCCCGGCGAGAGGACGATCCCCCGACACGTCGGGGCCAGCGCCTCGATCTCCTCCACCGAGATCTGGTCGTTGCGGACGGTGTGCACCTCGGCGCCCAGCTCGCAGAGGTACTGGTAGAGGTTGTAGGTGAAGCTATCGTAGTTGTCGATGAGCAGGATCATGGCCGATACCTCCACCGCACCATGAATGGTGCGGCATAGGATGATCCGATGCCGCAGCTTTCAAGCTGCGGTAGAGAATCCACCAGCACGGCGCACCGCAGGATCATGGCTTGACCGCCTTGATGATCAGGTTTGCCGGCACCAGCCGCATCTTGTCCAGGCTGTAGCCGCCGTCCCAGGGGCTCCACGCCTCCTCGGTGGGCGCGGGCTCCAGCAGGCGCTCGACGCGGAAGCCGGCGTCCATGAGCAGCGAGAACCACTCGCTCACCGGGCGGTACCACGAGCGCAGGCGCGCGGAGACGCCGTCCTTTGGGAACTCCCACTGCCAGTCCCGCTCGCGCTCCCAGTAGCCCTTCGTGACGCCGTAGGGCGGGTCGCCCTGGAGGCAGGCGTCGAACGGGTGGGCCAGACTTATCACGAACGGCGCGCCCGGCCGCAGGACACGATAGGCCTCCGCGATAGCGCGGTCGACGTGTTCGACGTAGTTGAGCGCGTGCAGCGAGAGCGCGAGATCGTAGCTCTCGTCATCGATGCCCTTCAGCTCCTCGACGTTGCCCTGGAGCAGCGTCACGAGCACGCCTTCGCGCTCGGCGAGCCGCCGCCCGTACTCGATCTGCTTGTCGGAGAGGTCGATGCCGGTCACCTGCGCGCCCTGCTTCGCCAGCACGATGCAGTCCTGCCCGCCGCCGCAACCGAGCACGATAACCCGCAGGCCGGAGACGTCGCCCACCAGGCCCAGCTCGTCTTCGCCGGGGCAGCGGGCGCCGTAGGTCAGCACGTCGGTCGAGATCTGCTTCTCCTCCTGGTAGACGCGCGAGATGGTGTTCCACGCCGCGCGGTTGTCGGGCGCTGCGGTCCCGGCCGCAATGGGCACTGGCCCGGTCTTCGCGCGGGGCTTTCGGCCGCCGCGCAGCCACTCGCGCAGGGGCGGAGGCATCGGCACCTCGGCCAGCTCGTCGCCGGTCAGCCAGCGGGCGTCCTCATACTCGCCGGCGGCGCGGAAGCGTAGCTGGCCCTGGTGGCGCGTCACCCGGAAGACGTTGGCGACGTAGCGCTGGCCGGTCGCGCTGTCCTCCAGGTAGAGCGTCTCGGCGAACTCCGGCTCCTCCACCTCCACGCCCAGCTCGCGGTGGGCGTGGCGCTCCAGCGCCTCCTCCGCCGACTCCTCGCTGCCGACAACGGCAGCGGGCAACAGCCACTGCCCGGCGAAGGGCGGGCGGTCACCCTTACGCTGGGCGACCAGCAGGCGGTCGGCGCGCTCGAATAGCGCCAGCGACAGGATCTCCGGCATGGCTAGTACCCCAGGCTGCCCTGCGGCGCCGCCTCCGTCGCCTCCTCCGCCCGCTCGATGGCGCGCAGCAGCGCCTGCGCCTTGTTCACCGTCTCCTGGTACTCCCGCTCCGGCTCGCTGTCGTAGACGATGCCACCGCCCGCCTGCACGTACGCGACATCGTCCTTCACGACGGTGGTGCGCAGGGTGATGCAGGTGTCCAGGTTGCCCGATAGGTCGAAGTAGCCGACGGCGCCGGCGTAGGGCCCGCGCCGGGCCCGCTCCAGCTCGGCGATGATCTCCATCGCCCGGATCTTGGGGGCGCCGGAGACGGTGCCCGCCGGGAAGCAGGCGCGCAGCGCGTCATACGAGGTCATGTCGGCGCGGAGGCGGCCGGTGACGTGGGAGACCAGGTGCATCACGTGGGAGTAGCGCTCCACGTCCATGAGCTGGGTGACCTGCACCGTGCCTGGCTCGCTCACCCGGCCCACGTCGTTGCGCCCCAGGTCGACCAGCATGATGTGCTCCGCCCGCTCCTTCTCATCGCGCCGCAGCTCCTCCTCCAGCGCGGCGTCCCCGGCGGCGTCGCGGCCGCGGGGCCGCGTGCCGGCGATGGGGTGGTAGTCGATGGCGCCCTCCTCCACCCGCACCAGCATCTCCGGCGAGGCGCCCACCAGGTGGAAGTCGCCCAGCTCCAGGTAGAACATGTAGGGCGACGGATTGACGGTGCGCAGCGCCCGGTAGATGTCGAACGGATGCGCCCGGGTGGGCCGCGAGAAGCGCTGGGAGAAGACGACCTGGATGCAGTCGCCGGCGACGATGTACTCCTTGATGCGCTCCACCTTCGCCTGGTACTCCTCGCGGCTCATGTTGGAGCACACCTGGGGCTCTTCGGAGGCAGCGGCGCCAGAAGCCGACTCGGCGCGGCGGTAGGGCAGCGCAGCCAGCGGCTGGGAGAGCCGTCCCACCAACTCCTCGATGCGCCAGACGGCCTGCCGGTAGGCGGCCTCAATGTCGCCGTCCAGGCGCAGGTGGGAGACGACCTTGATGACGTGCTGGAGGTGGTCGAAGACCAGCAGCGTGTCGGTGAACAGGAAGATCGCGTCGGGCAGGCCGAGGGGGTCGGCCTCGGGCGCCGGTACGCGGGGCTCGAAGTGGCGGACGACCTCGTACCCCAGGTAGCCGACGGCGCCCCCGTGGAAGCGGGGCAGCCCCTCGACGGGCGTCACGCAGAAGCGCGAGAGCTCCTGCTCGATCTGCGTCAGCGGGTCGCCCGGCTCCTCGTTGCGGGCGACGCGGGGCCCGTTGCGGAGCACCCGGTAGGGCTCCGTCCCGATGAAGCTGTAGCGGGCCAGCCGCTCGCCTCCCTCCACGCTCTCCAGGAGGAAGGAGTGCCGACCGCGCGCCACCTTGAGGAAGGCGGAGACGGGAGTCTCCAGGTCCGCCGGCACCTCCCGGTAGATGGGCGCCAGGTTGCCCTGGGCGGCGAGGGCCTTGGCCTCCTCAAGGGTCGGTCGGTAGACGGCCATGATCACTCCAAGTAATTGAGCTTGAGCGCCGCCCGCACTTCGGCCATGGTCTGCTCGGCCACCTTCTTGGCGTAGCCGGTACCGGCGGCCAGCGCCTCCCGCACCAGCGCGGGGTGCGCCTGGTAGTAGGCGCGACGTTCGCGGATGGGCTCCAGCAGCTCATTCAGCGCCCGAACCAGCCGCTGCTTTACCTCCACATCCCCCACTTTCCCGGCGCGATATCGATCCTTCAGGTCCTGCACCTCCGCCGTGTCCGGGTTGAAGGCGTCGTGGTACATGAAGACGGGGTTGCCCTCCACGTGGCCGGGGTCGGTGGCGCGGATGCGCGTCGGGTCGGTGAACATGCTCATCACCTTCTGCGTCACTGTCTCCGCGTCCTCCTTGAGGAAGATCGCGTTGTTGAGCGACTTGCCCATCTTCGCCTTGCCGTCCAGGCCAACGAGGCGCGGCACGCGGCCGATCAGCCCCTCCGGCTCGACGAACACCTCGCCGAACATGCGGTTGAAGCGCCGCGCCACCTCGCGGGTCATTTCGACGTGGGGCGACTGGTCCTCGCCAGTCGGCACCAAGTGCGCTTTGGGCATGAGGATGTTCGCCACCTGCATGATCGGATACGTAAAGAACGCGACCGGCACCGATTCCTTCGCGCGCGCCTCGAGCTCCGCCATCTCGGCCTTCAGCGTCGGGTTGCGCTGCAGGCGGCCTAGGCCGACGAACCAGCTCAGCCAGACGGTCAGCTCCGCGTGCTCCGGGACCAGGCTCTCGATGACGAAGTGGCTGCGCTCCGGGTCGAGGCCAACGGCCAGCCAGTCGAGGGCAACCTCAAAGACGGCCTCGCGCACGACGTCCATCTGATCGGCGTAGTCCGACACCTGGTAGTCGGCGATGAGGAAGAAGCACTCGTAGTCGTCCTGGAGCCGTACCCAGGTCTCCAGCGCGCCTGCGTAGTGGCCTAGGTGGAGCGCCGCGCTGGGCCGGATCCCGGTGAGGATGCGCTTCCTGGTCTGTGACATCTTCTTCTCCATACAGCGAGCCTACTTGGAACGCCGAACCATTGAACCTCTGAACCTTGGAACCACCGACGGTTCGACCAGGTTCAAAGGTTCTCGGTTCTGGGTTCTGGGTTCTACAGCACGGGCACCGCCTTCATCGCCTTCCGCACCGCATCCTCCGGGTAGGCGTAGTCCTGCAGCTCGCCAGCGAAGTACTGGTCGTAGGCGCCCATGTCGAAGTGGCCGTGACCGGAGAGGTTGAAGAGGATCACCCTCGCTTCCCCTGCCTCCTTGGCCGCCAGAGCCTCATCGATGGCGCTGCGGATGGCGTGGGCGCTCTCCGGCGCCGGGATGATCCCCTCCGCCCGGGCGAACTGCACCGCGGCCTGGAAGACGGCGTTCTGGTGGTAGGCCTTCGCCTCGATGAGGCCCGATTCGTAGAGATGGCAGATGAGCGGCGCCATGGCGTGGTAGCGCAGCCCTCCGGCGTGGATGCCCGGCGGCACGAAGGTGTGGCCTAGGGTGTGCATCTTCATGAGCGGCGTCGTCGCCGCCGTATCGCCGAAGTCGTACCGGTACTCGCCCCGGGTGAGGGATGGGCAGGCCTCCGGCTCGACGGCGATGAAGCGCGTCTTGGCGCCCTCCACCAGTCGGCGGCGGAGGAAGGGGAAGGCGAGCCCGGCGTAGTTGGAGCCGCCGCCCACGCAGCCGATGACCACGTCCGCCTCGTCGCCCGCCTGCTCCATCTGTTTCAGCGCCTCCTGGCCGACAACGGTCTGGTGGAGCAGTACGTGGTTGAGCACGCTCCCCAGCGAGTACTTGGTGTCGTCCCGGGTGGCGGCGTCCTCCACCGCCTCGCTGATGGCGATGCCCAGGGAGCCGGGCGACTCCGGGTCCTCCGCCAGGATCGAGCGGCCAGCCTGGGTGTCCGGGCTGGGGCTGGGCACCACCGCGGCGCCCCAGACCTGCATCATGGAGCGGCGATAGGGCTTCTGCTGGTAGCTCACCTTCACCATGTAGACCTTGAGCTCCAGGCCGAAGAAGCTGCAGGCCATGGCGAGCGCGCTCCCCCACTGGCCGGCCCCCGTCTCGGTGGCGAGGCGCTTCACCCCCTCCGCCTTGTTGTAGTAGGCCTGCGCGATGGCGGTGTTGGGCTTGTGCGACCCCGCCGGGCTCACCCCCTCGTACTTGTAGTAGATGCGCGCTGGCGTATCGAGAGTGCGCTCCAGCCGGTGCGCCCGAAACAGCGGCGTCGGACGGTAGAGGCGGTAGACCTCGCGCACCTCCTCCGGGATGGGGATGTAGCGGTCCGCGGCGACCTCCTGCGCGATGAGCGCCATCGGGAAGAGCGGCGCCAGGTCCTCCGGGCCGATGGGCTGCCTGGTGGCCGGATGGATCACCGCCGGCGGCGGCGACGGCAGATCGGCGACGATGTTGTACCACGCCTCCGGTATGTCGTTCTCCGGAAGAAGAAACTTGGTCTGCATGACAACCTCCCTTCGGTCGATGAACTCTTGAACCATGGAACCTACAGTGCCCCGCCTGGTTCAGTGGTTCACTGGTTCCCTGCTCCCAAACAAAAAGCCCCTCGCCCATAGGGGCGAGGGGTTCCTCGCGGTGCCACCCTACTTGTCCCCCGAACTCTCGGTGGACATCTCGTTCTCAGGTACAGCCCCGAGCCTCCGGGGCGATGCCTTGGGCTTCGCTAACGGTGCCCCCTCCGGCGGAGCCTACTCACCCGCCTCGACAGGCTTTCGGTCCGCAGCTCCCAGGTCCATTCCGCCGCAGCGCTGGCGCCGGCTCTCACCTACCCGGCTCTCTGCGTCCGCCTGAGGCGGACTGGCCCCGCTTCGCGGCGTACTCGTCCTGTTCGCAGCCGATGCCGATATGCGATTGTGGCGTCACCATAGCAGTTGCCGGACAGGCGTGTCAAGACCAACATTCTCAAAAGACACAAAGACGCCCGGACGTTGTACGTCGGGCGTCTCTGGGGGAGGGAAGGTGGGAGCCCCGCCTCTCACATCTCCCTCCTGCATCCTACAACGCGGGAGGCAGCATCCAGTTACAGCCCTCCCCTTGATCCGCACCGGCGGCTGGCCCATAATCACTCCGCCGCTGCCCGACCGCCTCAGGCGTTGCAGAACAGGCGTTCGATGTGCGATAACCAGGAGTAGTGATGCCACTTGCTAAGGTTCTCTCCTGCGCCGTGGTCGGCCTCGACGGCGAGTTGGTCGAGGTCGAGGTGGATGTCGCCCGCGGGCAGGTCGGCTTCTTCATCGTCGGGCTGCCCGACGCGGCGGTGCAGGAGGCGAAGGAGCGGGTGCGCTCGGCGATCAAGAACAGTAGGTTCGAGTTTCCCCTGAAGCGTCTCACGGTCAACCTGGCTCCGGCCGATATCCGCAAGGAGGGCCCGGCCTACGCGACAGGTGAGGATCACCGGGCCGAGGCTGCCATCTTCATCCACGCATACGGTAGACTGGGGCCATGTCAATCCTAGACAATCGCCGTCTCCCCTGGATCGCTGCTGGGGCAGGTTTTGTCGTCGGCCTCGCGGGTTTCTTGGCAGCGATTGCGAGCATACTTGGGTATCTCGATTTGGACATCAGAGAAGGCGACACAGTACTGACTGTTGATATCGTCGACGAAGAGAACAGCGTTCTGGAATTCTCGGCACGGATTCCGGAGCAAGCCGAGGAATTCGCGCCCACCCAAGCTGTTCGTGGACTAGATGAGGAAAGATCAGAGGTCATGGTGAGATTCCGAACAGCGGTAGATTTCGACGGCGAAGTGCCCGACCAGGCGAACCTCTACTTCGTCATTCCAACCTACGCGAGCACGCGGATGCCGGTTACTGCCATCTTGGACACCGGGGACGAACTGACTCAGCGGGTAGTCATCATCTTGGCACCCACACCTATCCAACTGTGGCGGGTCATGGGGAAGGAAGGTCACGAACCTATACTTCTCCTTGGCGACGAAGACACGGAGGGCACTCCCCTCACCTGGAACCTTGGCACTGACGGGCCGTTGTTTGCAGAGGGGGAGGGCTTTGAACTGGCCAAGTGGCTGGACGGAAACGATAAGGCGTGGCTTATTTTCGATCTGGCCGCCTGGAACTACGGTGGCGTCGATGACCTTACCATAGTACCGACTGGCCAGAGGTAGATGATGCTTGATCGCCTCGCCCCCAGCTTCAGCGCCGACTGCGCCCGCTCGATCACAGCGTCCCTGTTCGGCTTATACTCGTTGCATGGACGCCGCCTGGCTGAACCGAGCGGGGATACTGGCCGAGGCGGTGTCGTTCTTGCTGATTGCGCCGGAGATCATCGGGTTGGAGCGCTTGCGCCGGATTGAGACCCAAATGGAGGAGTGGGGCAAGCGAAACCTGTCCACCCGCTGGCCGCTATGGGAGGGCGGTAGCATTGTCCCGTTCCTCCCTGGATTTAGCTCAAGCGCCCGCGAAAGCATCATCGTGGACGCCACCTTCTTCCTGATCATGCCTTTCCTCACACTTGGACTCGTGATTGGACTCGTTGCGATTTCTGACACCGCTCGCGAAGTAGGTTTGCTGAGCCTACTCGCCTATACCGTAAGCCTCGCAGCCGGACTGATCAGCGTCGAAGTAGTCCGGCGCTCACGTTCCAACGCCATTGTGCGTTGGATTGGATACTCAATAGGGGTGCTTGCGATCCCAGGAGCCTTCGTGCTTGTAGTCCTGTCTACGGGCGTCTTCTCCCTCACAATTCGCGCGGTGTCTCGCAGCATAAGGATACTCGCTGGCGAAGATCGCTTGCGCGCCCTCGTCTTCGGCACCGGCCTCATGCTCCTGTTTGGCGGCATGGCCGCCCAGTTTATGGCGACCTTCTAGCCCCCCGTATACCGCCCTCAGCGCTGCCTGCGTCCGCTCGATCACGGCGTCAAGCGACAGGTGAGGATTGGCGGGCTGCCTTCTCCATCCGCCAGACCTCTTGTTCGAGCCGCTTGACCTCTGCCTCTGCCGCCTGATGCGCCGCATCCACTCGCGCCAGCGCGAAGCGGGCGCGCTCGATCACCTTCTCCCGGATCGGCTTCGGCAGGCTCTCGCCGCGCTCCACGGCGCGGCACTTGACCTGGCTTGCCTGCGTAGCACATAATTTCTTCCGCCTGCGTGGCAGGCCTTCGGAGGTAAGGATGCCACTCGCCAAGGTCCGCTCCTGCGCCGTGGTCGGCCTCGACGGCGAACTGGTCGAGGTCGAGGTGGATGTCGCCCGCGGCCAGGTCGGCTTCTTCATCGTCGGGCTGCCCGACGCCGCCGTCCGCGAGGCGCAAGAGCGGGTGCGCTCGGCCATCAAGAACTCGGGCCTGCAGTTCCCTCAGCGCCGCGTCGTAGTCAACCTGGCTCCGGCCGATATCCGCAAGGAGGGCCCGGCCTACTTGTCAGGTGGCCATCTGCGGAGCTAGACTTGCGTGCCAGCCGGATGCGGCTGTGTAGCGGCTGATACCGGGAGGTATGTAATTAGCGCGCAGTGGGGGAGCGACCGACAGCGAAGAGAGCTTCGGGCCGCGCTGGCTGAGGAGCGCGAGGCGCTGCTTGCCATGCTGTCGGGCGTGGACGAGCAGGCCGTCAACTGGCCCACCCGCAACCCAGGCTGGGCGGTGCGCGACGTGCTTGCGCACGTCCTGGCCTCGGACGCAGACAACATCTTGTTGCTCGAAGCGGCGAGCCGCCTAAGTACCACTCCCCTCCACGGTGGGAGCCAAGTCCCGGCCATCTCGCTCCTCTCGGACAAGGAACACGGGCAGGAGATGGCCCGCTGGACGGATGCGACTCTCCAGATGTTCGCGCAGCAACTACGGGAGCGTGGCGACCGCTGCCAAGCACTCCTGGACAGCCTGCCAGACTCGGCGTTCGAGATACCTACGGCCGTCCACTGGCGGGATGGCGTGAAAAAGCTGGGAGATGTCCTCTCGGATTGGCGGGGCCATTACCCTCTGCACACCGAGGACGTGCGCCTGGCGTTGGCGGACGGTCCTGCACGCGCATCTGGGTAAGGCGACCCGGGCCGCGCCTCCTGTTCGAGACGCTTGACCTCTCCCTCTGCCGCCTGATGCGCGGTCTCGACTTGCTTCAGCGCGAAGCGGGCGCGCTCGATCACCTTCTCCCGGATCGGCTGCGGCAGGGACTCGCCGCGCTCCACCTGCCTTGACCACTCTCCTCCGGGTGCCCCATAATCACTGCGCTCGTGCTCCCACAGCCAGTGCTATTGCAGAACAGCCGTTCGATATGAGATAAGAGAGAGTAGTGATGCCGCTCGCCAAGGTTCTCTCCTGCGCCGTGGTCGGCCTTGACGGCGAACTGGTCGAGGTCGAGGTGGATGTCGCCCGCGGGCAGGTCGGCTTCTTCATCGTCGGCCTGCCGGACGCGGCGGTGCAGGAGGCGAAGGAGCGCGTGCGCTCCGCGATCAAGAACAGCGGGTTCGAGTTTCCCCTGAAGCGTCTCACGGTCAACCTGGCTCCGGCCGATATCCGCAAGGAGGGCCCGGCCTACGACCTCCCCATCGCAGTCGGCCTCCTCATCGCCTCCCAGCAGGTGGTGGCCGACGTCGAGCGTGCAATCTTCCTGGGCGAGCTGGCGCTGGACGGCGCCGTCCGCCACGCCCACGGCGTCCTGCCCATGGTCGGGCTGGCCAAGGAGCGCGGCATCGAGACGGTGTACGTGCCGGAGGCGGACGTGCAGGAGGCCGCCCTGATCGAGGGCGTACGCATCCTCCCTGTGCGCAGTCTGGCGCAACTGGTGGCGCACCTGAGCGGTGTCGAGCCCATCAGTGAGTTCGTACGGAACGGAAAGGCACCAGCGACCCGCCGGCTCTGGGAAGGCACCGACTTCGGGGAGATCCGGGGGCAGGAGCACGTGAAGCGAGCGCTGGAGGTGGCCGCCGCCGGCGGCCACAACATGCTCATGACCGGCCCGCCTGGGGCCGGCAAGACGCTCCTGGCGCGGGCGCTGCCCGCTATCCTGCCCGAGATGTCGCCGGTGGAGGCGTTGGAGGTGACGAAGATCTACAGCGTGAGCGGGCTGCTGCCGTCGGACACGCCCCTCATTACCCAGCGGCCCTTCCGGGCGCCCCACCACACCATCTCCCACGCCGGGCTTGTCGGCGGCGGCCGCCAGCCGCGCCCCGGGGAGATCAGCCTCAGCCACCGGGGCGTCCTCTTCCTGGACGAGCTGCCCGAGTTCAGCCACCAGGTGCTGGAGGTGCTGCGCCAGCCGGTGGAGGACCGGGTGGTCACCATCGCCCGCGCCCAGGCCACCGTCACCTACCCGGCGAACTTCATGCTGATAGCCGCCATGAACCCCTGCCCCTGCGGCTTCTACGGCGACCCGGCCAAGGAGTGCACCTGCTCCGAGGCCACCGTCAGCCGCTACCAGAAGCGCATCTCCGGCCCCCTCCTGGACCGCATCGATATCTTCGTCGATGTGCCGCGGGTGGAGTACGAGAAGCTGGCCGCCAACACCACCGGCGAGCCGTCAGACGCCATCCGAGAGCGAGTGGAACGGGCGCGCCAAGTGCAGGGGAAGCGCTTCGCCGAGGGCCGGCTGCTCTACAACGCGGAGATGATGCCGACGGAGGTGCGCCGCTACTGCCAGGCGGTACTCGACGAGAAGGCGCAGTCGCTGCTCAGGCTGGCGATGACCCAGTTGGCCATGTCGGCCCGGGCCTTCCACCGGGTGCTGAAGCTGGCCCGCACCGTCGCCGATATGGCGGG
>MGOB01000087.1:17140-18728 GCA_001796995.1 Chloroflexi bacterium RBG_16_68_14 | reverse complement strand
CGCCTCGCCCCACCTGGCGGAGGCGGTCCAGTACCGGCAGCGGGTACGGGAGTAGGAGCAGGCGACGCTTAGAGCCTGCTCACGAAGTCATCCACCTTCGCGTCGAACTTTTCTGGGAGGATGTTCACCAGGACGGCCGTGTTCTCCACCATCAGCGAGCCGAACACGGAGTCGCCGATCGTCTCGTCCAGGCCCCACTTGGGATAGGTGATGAAGACGATGAGGAAGACCTGGGCGAACACCATCGCCTTGGCGAAGCCGAAGACCGCCCCCGCCAACTGGTCGAAGATGCCGAGCTGGAAGAGGTAGACGGTGGGCTTCAGCGCCAGCGCCAGCAACTGCCCCGCCAGCGCCATCGCCCCGAAGATGGCGCCGAAGGCGATGATCGGGGCCAGGGTCTCGCTGTCGATGAAGGGCAGCACGTCGTTCGCCAAATCTTCGTAGAAGAGGCCCGCCAGCACCACGCCGAGGAGGGCGCCGACGATGGTCACCGTCTCCCGGATAAACCCCGCCTGGAAGGCCGAGATGGTGAACCAGAGGACAAGCACGACGATGGCGCCGTCGAGCCAGTTCACGGCGTCACCTCCCGCGCGCGCGCCGGCGCGCCGCCGCCGGGCGTGGCGCAGTTAGAGGTACATGCGCCCAGGCGTGAGTGGTGGCGGGGCACACCTGCTGGCCTCCTCCCAAGGATACGTTCTTTAGAACGCCTCCTCGATAGTATCGGCCGTTTGGCTTAGTCTAGCACGGGTCGTCGCGCCCGGCTATCCGCTGGCGGAGCGGCGCCGTAGCGCCCAGTACGCGGCCACCACCGGCGCCACGAAGAGGAATGCCAGCAGATAGCCCGCGAGCACGTCGCTGGGCCAGTGGACGCCCACGTACACGCGCGCCGGGCCCGCCGCCAGCACCACCAGCAGGCAACCGGCCTGCAACGCCCAGCGCAGCGGTCGCCAGGGGACCACGGCGGGGATCAGGAAGAAGAGCATCCCAAAGAGGGCGACGGTGCCCACCGTGTGCCCGCTGGGGAAGCCGGAGCCGGAGGCGTCGCTGGTCACCTCCACCAGCTTCGGCGAGGGCCGCGGCCGCTCCACCCAGTCCTTCAGGAGGCTGTTCACGCCCCGCGCGACGAAGGTGAGGAGCACCAGCACCGCCTCCGTCCCGCCGCGCAGGACGAGGAAGGCCGCCGCAGCAGCCAGCGTCAGCGGGACGTAGGCCCACGCGCTACCCAGCGCATTGACGAAGTCCACGAAGCCGCCGAAGGCCGGCACGTCGATGGCCTGGATCTCGTGGGCGATGCGCTCGTCCGAGGGGAAGCGGTCGTAGAAGGCGGCGAGGCCGGCCAGAAAGCAGAAGAGCAGCGCCACGGCGGCCCAGAGCCCGGCGGCCCAGACCAGACGCTTCCCCCCCCCCAATACCCGGCCGGGCCGGCGCCTGAGGACGGCTCCCTTGTTGCCCCGGGAGGACGCGGCTCTGCTCCTGCGGCGCGGCCACAGGTCGAGTATGACACACCAGCGATCCAGGAGCGATAGGGAGCGGCCGTAGGTGTCGGACTCGACGCCCCGACCTACACGGACGTCGGCTCCGAGATAAG
>MGOB01000087.1:16087-17084 GCA_001796995.1 Chloroflexi bacterium RBG_16_68_14 | reverse complement strand
GCTCGTTGGGATCGATGACCGCCACCTCCTCCCACTCCGAGAAGCGCCGGTGGAGCGCCTCCAGCCGGCCGCCCCGGCGCCACTCGGTGGGGCGATCCCGCTCCCGCTCCAGGACGAGCTCGAGCGGCGGGAGCAGGACGACGAGGTGGGCGCCAGCGTGGCAGGACAGGAGCGACTCCCGGTAGGCGGCCAGGTCCTCCTCCGTCACCACGTCGTCGATGACGACGCCGTAGCCGGCCTCCAGGAAGCGGCGCGCCATCTCGCAGGCGGAGGCGATGAGGAGCTCGCGCTGGCTGCGGCCCTCCGGCGACCGGTCCCAGGGCCGCAGCCGGCCCATGCGCAGGAAGTCGCGCAGCACCCTCACGTCGATGTGGAGCATGCGGTCGTAGCGCTGGCAGAGCGCCTCCGCCGTCGACGACTTGCCAGCGTTGGGTGGGCCGGAGATGATGACGAGCTGGTTGGGCATACGCCGCCTAGCCTTTTTCTAGCTCCAGGCTCATGTCCAGGGCGGGCGCAGAGTGAGTGATGCTCCCCACCGAGATGATGTCCACCCCCGCCTCGGCGATGGCGCGCACGTTCTCCAACGTGACGCCACCCGAGGCCTCGAGGAGGGCACCCCGACGCGTCGGGGCCTCCGCTACGACCTGCCGCATCTCCTCCACCGACATGTTGTCCAGCAGCAGGGCGTCAGCGCCGCCGGCCAGCGCCTCCCGCGCCTCCTCCACCGTCGTCACCTCTATCTCGATCCGCATGGTATGCGGGACGGCCCGCCGCGCCTGCTGGATGACCTGAGCGATGGTCAGGCCACAGGCCCGCGCCGCCACCAGGTGGTTGTCCTTGATCAGCACGCCGTCGCTCAGGTTGAAGCGGTGGTTGTGGCCCCCGCCGACCCGCACCGCGTAGCGCTCCAGCGCCCGCAGGCCCGGCGTCGTCTTGCGCGTGTCCGCGATGCGGACGTCGAGGCCGGCGACGGCGTCCACCAGCCGCCGGGTGGCGC
>MGOB01000087.1:14513-16011 GCA_001796995.1 Chloroflexi bacterium RBG_16_68_14 | reverse complement strand
TCCACCGAAGCGACCACGTCGCCCGGCGAGACGGAGTCGCCCTCCGCCACTCGCGGCTGGAAGCGGAGCTCCCCGTCGAGGGCGGCGAAGACGGCGGCGGCCACCGGCAGGCCGCAGACCATGCCCCCGGCCTTGGCGACGATGCTCCCGGCGCCACGCTGGTCGGGCGGCACCAGCGCCTGCGTCGTCACGTCGCGGTGGGCGCCGTCCTCCTCCAGCGCCGCCTCCACGATGCGGCGCACCAGGACCGGATCGAGCTCAGGCACGCGCTCCTCAGGCATGGCAAGACACAGTGGGACAGGCTTCAGCCTGTCGCCGTCGGGCTGAAGCCCGACCCGCAGGAGGAAACAGGCATGTTTCGCCGGAAGGCTTGCCACCCACCGCTCAGGCATCCTTCCTGAACACGATATGCCGGCGCCACTCGTCGCGCGGCTCCGGGAAGTCGCGCCGGTAGTGGGCGCCCCGGCTCTCCTCGCGCCGCAGCGCCGCCTCCGCCACCAGCCGGCCCAGGAGCACCAGGTTTGCCAGCTCGTGGCTGGGCCGGTCGGCAGGTCTGACGTTAGCCGCCTGCCAGGCGGCCAGCGTGGCGCAGGCGCGCGAGAGCGTCTCGCCGTCGCGGACGATGCCCACCTGGTCCCACATCAGCTCCTGAAGGCGGGTGCGGCTCAGGTGGGCGACCTCGGCCGGGCCCCGGCTGGGGAGGGCGAGGGCATCGGCCGTGCGGGGCGCGGCCGTCGGCTTCTCGCCGACGGCGAGGGTGCGCTGGACGACGCGCTTGGCGAAGACCACGGTCTCCAGCAGCGAGTTGGAGGCGAGCCGGTTCGCCCCGTGGACGCCGACGCAGGCGCACTCGCCGCAGGCGTACAGGCCGGGGATGGTCGTCTCGCCCCAGACGGTGGTGCGGACGCCGCCCATCATGTAGTGGGCGGCCGGGGAGACGGGGATGGGCTCCCTGGTGATGTCCAGGCCGTGCTCCAGGCAGTAGCGGTAGATCTGGGGGAAGCGGGCGCTCACCCGCTCCGCCGGCAGGTGGGTGATGTCCAGGTAGACCCGGTCCGAGCCCGACTTGGCCAGCTCCGTGTGGATGGCGCGGGCGACGATGTCGCGAGGCGCCAGCTCGGCTCGCTCGTCGTACTCCGGCATGAAGCGCTGGCCGCTGGCGTCCTTGAGGAGGGCGCCCTCGCCCCGCACCGCCTCGGAGATGAGGAAGACGGGCACGCCGGGGAGCCGCAGCGCGGTAGGATGGAACTGGATGAACTCCATGTCCATGATCTCCGCCCCCGCCCGGTAGGCGACGGCGACGCCGTCGCCGGTGGCCACCTCCGGGTTGGTGCTCACCCGGTAGAGCTGGCCGCAGCCGCCCGTCGCCAGCACCACCACCCGCCCCTCGAAGGCCTCTCGCGTGTTCGCCCGGCTGTCCAGGGTGGCGACGCCGACGGCCCGCCCGCCCTCTACCCCCACCTCCTCCACCAGGCAGTACTCCTTGATGGCGATGCGC
>MGOB01000087.1:0-14483 GCA_001796995.1 Chloroflexi bacterium RBG_16_68_14 | reverse complement strand
TCGATGTGGGCGCCGGTGGCGTCGCCGCCGGCGTGGAGGATGCGAGGGCGGCTGTGGGCACCCTCCCGCCCCAGCGCCACCTCGCCGTCCACGCTATCGAAGGGCACGCCGAAGCGCACCAGGTCGCGGATGCGCGCCGCCGCCTCGAAGACCAGGATGCGGGCCGCCTCCTCGTCCACCAGCCCCGCGCCCGCCTCGATGGTGTCGCGCAGGTGAAGCTCCGGCGAGTCGTCCGGGCCGATGGCGGCGGCGATGCCCCCCTGGGCGTAGCGGGTATTGCACTCGTCGATGGAGCCCTTGGTCAGGATGAGGACGGAGCCGTGCTCCCGCGCCAGCAGCGCCGCGTACAGCCCGGCGATGCCGGAGCCGGCGATGATGTAGTCGTAGCGCAGCGCTTGCCTCCTCCGACCCGGTATTAGTGTATCGTGTACACTAATACTACGCCCGGCCCTGCGTTTCGGTCAAGCGCCGGACGGCCCAACCTACACATCGAGCGCGAGGAACCCCAGTCCGATGAAGAACGCCGCCAACGACGCGCCGGCGGCACCGAGAGCGAGGACGGCGATCCAGCCCGGCCCCAGGACGCGCCACTCCAGCGCGGCGCCGCTCGCCAGGGTCAGGAACCACAGGAACGGACCGACCACGAGCGAGGCGTTGTAGGGCGTGGCGGGCGGGAACTGGTAGCTGCCGATCAGCGTCACGTCGTCGCCTTCCGCCAGCCAGAAGAGCGCGGGCACGAGCAGCCGGACGGCCCCAAAGACCGCGGCGGCGAGCGCCGCGCACCGCACGTCGCCGCGTGAGGAGACGAGCCAGAGGAGAGGCACGACGTTCAGCAGACCGGGCAGGAGCGTCGGCAGCACATCGACGGTGGAGCAAGTCCAGACGATGTCGATGTTCGCGCTGGGGACCTCGGTGCAGGTGCCGTCGGCCACGCGGTCGAGGTACGCGATCTGTAGCGGCACCGTGAGCGCCGGCACGAGCACCGCCCAGGCGATCGGCAGCAGCGCCCACTCCGGGCCCCTGCGGCGGGCGGCGGCGAAGGTCAGTACGCCGAAGAGCGCAACGGCCGGCAGACCGCCGATCAGGCCCGGCATACCGAAGAAATAACCGTACGTGACGCCGAATGCGGCGAGCAGCAACAGCAACAGCCAGCCGCCGATCACCAACGGCGGCGAGCTGCCGCCTCTCCCGGCCCCCGTGGCCAGCACAGTCGTCCCTCTGCCGCCCAATATACCACCAGCGCCCCAGTTGAAGGCGCTGGCGTTGCGGGCAGCCGACCGCTACTCGATACTCACGACGTCTTGCCTTCGATGACGCCCTTCGGCTTGACCTGGATGGCCTTGGGCCGCACCTCCGGCACCTTGGGCAGGCGCAGGGTGAGGATGCCGTGCTCGAAGGTGGCATCCGCCTTGTCCGCGTCCACCCGCACCGGCAGCGTCAGGGCGCGGTGAAAGGCGCCGTAGCGGCGCTCCTGACGGTAGTAGTTGGGCTTCTTCTCCTCTTCCTCTTCCTTGGTCTCGCCCTTGATGGTCAGCGTGTCGCCCGTGACGGAGATCTCCCCGTCCTTCGGCTTCACGCCCGGCAACGAGGCCCTGACCACCACCTCGTCGTCCGTCTCGTAGGAGGTCAACGGGGAAGATCCCCTCGCCGGTGTCCCAGGCCAGGAGACGCCAGGGCCGGCTGAAGCCGCGCTCGAACTGGCGGTCCATGGCGTCACGGAAGTCGCTGATCTCTCGGAACGGGTCCCAGCGCATGATGTCCGTCATCGAACTCATCTCCAGTTCTCGTAGGTCATAGTCGGTTCGGGCCGGCTGCCCTCAGTTCCTTCGTCCTTATCGTACGATATACGGAGCAAATGTCAAGTTATTTGACAATATGATTGATATAATTGCTATAGTTCATATTGACTTCTTCCCCTTCCTAATCTACAATGTTAGCGAACCGAGATGCCGAGCAAGGACTACTACACCGTTCTTGGCGTGCCGAAGGGCGCGTCTCAGAAGGAGATCCGCCAGACCTACCGACGGCTGGCCCGCCAGCACCACCCTGACGTGAACCCGGGCGACAAGGCGGCGGAGGCCCGCTTCAAGGAGATCAACGCCGCCTACGAGGTGCTCTCCGACCCGGAGAGGCGCAGGAAGTACGACCGGTACGGCGACCAGTGGCAGCACGCCGACCAGATCGAGGAGATGCAGCGTCGGACCGGCGGCCGCGCCTTCCGCTTCGGGCCCGGTGGCGTCAGCTTCGACGTCGGCGACCTGCGGGGCTTCGGCGACCTGGGCAGCACCTTCGAGAGCTTCTTCGGCGAGCGACGGCGCGGCCCCCGCAAGGGCGCCGACCTGGAGCAGCGCGTGGAGGTGACCCTGGAGGAGGCCTTCCGCGGCGCCACCCGCACCCTCCAGCTCGCCTCGGAGGAGCCGTGCGCCACCTGCGGCGGCAGCGGCCAGATCGCCAGCGCCGTCTGCCACGTCTGCCGGGGGAGCGGCGTCGCCCTTAAGGCTCGCCGGCTGGAGGTGAAGATCCCCCCCGGCGTCGATACCGGCTCCCGGGTGCGCATCGCCGGGGAGGGGCAGGCCTCGACTGGTCGGGGCGGCCACCGCGGCGACCTCTACCTCATCGTCTCGGTGCGGCCCCATCCCCACTTCCAGCGTAAGGGCAGCGACCTCTACACGGACGTGGAGATCCCCCTCACCGACGCCGTCCTCGGCGCCGAGGTGGAGGTGCCCACCATCACCGGCAAGGTGCTGCTGAAGGTGCCGCCCCTGAGCCAGAACGGCAAGGTCTTCCGCCTAGCCAGCCTGGGCCTACCCCACCTGAAGGGCTCGGCTCGCGGCCACCTCTACGCCCGCCTCGAGGTGCGCCTGCCCGAGCGGCTGGACCAGCATGAGAAGAAGCTCTTCGAAGAGCTGCGGGCCGCGGGAGTGTGATGAGAGCTGTCAGCCATCAGCTTTCAGCTATCAGCAGTGAGACACTGACGGCTGAGCGCTGATAGCTGATTGCGGAGGTGAACCGAGCGTGACGAACGAGGAGACGGAAGTCCTGGACGACGAGCCCTGCTACGTCATCAGCGTGGCCGCGCACATGATAGGAATGCATGCCCAGACGCTGCGCTACTACGAGCGGGCCGGGCTGGTGCGCCCGTCGCGCTCGCTGGGCCGGCGGCGGCTCTACTCGCCGGCGGACATCGCCCGCCTGCGCGATATCCAGCGGCTGATCAACGACCTGGGCGTCAACCTGGCCGGCGTGGACGTCATCTTCCGCATGCGGGAGCGGATGATGCAGATGGAGGCGGAGCTGGAGGAGCTGCGTCGGGAACTCCAGCGCCTGCGCGACCGTCGGCTGCCGGCGCCACGGGAGAGTTAGGTATGCCTGAACCGAAATGGCAACGGCTTAGGAAATCGTTCTCGGCGACGTTCGGCAGATCTGGATTGGCCTGTCCAATTTGCTTTACCGAGTTCGCCGATGACAGGCAGCCAACGAGAGACCACGTACCCCCGGCCTCGATTGGAGGGACTTGGGAGGTTCCTACCTGCGCGGAGTGCAATCATCGATGGGGGAAAGTTGAGAAAAACCTGGACAGCTACGTGCGACGCGCTCTGCACAACGATCTGCCCGAGCCGGGTGCCGCCGGACTGCTGAGTTTGGGCGGGACCAAGGTGAGGGTCAAACAGAGGAGAATCGACGGTGATGTCGTAGTCATCCGGTTCCCGAAGGGGCAAACGGCAGCGGAAAGGGCGCTGTCGAGGAAACTAACAGAGGGACTCAGCCAAGCCGAAATCTTGCATTTGAGGGACGATCCTGGACTGGTTTTCTGCGAGCCGCTCCTGGAAAGGTGCTTCCTCAAGGCGGGTTACCTCGCGCTTTTCAGAACGTTCGGATACGGACTGGTCGCTCGAACCCTGTTTAACCCTGTTCGGGAGCAGCTTCGGAGGCCAGACAACCGGGTATTTGATACCCTGATTGGCCCTCGGCAGAGCGCATCGACAGACAGAGCGATCATCTTCAAGGCCGTACTTGAGCCAGTTGAGCAACGCGTTCTAATTGTCACCTTTCAGGGTTTTGTTATCCGCCCAGGAGATGCCGCCTCCGTGGACGTGAACGTAACTCTCCCTTGTCCAGGGGATGGCGCCCTGGACAGCCATCGTCGCTGGTGTGAGACCGTACGGTCCGGATCGAAAGCTCCTGTGACGCTGCTTACGGAATCTGACATGCCCTGGGTGGATGGTACCTTGGGCTGGTATCCGCAAACGGAACAGGGCGCAATTGAGGTTTTTCCACCAGCGTCAGAGGATCAAGTAACGCAGACCCGCACGCATACTGTGTGACAGGTACTCAGCAGAGCGAATCCAAATGATGAGGTAACGCACCATGATGAGACAAGATAGGTTCACCCAGCAGGCGCAGGAGGTGCGGAACAGGCCCTGCGGGTTGAAACCCGCAGCTTCGGGAACCGAGAAGCCGCCGGTTTCAACCGGCGGACGGTGAGAACGCGAGAGCAGCAGCGCCTGCGGGACCACCGCCTGCCGGCGCCGAGGGAGTGAGAACCTCCAGAAAGGAACCACACCGGCCACAAGAGGCCGAGGATGGAGGATGGACAAATGATAGTAGAAGGGTGGCGGGGCATTCAACACCTGTATCGCAACGCGGAGCGCCTGCGCAGGTGCGACATCACTGATCTCGCGGAGTCCGGACTGTTCCGCGGCAAGAGAGGTCGACGACTGGCAACCCTGGCCAAAGAGGTCGATCGCCAGGTCGTGCGGTTCATGTCGAGCTACGGGCCGACTGTCCTTCGCTTCGCGCTGGGCATCGTGTTCATCTGGTTTGGCGTCCTCAAGATCGTCGGCGAAAGTCCTGTGGCTGACCTGGTCGCCGATACCGTCTACTGGCTGCCTGCTGATCCCTTCGTGCGGTTTCTAGGCGTCTGGGAGGTGACCATCGGCCTCGGTCTGATCCTTGGCGTAGCGTTGCGCCTGGTGCTGTTGATCTTCTTCCTCCAGATGGCCGGCACCTTTCTGGTGCTGGTCACCCAGCCCGGCGAGGCCTTCGAAGGCCGCAACCCGTTGCTCCTGACCACGGAAGGCGAGTTCGTCATCAAGAACCTGGTGCTGATCGCCGCCGGCCTGGTGCTGGGGAGCACCGTGCGCAATCGGCAGGCCCGAAATGCGGAACAGCAGCAACAGGGCATAGGTTCATCGTGAGGAAACAGTTAACACAGTTAAAAGACTATTCAAGGAGCACCCGGCCATGATGAGACAAGATAGGTTCACCCAGCAGGCGCAGGAGGTGCTCGCCGCCAGCCAGGAGCTGGTGCGCCAGCAGCGCCACAGCCAGTGGGACGTGGAGCACGTCTTCCTGGCCCTCCTCCAGCACCCCGACGGCCTCGCCCGCCAGCTCCTGGAGAAGCTGAACGTGGACGCCTCTCGCGTGCGCGACCAGGTCGCCGCCACTTTGGCCAAGACGCCCAAGCTGGCCTACGACGTGGTGCAGATCTACACCACGCCCCGCATCGTGCGCATGCTGGAGGCGGCCAACGCCGAGGCGGAGCGGCTGCATGACGAGTACGTCTCGGTCGAGCACCTGCTCATCGCCATCGCCGACGAGCGCGACGGCGAGTCGGCCCGCATCCTGCGGGAGGCCGGCGTCGACAAGGAGCGGCTGTACCAGGCGCTGCACGAGGTGCGCGGCGGCGCCCGCGTCGATACGCCCACGGCGGAGAGCCGCTACGGCGCCCTGGAGAAGTACTCCCTCGACCTGACGGAGGCGGCCCGCCAGGGCAAGCTGGACCCCGTCATCGGCCGGGAGGTCGAGATCAAGCGGGTGATGCAGATCCTCAACCGGCGCACCAAGAACAACCCGGTCATCATCGGCGAGCCGGGCGTGGGCAAGACCGCCATCGCCGAAGGGCTGGCCCAGAAGCTGGTCGCCGGCGACGTGCCGGAGAACATCAAGGGCAAGCGGCTCCTCGCTCTCGACATGGGGGCGATGGTGGCCGGCTCCAAGTTCCGGGGCGAGTTCGAGGAGCGGCTGAAGGCGGTGCTGGACGAGATCCGCCGCGCCGAGGGAGACGTCATCATCTTCATCGATGAGCTGCACCAGGTGGTGGGCGCCGGCGGCGCCGAGGGCGCCATCGACGCCTCCACCATGATGAAGCCCGCCCTCGCCCATGGCGAGCTGCGCGCCATCGGCGCCACCACCCCCGACGAGTACCGCCAGCACATCGAGTAGGACAAGGCGCTGGAGCGGCGCTTCGCCCCCGTCTGGCTGGACGAGCCCAGCGTGGAGGACACCATCGAGATCCTCAAGGGGCTGCGCCCCCGCTACGAGCAGCACCACAAGGTGGAGATCACCGACGACGCCCTGGTCGCCGCAGCGCGCCTGTCGGACCGCTACCTGACGGAGCGCTTCCTGCCCGACAAGGCCATCGACCTCATCGACGAGGCGGCCTCCAAGAAGGTGATCGAGGCGCAGAGCATGACGCCGGAGCTGCGCGAGCTTAAGAACCGCCTGGACGACCTGGCCGCCAAGACGGAGGCGGCCGCCCAGCGCCAGGACTACCAGGAGGCGGCCCGCATCAAGCAGGACGTGCTCCAGGTCCAGGCCGAGTACGACCAGAGGCGCGCCCAGTGGGAGCGAGAGGAGAAGATCTCCGCCCGGGTGGACGAGTCCGCCATCGCGGAGCTGATCGCCTCCATGACCGGCATCCCCGTCTCGCGCATGCTGGAGGGCGAGGCGGAGAAGCTGCTCCACATGGAGGAGCGGCTGCACGAGCGCATCGCCGGCCAGGACGAGCCGGTCCGCGCCGTCTCCGAGGCGTTGCGCCGGGCGCGGGCCGGCCTCAAGGACCCGCGCCGGCCCATCGGCAGCTTCATCTTCCTCGGGCCCACCGGCGTCGGCAAGACGGAGCTCGCCCGCGCCCTGGCCGCGTACATGTTCGACGACGAGGACGCCATGATCCGCCTCGACATGTCGGAGTACGGCGAGCGGCACACCGTGGCGCGGCTCATCGGCGCCCCGCCCGGCTACGTGGGCTACGAGGAGGCGGGCGGCCTGACCGAGGCGGTGCGCCGTCGGCCCTACCGGGTGGT
The DNA here is from genome assembly GCA_001796995.1 of Chloroflexi bacterium RBG_16_68_14. Classification (GTDB taxonomy): domain Bacteria; phylum Chloroflexota; class Dehalococcoidia; order DSTF01; family RBG-16-68-14; genus RBG-16-68-14. Next base: position 7,398 of record MGOB01000087.1, on the reverse strand, counting down.
GCTCTTCGATGAGGTGGAGAAGGCGCACCCGGAGGTGCTCAACGTCCTCCTCCAGATCATGGAGGACGGCCGCCTGACTGACGGCCACGGCCGCACCGTCAGCTTCCGCAACACGGTGGTCATCATGACCTCCAACCTGGGCACCAGCTCCGAGGCGAAGGGCGCCTTCGGCTTCGTCACCAGCCGGACGAAGAGCGCGGGCGAGCGCGACCAGCTGCGCAAGAACGTGGAGGACGCGCTCCGCCGCTTCTTCCGGCCGGAGTTCCTCAACCGGGTGGACGAGATCATCATCTTCGAGCCGCTCAGCCAGAAGGAGCTGGACCGGATCGTGGAGCTGATGCTGCAGGAGGTGCAGGAGCGCCTCACCGAGCGCCACATCACCATCGAGGTGACGGAGGCGGCCAAGCGGGCGCTGGTGGAGGAAGGGTACGACCCCACCTACGGCGCCCGACCGCTGCGCCGCGTGGTGGAGCGGCAGGTGGAGAACGCCCTGGCCCGCCGCATCCTGGCCGGCGAGTTCGCCGAGGGGGACCAGGTGCTGGTGGGCTACGCCGAGGGCGAAGGCTACACGTTCTCAAAGGCGAAGGTGCCCGCGAAGGCGGCGAGCTAGGGGCGGGGCCACACGGCCCCGCCCCCTTGCCAAACCCTACGTCAAGCTGCGTGGTCGCCTGCCAGCTAACACGCGGGGATATCAGTACCCGACTTGGTGCCGCAGGTATTGTCCCTCCAAGTATTGGGAGTGCTGGTGGCATCGTGGATTAGGTCGAAGCCACCGTTTCCAGTTGCCGTATTGTCAGACACCTGGTTACCGGTGGAGCCACCCCCTAGTCTAATGCCGTGCCGACCGTTAGCTGTTACGGTGTTGTCGGAGATAAGCGAGTCATCCCCGTTAATGAGCCGGATGCCGTCGCCAAAGCCCACGCCGGAGATACTTGGATTGTGATGGGCGTTGTTCTCACTAATACGACTCTTGTCCACTACATCCAACCCGAAACCATACACTATGATGCCGTAGTTGTTGTCGTAGGCCTCGTTCTCCGATACCAACGTTTCAGTCAACCTGGCCCCGGTGCCATCCGAAAAAGCAAGCAAGAATATCCCACCCCAGGAACTTAGGCCTTTGAAGCCGCTGACCACGTTGCCGCTTGAAATCACGTTCCCGCTGGCGACAATCTCTGGGAAGGGATACTCGCCGCACCCCAGGTAATTATAGCCTGGAGTAGCGGTGAAGTTCCGGGCCTGGAGAAGAATTCCAATGCCAAACTGCCCGCCGGGGCCTGTAACTACGTTGTTCTTGATCTCGCTGTCCTGGGTATTGGTGAGCTCAATGTTGTAGAAGCCGTTGTTCACCACCGTGTTGTCCTTAACGCTCCAACGGTAGTGAAGCGCTTCGCCCTCGTTGCCGACCAGGATAGCGTTCCAGGCGTTGTCATGCATGTAGTTCCCGATTACCGAGATGTCGCTGGTGCCGCAGTTCCAGGACTGGATGGCGTTGCCCACCCCAGAAGAGATCCCATTGTAGTTACGGATCTCGAAGTACTTGATGGTTACGCCGCTTACGCCGCTTTGAATCGTTATGCCGTCGCCGTTGCCAAGGGTGCTACCGTCCAGAATGGCCCCCGGGGCGGCCTTCAGGGTAATGCCACTTGTAGCTATCACCACGTTCTCGGCGTACACGCCGGCGCAGACGCGAATTTGGTCGCCCGCACTCGCCGCATTCACAGCCGCTTGGATGGTGGTAAATCCGGCGTTGGGACATTGGACACCATTATCGTCCACTACTAGCGGCGCACGGGCTAGCGCCTGTCCAACCCCCAGCGCCATGAGCCCTGTCACCAGGGCCAGTGCAGCCAATAGGGCTATCTTCCTCATATCATTCCGTCCTTTCTCGCCTTGCGGCGAATACAACAACCGACCTCCGATGGCGGGGTCGGTTTGGCTACGGCTCCCTCCGAGCGCCCTTCGTTAGGACACGGCCAGTATGTGGCGGGGAGAGCCCTCTAGCAAGAGCCATTTGGCCCTATTTGAGCCTGTCTGTCCACAGCTGACCGCGGGCCTCGCGGGTGACGCTGAGCCCGCTGCCGAGCGTTCGGAGCCGTTGCACCGGCCGAATCTGATTTGCTATCATAGCGAGAACGAGCGGGGTCGAACTCGATGATCAATAGCGCCGTCCTGGTCCTGAATCAGAACTACGAGCCGCTCAACGTCTGTAACGCTCGGCGCGCCTACGTCCTCGTCGACCGCGGGAAGGCGGAGGTGCTGGAGCACGGGGAGGGCGGCATCCGCACGCCCCGCTTCGTCCTCTCCCTCCCCTCCGTCATCCGCATGATCTACATGATCAAGCGGCCTCGGCCCAAGATGCGCCTCTCCCGCCGCGAGGTGTTCAACCGCGACAGGTACACCTGCCAGTACTGCGGCCGGCAGACGCGGGAGCTGACCCTGGACCACATCATTCCCCGCCATCGCGGTGGGAGCCACGAGTGGGAGAACCTGGTCTCGGCCTGCAAGACGTGCAACCACCGCAAGGCAGGTCGGACGCCCCACGAGGCGAGGATGCGCCTCCTGCGGGACCCCTTCGCCCCCCGGGTGACCAGCTACTACGTGGTGTACCGCCACCTGGACGGCCAGGACGGCTGGCGGAAGTTCCTCCCGGGCTGGGAGCAGCCGGACGGCTACGGATAGGCGAGCCCCCGAATCGAGCCCCTATCGAAGGCCAGGCTTAAACATGGCCTTCGTGATGCGTGCGCAGATGGTGTCTAGCCCGGCTGGCAGTTGCGGCAGAAGTTGGTGATGCGCTGGCCGGCGGTGATCTCGGAGATGCGGGTGCCGCAGACGGGGCACGGCTCGCCCCCCTTGCGGTGGATCTTCAGGAAGTCGCGCCGCTCCTCGTAGTTCAGCTCCTCCCGCATTTGCTCCGCCACCATGGGCGTCGCCCAGGCGAAGACCTTGCCCATCGCCTGGTGCAGCCGCTCGATGTCGTCGTCGCTCAGCGTCGTGCGCTTGCGATAGGGATGGAGGCGGGCGGCGAAGAGGATCTCGTCGGCGTAGGCGTTGCCGACGCCGGCGACGAACCGGTGGTTCACCAGCACGTTCTTGACCTGGCCCCTGAAGCTCCGGATGCGCTGGGCGAACTCCTCCCGGGAGACCTCCAGCGCGTCGGGCCCCATCTCGGAGAACTGGGGCACCTGCGAGAGCTGGTCGGCGGGCACCAGGTAGACCTTGCCCATCAGCCGCTCGTCCGCGTAGCGCAGCTCCCAGCCGTTGGCCAGGCCCAGCACCAGGCAGGTGCGGGCGCGCCGCTTCTCCTTCAGCCGAAGGTACTGGAAACGACCAGTCAGCATGGCGTTGATGACCAGTCGGTGGCCGCTTTCCAGCGAGAAGATGAGGAACTTCCCCCGCCGCTCCGTCTCCCCGAAGACGTTGCCCTCCAGCGTCCGGACGAACTCGTCCCTGGCCACGCGGAAGACCACCGGGATGAGGAACTCCGCCCGCTCCACGCGGACACCGGGGAGATGCTGGTTGAGGAAGCCGCGGATGGCCTCCAGGTCAGGGATCTCGGGCATCGTCCCAGCGGGGGTAGGAGCCCAGCACCCGGAAGAAGAAGGCCTTCGCCTGTACGGCGGCCAGCGCCTCGGCCACGGTGGGGTCGGTGCGGTGGCCCTCCAGGTCAACCAGGAAGACATAGATCCCCAGCTCCTCCCGGGACGGCCGCGACTCGATCTTTACGAGGTTGATGGACCGGTCGGAAAGCTCGTGGAGGACCCCCACCAGCGTTCCCGGCTGGTCATGGGCGACGGTGAAGGCGATGGACGTCTTGTCGCGCCCCGTCGGTTCGCTGTCCGTCGGCCCCAGGACGGCGAAGCGGGTCTTGTTGTGGGGGTTGTCCTGGATGCCCCGCGCCAGGATCTGGGCGCCGTGGAGCTCGGCAGCGCGCGCGCCAGCGATGGCCGCGCCTCCTGGCACGTTCAGGATCTCTTCGACTGCAGCGGCGTTCGACAAGGCGGCCTCCTGTCGCGCGTTAGGAAAGCGCAGCTCGATGAACCTTCGGCACTGGCTTAGTGCCTGCGGGTGCGCGTAGATGACCGACACGTCATCTGCGGCCGTGCCGGGACGCACGATGAGGCAGTGCTCAATGGGCAGGATGACCTCACTCTTGATGAAGAGTCGGGACTCGTGGATCAAGACGTCGATTGTACGCGTCACCGAGCCCTCCAGGCTGTTCTCGATGGCCAGGACGCCCTCGTCCGCCATGCCGGACTCGACGGCGGCGGCGACGGCCGCCTCACTGGCGAAGGGGAGGAGTTGGGCGGACGGCTGGTAGCGCAGCGCCGCCTCCTCGGTGAAGGTACCGGAAGGTCCCAGGTAGGCTAGGCGGGTCATCGCGGGGTCAGAAGCTCCGCTCGGGAGGCGGCCCGGTGAAGGCTGCCCGCAGCGCCTCCTCGCTCTCCTGGAGGGTGACCGCCACTACCTCATCGCCGGCGTGGAGGACGGTGTCGGCGGTGGGCGCCTTGGGGTTGCCCTCCGCATCGACGATGCCCCAGACCAGGGACTGGTGGGGCAGCACCACGTCCTTGAGCGCCCGACCCACCACGGCCGCGTCCTCCGGTATCTTGACCTCCACGATCTCGAAGCCATGGCGCAGCGTGAGCAGCGAGATGAGGGGGTGGGTGGGCAGCTCCTGCTCGATGTGGGCCATGATCGCCGTGGTGGCGCTGACCGTGGAATCGATGCCCAGCTTGCGAAAGATCAGCTCGTTCTTCGGGTTGTTGATGCGAGCGACGGTACGCGGGAGCTGGAAGACGTGCCGTGCCACCTGGCAGGCCACCAGGTTATCCTCGTCCTCGCCGGTGACGGCCAGCAGCAGGTCCGCCCGGCCCACTCCGGCCCGCTCCTGGATGGCCGCCTCGCAGCCGTCCCCGCGCATAGCGATCTCGCCCAACACCTCTGCGATCTCAGCGCACTTGGCCGGGTCCCGCTCGATCACCAGGACCTCATGGTTGGCCTCCACCAGCTCCTTGGCTAGGTAGAAGCCCACCTTCCCGCCGCCGACGACGACGATATACATAGCGCCACCTTATGGGGCGGCCCCCATCTGGCCGCCGCCCTCGTGGCTGGCCACCGGCTGCGTCTCCTCCGCCTCCAGCGCCTCTTTGAGGAGCCGGGCCCACTCCCTGGTCGGAGAGATCGTCCGCAGCCCCAGCCGGTGGTACATCTGCTCGCGGATGGGGTCGTAGATGCGGCACACCACGCGCTCCACGCCAAAGATGTGCCTGGCGATCTGCGCCGCCATGACGTTGCGGTTATCGCCCGCCGTCACCGCCACGAAGGCGTCCGCCTCCTCGATGCCCGCCCGACGCAGCACGTCCTGGTCGATGCCGTTACCGGTGATGGTGTGACCACCGAACGACTCGGGCAGGAAGCGGGTGAACTGGTAGGCGTTGATGTCCAGGATAGTGACATCGTGCCCGTCCCGGTCCAGCGTGATCGCCAGTTGGGAGCCGGCCCGGCCGCAGCCCATGATGATCGCTTTCATCTCACTCTTCCGGCGGGTGACGGCACACCCACACCTCGCAGGGGGCGCTCCTCAGGACGTACTCGACGACCCGCCCCAACTGAAACTCACCGAACCGCTGTGGATACGACATCCCGAGAACGATCAGATCTACGCCCCGGTCGATGGCCTCATTCACGATGGCGGGGCCAGCCTCCCGCGCGTGCAGGATCTCGCCCTCGAGCTTGAAGTGCTGCTCCCGCGCTACCCGCTCCGCCTGGGATAGGACGACATCGCCGGCGGCCTCCTCGGACTCAAGCTGCGCGTCCAGGGGCAGGGTCCGCTTCACCTCGATCACGTGCACCACGTACACCTTCCCCTTGCTCTTGCGGGCGATTTCGCAGGCGAGGGCGACGGCCTGCATGCTGGCATGGGAGCCGTCCACCGGCACCAGGATGGAGCGCGCATGCGGCGCTACTTCGGAAGGGGACAAGAGCCACGAACCTCGCGTACCAGATAGGTTGCCCGGCGGGCCAGCATCGGCATTATAGGCTCGCCCCTTTCCCACGAGCAAGGCACCTCTGCCGTCCTTGTCGGCGCTACGAGGCCGGGATAGAATAGGGAGAGACGCCCAATCGCAGGCTGCATACCCCGCATCGACAGGAGCTCATGATGCCACAGCAGGACGGAAACGCTTCTCCCCAAGGCGCCGAGACGGGCACCTGGAAGGTCAAGGTCGGCCTGGCGCAGATGCTGAAGGGCGGCGTCATCATGGACGTGGTGACGCCGGAGCACGCGAAGATCGCCGAAGAGGCCGGCGCCTGTGCCGTCATGGCCCTCGAGCGGGTGCCCGCCGATATCCGAGCCGCTGGCGGCGTCGCCCGCATGGCTGACCCGGACGTGATCCGGCGCATCATGGAGGCGGTCACCATCCCGGTCATGGCAAAGTGCCGCATCGGCCACTTCGTCGAGGCGCAGGTGCTGGAGGCGCTGGGCGTCGACTACATCGACGAGTCCGAGGTGCTCACGCCGGCCGACGAGCGCCACCACGTGAACAAGCACGACTTCAAGGCACCCTTCGTCTGCGGCTGCCGCGACCTGGGCGAGGCGCTGCGGCGCATCGGCGAAGGGGCGGCCATGATCCGTACCAAGGGGGAGGCCGGCACCGGCAATATCGTGGAGGCGGTGCGCCACATGCGCGCCGTCTGGGACGGCATCCGCCGGCTCCAGACGATGCCGGAAGACGAGCTGATGGCCGAGGCTAAGGAGCTGGCCGCGCCCTACGAGCTTGTGCGCGAGACCCGCGAGCTCGGCCGGCTGCCGGTAGTGAACTTCGCCGCCGGGGGCGTCGCCACCCCGGCCGACGCCGCCCTCATGATGCAGCTCGGCGCCGACGGCGTCTTCGTCGGCTCCGGCGTCTTCAAGTCGGAGGACCCGGCCAAGCGCGCCCACGCCATCGTCCAGGCCGTCACCCACTATCAGGACCCTAAGATTATCGCTGAGGTTTCCCGCGGCCTGGGGGAGCCCATGCGCGGCCTGGACGTCCGCTCCCTGGCCCCGGAGGAGCTGCTGGCCACTCGGGGCTGGTAGCGGATGGGCGAGACAATCAGACCTACCGCTGCGATATGGCGGGAGGGCGACTGGTTCGTCTCAGAATGCGTCGACCTAGGGGTTGCCAGTCAGGGTCATACCGAGAAAGCGGCCTTGAGGAACCTGAAGCAGGCAGTCCTCCTGTACCTCTCTGGCGACGAAACCGGCAAGGTCCGATGGCCCGTGGAGCTAGAACGAAAACTGGTTCCTCTGACGCTGAGGGCCTAGCAGGGTGCTGAAAAAGGGGATCGACCCCGGTGGTGGAACATCGTAGCATAGGCGTAGCGGGGTGGGCGAAAGGAGACGCCATGCGCGGC
>MGOB01000086.1:32572-36443 GCA_001796995.1 Chloroflexi bacterium RBG_16_68_14 | reverse complement strand
CTGGCCGACGTCATCGTCGTCGACGGCGACCCGCTCAGCGACATCGCCGACATGGCCAACGTCTCCGTCGTCGTCCGCGACGGCGAGGTCATCGTGGGCGAGGCCGTTCAGCCGCCGGCGGCCACGCCCGCGCCGACGGCCACGCCGTCCGCCCTCCCCGATAGCGGCCAGGGCCTTCGAGGCGGAGATGGGCCCGTCTGGCCGGCCCCGCTCGCCGCCCTCCTGGCGGCCGGGGCGCTGCTGGCGGCAGGCAGGATGCTTCTGGCGCGGAGGCGGTAGCGCCAGGGCTACGGCGCCCTACCGGCAGTTGTGCTGGTACTGAAACATGACCGACAGGATGTCGTTCGACGCGTTGATTCGCCCGTCCGGCCCGGTCGTGTTCCAGGCGTTCGGGCCGGCTGAGGGGCCGCGGTCGTACGCGGGGTCGTAGGGCAGCGCGGGGTTGGCGGAGTAGCGCAGCATGACCCCGAGAATATCGTTGGGCGCGTCGATGCGTCTGTCGCCGTTGGTGTCGTAGAAGTCCCAGGGGTTGTTCGGATCGCGCCGGCCGCCCAGCCGCTCGTCTGGGCCAAGCTCCCTTCGTGTCGTGCACCCGTCGCCGTCCTTGTCGAAGTCGAGCGGATCGACGCAAGTGATCAGCAGGGTGTCCGCCACCTTTGCGCCCGCTTGCTCGCCCGTGGTGATCGGGACATTGTCACCGTTCGCGTCCTTGACCTTTGTGTCGGGTACGCGGATGGAGATCTTGAAGGTGCCACTCGCCGCGCAGTTGAAATCTGCCTCCACCAAAGGCCCCAGGTAACCGGTGGTGGGCAGTGGAGGTTGCTGGATGGCAGTCAGGGCGCCTGCGCGGAAGGCCTCGGTTCCGACACCCGCCGTCGGCAGCGTGACCCCGAGCTCGCTGATGGCTGCGTACCGAATGGCCTTAGAGACGAGGCCGGTATGCACCACGTCGAGTTCGTAGGCGCTGTAGCCCGAAGCGGGGACGGCGTTGATGTCCACAGTCAGAGTGAAGGTGGAGCCGGGACTCACGGCGCACTTGTCGGGTTTCTGCGCTGACCGGCAGGCGACGTTCGATGCCGCCACGACGTTTAACGACAGCTCGACCTGGCCCTGCTGCTGGGCGGCCACGCGCGAGCCGCCCTGGTCCGCCGGCCCTGCCAACGCCACCAGAAACGCAACGACGGTGAGAGCCGCCAGCACCCTACCGGCGACGTACGAGCGCACTATGCTTACGTCTGCCTCCGGCGCGCGGCTAGCGGGTCTCCCAACGTCCTTTGTTGTGCTCAGCTTGTCCCCTTCCCATCCCGCTCTACGGACCGAGCGGCAGACAATTCGTGCCGTACAGCGCGATGACGTTGAAGATGTCGTCGAGGTCGATATCCGCGTCCCCATCGGTTGACAGCACCTTGCCCGAAGGCGGTAGCACGAAATTCTTCACATAGGCGAGCACGTCGCGGATGTCGATCACGTCGTCGTTGTTAGTGTCCCAGTAATCGAACCTGTTCGGGTCCAGCGGCGGTTTGAAGGCGGCTTCCTGCTGCGGCGTGCAGCCGTCGCCGTCCTTGTCGGACTGGTCCCCTACGCAGCGGATGGTGAGCGGTTTGCCCAGGAATGGCTTGACGTTCTGGCCCTGCTTGTCCGTCAAGCCGGTGCCCGCCCCCGGGGCCAGCAAGCTGATTTGTTGCACAGCGACTGTGCCGGGGCTGACGCCTGTGCACTGGAAAACCAGGTTGAAGACGTTGTTCCCGGCGAAGGTCGAGTTACCCGTCGGACAGGATATGCTGACCGACCCCTCGCTCGTCGTGTAACTAGGTCCCGACAGACAGGGCGGGTTCTTGCGGAGCACTCTGATAAGGGCGACGTCGACGCCGCCGTAGTCCACCTCGGCGTGGACCTCGTCGTAGGTGAGGTTGCGGATCTCATCGAGCACGACGCTGACCTGGAACTGGTCGCCCTGGCGCACCCAGAAGGTATTCTGCGGGGGCGGGGGGGAGGAAGGCACTGGCTTGGCGCCGCCCTTGAAGCTGAGCGACATGACCGCAGCGCGGCAGTCTACGGTCACCACGCTCGGGTTGATGTGCAGCGTCGGCTGCCCCTTCTTCTCGCTGACGACGTAGGTCTCGGCGTCGCTCTTGAGCGTGATGGTGTGCACACCGGGCTTGACGCACTGGAAGCCCAGGTTGACCAGGTTGCCCGTGTAGGCCGTCTCCTGCGCGCCGGTCTTGATCGTCGCGCCCAGCAGGATGGTATTAGTCCCCTTGGCAGTAGCGCTGATGGTCAGCGGAGACAGCGGAGTCAGCGGAGACCCGAAGTCGGGCGGCTGCTGCAGGCGCAGGCCCGGTGAATAGTTGACCCGAGCCTGCCAGGCCACGTAGCCGGCGATCTCGTCGCCGTCGGCGTCCTTCAGCTTCAAGTCGCTGATCGCGATGGAGACGCTGAACTTGTCCTTCACCAGGATATTGGTGGAGGTGCCCGCCGGCTTAACTTCCAGTCCCAGCGTGGCTGACTCGCAGTGAGTGATCCGGAACGGGTCGAAGTCCACGTTGTCGCTGACCCCGTCGCCGGTACCGCCCGGATTGCTAGAATGCGTCGGCCCGCTGGCAGCACCCCACCAGTTGTTCTCGGCGTTGAGCGTGCCCGTGCCCTCATGGTTGATGCCGAGGAGAGCGTTGTCCACGATGTTATTGCAGTTAACGGTAATACCGGCCGCCGAGGTGTCGGCCCTAATCCGCACACCCGAACTCGGGCCAGTACTGTTTGTTATGTCATTCTCTGTGACGCCGATGGATCCGTGGCTACCGCCCACGTCTCTGATTTGGACGCCATCGCCGTTCGCGTCCAGGAAGTTTCTGGTAATGGCCACGTTGTCGATGTTCGCGTTCGCTCCAAACGTAAGGACGTAGACTCCGCGTAAGGAGTCGCTTACGCTGTTGTCGCTCAGCGTGACATTTTGGAGGTTGGCCGTCAGTGAGTTAGTGGAATCCCAGGCGAGGAGCTCGATGCCAGCCCTCGCCATCGGATCTACGGTGTTGCCGTCCACCGTGATGTTTGTATTCGTCAGGCCGGTACCCGTATGGATCTGCGTCTGGATCAGGATGCCGTCATCGGAATTGTCCGCCGGCTGGGTACCCGTGCCGGCCTCGCCGAGGATGCCCACGCCGCCAGTGATGTCGTTGTCGATGACGCTGGAGTTGGAGGTGTTCGTGAGCTCGATGGCGTAGGCCGCAACATCGGCTACCTTGTTGCACTCGACGAGCCAGTTGTCGTGCAGAGTCTGGCCCTCGTTGCCGACGAGCACTGCGCTCCAACCCAGGTCGTGCAGGTAGTTGTCACGAACGATGACGTTGTCGATGGCCGCAGCATTCCACGCCAGGACGGCGCTTCCGATGCCCCCGGTAGTAAACAGGCTGTCCAAGGGACGGTTTCTGTAGTTTCGGATCTCGAATCCCTCAATGGTGACGTTCGAGACGCCGCCAGCGATGGTGATGGCAGAGCCGACCGCGCCGCCGCCGTCAAGGACCGGCGCACTGGGCCCTGGGCCTGGGCAAGCACCGCTGGTATCGCCTGTCAGCGTCAGGCTCTTATCAATGGTAATCTGCTCGGTGTAGGTGCTTGCCGCCACGCTGACCGTGTCGCCTGCGTTGGCGTGCGCAATCCCGTTCTGAATCGTGTCGCAGGGATTCGCCGCATCCCCGCAGGTGAACGGCGTGACGCCGTCGTCGCCCGGTGTTGGATCGCCGACGAGCACGGTCGTGCCCGGGTGGGTGGCCAGGGCGCCATTTCCCCCGACCGCGACTAGAGTGAACGCGGCCAGGGCCGCCAGCGCAACAACAAACAATGAGCCGAGGATGGAGATAGAGTTTCTGCGCAT
>MGOB01000086.1:32472-32566 GCA_001796995.1 Chloroflexi bacterium RBG_16_68_14 | reverse complement strand
CCCCTTTCGCGAAGCACGCCGCTTCGCCAGCACCTAAACAGGAGCGAACGATGCGTAGTCCCGCCGGATAAATCAGCAGAAGCTACGCCACCAG
>MGOB01000086.1:30716-32354 GCA_001796995.1 Chloroflexi bacterium RBG_16_68_14 | reverse complement strand
TACCCCCGATACCGCCGCAGCACCAGCGACGCGTTCTGGCCGCCCAGGCCGAAGGAGTTGGAGAGCACCACCTCCACCTGGTGCCGGCGCGCCTGGTTGGGGACGTAGTCCAGGTCGCAGTCCGGGTCCGGGTACTCGTAGTTGATCGTCGGCGGCAGGACGTTGTCGCGGATGGTCAGGACGCTGGCGACCGCCTCCACGCCGCCGGCGCCCGCGCCCGAGTGCCCCACCATCGACTTGATGGAGCTGATGGGCACCCGCCGGGCGGCATCCTCGCCCAGGGCGCGCTTGATGGCCGCCGTCTCCGCCCGGTCATTCAGCTCGGTGGAGGTGCCGTGGGCGTTGATGTAGCTCACCTCCTCCGGCCGGAGGCGGGCCGACCGGAGGGCGCGCAGCATCGCCAGCGACTGGCCCTCGGCGTCGGGCGCGGTGTCGTCGGTGGCGTCGAAGGACCAGCCGGCGCCGGCGAGCTCGCAGAGGATGGGGGCGCCCCGCCCCAGCGCGTGCTCCTCGGTCTCCAGCAGCAGCATGCCGGCGCCCTCCCCCAGCACGAAGCCGGAGCGCCTGGCGTCGAAGGGGCGGGAGGCGCGCTCCGGCTCGTCGTTCCAGTCCTTGGTGAGGGCGCCCAGCACCGCCATGGAGGCGACGCCCAGCGGGGTGACGATCGCCTCGGCGGCGCCGGCCAGCAGCGCTTCGGCCGAGCCGGTGCGGATCAGGTTCAGGGCCTGGCCCAGGGCGTCGGTGCCGGAGGCGCAGGCCGAGTTGATGGTGGTGTTGGGCCCGCGCACGCCCAGCACCCGGCCGACGCGCGCCGCCGCCATGTAGCCGCCCAGCCGGGGGATGAGCAGCGGGTCCACCTTGGTCGGGCCGCGCCGCTCGATCACCTCCTCCTGCTTCCCCATCTCGAAGGCGCCGCCGGAGGAGGCGACGATGACGCCGATGCGGTCGCGGGTCTCCTCGGTCACCTCCAGCCCGGCCATCTGGAGCGCCTGTTTGCTGGCCGCCACCGCCATCTGGGCGAAGCGGCCGGAGCGGCGCGCCATCTTGTAGTCCATGTAGGCTAGCGGGTCGAAGCCCTTCACCTCCCCGGCGATGCGCACCGGGAAGTTCGACGCGTCGAACAGCGTGATGGGCCCGAGGCCGGAGCGGCCCGCGAGCAGGTTCCGCCAGAACGTCTCGACATCGAGCCCGACGGGGCTGATCACGCCCAGTCCGGTGACGACGACGCGGGGTGCATCCATGCGCGGCGCCTTCCCTCAGTCCGCCAGGAACTGCTCCATCAGGCGGGCCACCTCGTCGGGGCGCTCCTGGGGCAGGAAGTGGGAGGTGCCCGGCACCAGGACGGTGCGGGCGTGGGGGATCGCCTCCTCCACCTCCCGGTCCAGGCCGCGACCGTGCAGGCCCGCCTGCCGGACGGGCAGGTGGCTCTCGGCGCCCCAGAGGACCAGCGATGGGCACATCGAGGGCAGCATCGGCCAGGGGTCCAGGTGGCGCACCGCGTCGAAGAACTGCGCCTCGATCTCGGGCGGGCACTTCAGCTCCACCTGCCCGTCCTCCCGGAGCCGTGTCCCGTCCTCCACGTAGAGGCGCAGGACGTCCTCGCGCCAGCTCCGGAACGCCGGCCGCGTGCGGTAGGAG
>MGOB01000086.1:26723-30456 GCA_001796995.1 Chloroflexi bacterium RBG_16_68_14 | reverse complement strand
ACCGGTAGCCGTCGGCGGGCTTATCGCTGTCGCCGTGGCCGCGCTGGTCCATCGCCAGCACGCGGAAGCGGCGTGCCAGCCGCTGGGCGATGGGGCGCCAGAGGGTGGCCAGGAAGCCGGTGGCGTGGATCAGGATGAGCGGCGGGCCGCTCCCACCCCAGTCCAGGTAGTGGATGGCCGTGCCGTCGCTATCGATGACGCCTGCCCCGACCCTGTCGGGGCCTTCCCGGAAGGTCATGGCCCTTCAGTTGTAGGGCATCCGGGCGGCGCCGGTCAACGGTGGGCGGTATCGCAGCGCGCCGACGCTTCTCAGCCGGCCAGGCGACGCCGTCGCGTCTTTGCGGCCTTGATGGCGGCCTGGAGGAGTTCCTCTGCTGGCGATCCGTCCTCCGGCAGGCAGGCGAAGTCGGCGTCCCACACCGTGTTCCGCAGGTGGTAGGAGCGGAGGCGCAGATCGCCCTGGAGCCGGTAGCAGAACACCCGGGCGCCGTCGGCGTCGGTGTCCGGCAGGCCGATGGCCAGGATGTCGTCGTCCAGACGGCCGGCCAGGTCGTCGTCCCGGACCAGGTTGTGTACGCAATCCGCCGCCACCCGGACGATGTCGCCCACGCCCTCGCCCGGCAGGTGCTGGGGGACGCAGGCGACGACGGTGTACGGGCGTTCTTCCCTGGCCGCGCGCTCCACCTCTTCCGTTAGCCGGCGCCGGAATTCCCGGCTCGTGTAAAGCCAGGTGGTGAGTTCCTGAGTGATCATCGGTTCTCCTCCGCAGCGCTCTCGGCTGTAGTATCGGTCGCCACGCGCTGCTCCTCTACTCATCCAACGCTTCCCCGCTGGCGTCCGTTTCTGCTATAAGAGACAAGCTGAGGAGCCATCCACCATGCCCGGTGCCCTGGAAGACATCCGCGTCCTCGATATGACCATCTGGCAGCAGGGGACCTCCGCCTCCGCCATGCTGGCCGACTTGGGGGCGGACGTCCTCAAGATCGAGGAGCCCGTGGTCGGGGACCCCGGTCGCGGCATCCACCGTTTCGAGCAGCTCGACGGCCTGAGCGGCTACTTCGAGGCGCTTAACCGGGGGAAGCGCTCCCTCGCCCTGGACCTCAAGCACCCGAAGGGCCGCGAGGTCCTCCTCCGGCTCGCCCGCCAGGCCGATGTGTTCCTCACCAACTTCCGGCCGGGCGTCTGCGAGCGCCTGGGCATCGGCTACGCCGAGGTCTCGAAGGCTAACCCGCGCCTCGTCTACGCCCGCGCCTCCGGCTATGGGCGCGAGGGGCCGGAGGCCGGGGCCGGGTCGTTCGATATCCTGGGCCAGGCGCGGGGCGGCCTGATGGCGATCACTGGGGAGCCCGATGGCCTGCCCAAGAACGTGGGCGCGCCCATCGCCGACCAGGCTGGCGGCATGCTGGCCGTCATCGGCATCCTGGCCGCCCTGTGGCACCGCGAGAGGACCGGCGAGGGCCAGCAGGTAGACGTCTCGCTCCTGGGGACGGTGATGGCGCTCCAGTCCTTCAACATCACCAACTACCTCTTCTCCGGCGAGCTCCCCCGTCGCTTCCCCCGCGCCGGTTTCACCCCCTTCTGGAACGTCTATCGCGGCTGCGACGGCCGCTACTTCGCCATCGGCATACTGCTGGACCGCTGCTGGCCGGAGCTCTGCGAGGCCATCGGCCGGCCCGCGCTGGAGCATGACGAACGGTTCGCCTCCTATCTCGGTCGGGTGCGCGAACATGCCGACGAGCTCATCGCGGTCCTGGACGAGGCGTTCGCCCAACGCCCGGCCGACGAGTGGGTGCGTATCCTCAACGGCTGTGGGATCTATTCTGCTCTCGTGCAGGACTACGCGGAGGTGGCCAGCGATCCGCAGGTGCTGGCCAACGGCTACATCGAGGAGGTGCCGCGCCCCCAGGGCCCGCCGGTGCGCATGGTGGCCACGCCGGTGCAGCTCAGCAAGACGCCGGCCCGCATCCGCGGTCTGGCGCCGGAGCTGGGCCAGCACACGGAGGAGGCGCTCCTGGAGGCCGGCTACACCTGGGAGGAGATCGAGGCGCTCCGCCGCGAGGGCGTCATCGGACCTCGGCAGGACGGCGGGTCCAGGTAGCAAAGTCTTGCGTCAGGGCCGGACAGACCTAAAGGTCTGTCCCTACGTCCCTCGATCGTTCTATCATCGTAGGGGCCGACCTTCAGGTCGGCCCGGCCCTAAGACAGACGCTCTCTACCAGCAGAGTAGCATCGCATGCAGCTACCCATCATCTACATCCCGACCGGCGCCTGGAACATGCGCGCCGGCATCTCCGCCCAGCAGGTGCTGGAGGCAGCGCGGAAGGCGGAGGCGGCCGGCATCGACGGCCTCTTCGCCGGCGACCACGTGACCTTCTACGGCTCGGGCAACGACGGCCTGATCAACCTGACCGCTGTCGCCGCCGTCACCGAGCGCATCCGGCTCCTGGTCAGCGTCTACCTGCTGGCGCTGCGCCATCCCACCCCGGTCGCCCTCCAGTGCGCCATGCTCGACCAGCTCTGCCTGGGCCGGCTCACCCTGGGCGTCGGCATCGGCGGCGAGGACCCCAACGAGTGGTGGGCCTGCGGCGTCGACCCGAAGACGCGCGCCCGTCGCACCGACGAGGCGCTCCAGATCCTGCGCTCCCTCTGGACCCAGGAGGAGACCACCTTCGAGGGGAAGTACTTCAAGCTGAACAAGGTGCGCCTCCAGCCGAAGCCCTTCCGCGAGGAGGGTATCCCCATCCACATCGGCGGCCGCTCCGACGCCGCCCTCCGGCGCGCCGCCCGCTACGGCGACGCCTGGGTTGCCATCTGGGTCTCCCCCCGGCGCATGCAGGAGGCGCGCGAGAAGATCGACCAGTGGGCGGCGCAGGAGGGGCGCGACCCGGCCCGCATCGGGCTGGGCCTCCAGCTCTGGCACGCCGTGGACGACGACCGCGACCGGGCACGGGAGCGGCTGGCCCGGCGCATGGAGAACTTCTACCAGATCCCCTACGAGCGCTTCGAGCGGTACGCCCCCTGCGGCCGGCCGGAGGAGATCGCCGAGTTCCTGATGCCCTACCTGGAGGCGGGCTGCGGCTACGTCAATCTGCTGGCCGTCCAGCCCAGCCAGGACGAGGCGGTGGAGGCGGCGGTGGCGGTGAAGGACGCCCTAGCCAAGCTGGCGGGGACACAGCCAGGCCCGTAGCTGCAGGGCTTCAGCCCTGCCTGTTTGGAACCAAAGGCGAGTCAGCTTGCAGACCTGAAGGTCTGCAGCTACGAGGTCGCAGGCCTGCCTCAGGATCTCCTCCTTAACAGTCCATCCGGCCCGTACTATTAGGGCGATCCGTCCCTATCGCGTATCCCCCCGTAGGCGTACGTTGGACTGGGCAATAGAGAGTGGAAGCTCTGAAAGAAGGACCGCCATGCTGTTGCTCAAGACCTGCCCCCGCTGCCGCCGGGGCGACCTCATCGTCGAGCGCGAGGAGTACGGGGTCGTCGTCGATTGCCTCCAGTGCGGCTACGTGGGCGACCTGTCCGCGGTGCGCCGCTTCATGACGACGTCGACGGTGGCTCATCGCCTGCCCGAGCGGGAGAGGGCCGAGGTCGCCTAGCTTTTCGCTCCAGCGCCTCGAGGAACTGCTGTGGCTCCTCCAGCGTGATGGCGATGCGGTTGCAGTTGACCACTCCCCACACGCGGATCGGCTCGCGCAGCTTCAGCTCGACGACGCCGCGATAGGAGCCGATGAGGCCG
>MGOB01000086.1:26568-26682 GCA_001796995.1 Chloroflexi bacterium RBG_16_68_14 | reverse complement strand
GCCTCCTCGATCTGGGCGCGAGGGATTGTGCGGTTGAAGAGGAAGCCGAAGCGGACGCGCAGGTCGCCGTTGGTCAGCTCGGCGTAAGAGCCGTCCAGCGTGGCGCCGCCGGAC
>MGOB01000086.1:23886-26550 GCA_001796995.1 Chloroflexi bacterium RBG_16_68_14 | reverse complement strand
CATGGGTCGATCCGGATCTGAAAGCGACTGTTAGACATCGTTCTCCTCCTTTGTTCACCTTGGGCCGTCGATGCCGAGCCGGATGTTGCTGCAGGACCGGGTGGCGATGGCGCCGACGCTGGCCTTCACGTGGGGGACCATGGCGCCCACGCAGGGCACCGCCGTGGAGACGGCCACGCCGAAGAGCCCGCGCTCCGGGCCTCGGGCGATGATGGAGAAGGTCATGTGTCCTCTTGGCCAGCGTGTGCTTCCTCACCCCGACCTGCGGTCACCCCTCTCCCTCTGCGAGGGAGAGGGGCCGGGGGTGAGGGAGCGCGGCCGGAAGCGGATGAGCGTCGTCTCCTCGCTCACGTCGTCGAAGACCGCCTCCACCGGCATGTCCGTCCGCAGCTCCTCGTTGGGGCAGTCGACGATGTTGGTGACCAGGCGGGGCCCCTCCTCCAGCTCGACGAAGGCGAAGTTGTAGGGGATGGCCTCGGCGAAGGAAGGGTGGTACTGCTGGTGCATGATGCCGAAGGTGTACAGCTTTCCCCGGCCCGAGGCCTGGGCCCACTCGAACTCCGTCGACCAGCAGTCGGCGCAGCGCTCGCGTGTCGGCAGGCGCCAGGTGCCGCACCGGGTGCAGCGCAGGATCATCAGCTTGCGCTGCTTGGCGCCCTCGAAGAAGGGGCGCGACTCCTCGTCGGCGACCGGTATCGGCAGCTTGTAGTCCCGCTCTGCCATGGGCTACTCCCGCCATGCGACCTCGAAGAGCCGCACCGGCTCCTCGAACCCGCGCAGCCCGACTTCTCCGCGGTCGGCAAAGAGGAAGCCCCTGCCCGCCACTAGCTGACGCACCACGTCCGAAGCCAGGATCATACCCCCCTGTGCCTGCGCCGCGATCCGCGCCGCCACGATCACCGCCGTCCCGAACAGGTCCTTCTCCTCCGCGATGGGCTCCCCCGCGTTCAGGCCTATCCGCACCTGGATGGGCTCGGTTGCCGACTGATTGTGCTCCGCAAGGGCCTGCTGCATGGCAATGGCACACTCCAGCGCGCGGGTGGCCGAGGAGAAGGAGACCATGAAGCCGTCGCCCATCGTCTTCAGCTCCGAGCCGCCGTGCGCCTGAAGCGCGTCGCGCACGATGCGCTCTTGGATGCGGAGCAGCTCCCGCGCCTTGGCGTCGCCAAGGCGCTGTGTCAGTGCGGTCGACTCCTCCACATCGGTGAAGAGGATGGTCCGGAAGGCGCCCTCGTCCGACGGCTCGGCTTTCTGCCCTTGGTCCCGGCCTTCATCCAGGAACCGCATCACCAGTTCCACGTACGAGGTGTCACCGTGTGTCGTGCCAGCTATGTCGCCCTCGAGAGCAACGAAGCGGGCATCAGGAATGAGGGAGGCGACATCCCTTCCGGCCCGGATGGGCACGTTGCGGTCGCCGCGCCGGTGCAGGACGAGCGTCGGCGCTTTCACCTGAGGCAAGAGCGCCGTCACATCAACGCTCGAGTGGAATTCGATGCCTCTCGCTGCCACCTCAGGCGAGGCGGTCTGACGGAGGAGGTCCGCCAACCAGCGCTGGGCCTCGGTCGGCCCGCTGGGAAAGACGACGTCCGCAATAGCTCTCCGCGCCAGGCTCCAGTTCCCGCGGACAAGCTCCAGCAGACCCTGGATCGCCTCAGACCTGAAGAAGTCCTGTCCCCGCGGATATGGCGCCCAGAGCACCAGCCGGGAGACGCGCTCTGGGTGCTGAGCCGCGTAGGCGACGGCGACCGCCGCGCCGTCTACTGATGCGAACATATCGAACCGCTCCAAGTGCAAGTGATCAACCACGGCAGCGACATCGGCGGCGTGGGCCTCCAGCGAGAAGTCCCCGACCTCTCGCTGGGAGCCGCCCACCCCACGTCGGTCAAAGGACACGTACCGGCGACCTTCGGCCATGCGTTCCAGCCAGCGGCGGACTGCGGGGTCTGCCCAAAACAACTCCAGGTTGCTGCTCCACAGTTGAACGTGGACCAGCGGCCGCCCCTCGCCCAGGGTAACGTAGGCGATGCGCGTGCCGTCCGCGCTGGTGCAGAATTGGATCTGGGGTTCCATCAGCGGCCCCTCCCTATCGCGCGGCCAGCATAGCGCCGCCGCTGGCGCCCGTCAAAGCCGCCCTCGTACCGTCACGCCGGGTGGCGCTCAGGTTCCCCCTTTCCGACGGCCAGGCTTCAGCAGCCCGTTGCGCCGGGCTAAAGCCCGGCCTTCGAATCGACGATCACGCCGGGTGCGGGCTCAGGACCAGCGTGCAGTGGTGGTCCAGGATGCCCCCGTTGCCGGAGACGAGCACCACGTCGTGCTTGGGCGCCTGGCGTTCGCCGCCCTGGCCCCGCGTCTGGATCACCGCCTCCGAGATGGGCGTCATGCCCCACATGTAGTAGCCGGAGAGCTGCCCGCCGCCGGTGTTCGTCGGCAGCGCGCCGCCCGGCCCCAGCTTGCCGTCGGCGACGAAGGGGCCGCCCTCCCCCTTGGGGCAGAAGCCGTAGTCCTCCAGCGTCACCAGCACGGTGTAGGTGTAGCAGTCGTAGAGCTGGCAGGTGTCGATGTCGCCCACGGCGATGCCGGCCATGCCGAACGCCTGCTCCTTGGCCATGGGCGCGCCCGAGCGCGTCTCCAGGTCCCAGCCCGCCCGCCGCAGGTCGCCCGGGT
>MGOB01000086.1:21620-23796 GCA_001796995.1 Chloroflexi bacterium RBG_16_68_14 | reverse complement strand
TGGAGACGAGGCAGCAGTCGAGCAGGTGGAACGGCTCCACCACCCAGCGGGAGGCGTGGTAGTCCTCCAGGGTGAGGGGCTCCCGCTGCTGGGCCAGCGGGTTCATCGCCGCCCACTGGCGCTGGGCGACGGCGATGGCGCCGAAGTGGTCGTTGGTGGTGCCGTACATGCCCATGTGGCGGCGCGCCGCCAGCGCGTACTGGGCGTTGACGCCGAACATGCCGAAGGCGGTGTAAAGCCCGCGAAAGCCCTGGGGCTGGAGCTGCCCGCCGCCGAAGCCGTAGGCATCGCCGCCGCCGCGACCCTCGCGCAGGGGGGCGTCGGCGAAGAGGCAGATCACGTGGTTCGCCAGGCCGTGGGCGATGGCGAGGGCGGCGTACTGCACCATGATACCCGCCGTCGCGCCCCCGACGGTCATGTTGGCCAGCAGACGCAGATCGGTCAGGCTCAGGTGGTTCTGGAGGTCCAGTCCGCCCAGGCCGGGCAGGGGCGACACCCCCTGGTTCACCAGCAGCCCGTCGATCTCGTCTTTCTTCAGGCCGGAGTCCTCCAGCGCCAGCCGGATCGCCTCGGCGGCGAACCAGGGGGCGCTGTGGCCGTAGACGCGGCCCATCTCCGTGATGCCGAGGCCGGAGATGGCAGCCTTTCCCTTCAGATCGCGGTCGACCGTAGGCATAGCTTTACGTCTACTAGGCGAATCTAGACAGCGCCCTTACTATGCCGGAAGGCCCAAGGAGCGCGCAAGGCCGCTAGCCGAGACTGCTGAATAAGGATCTGCTAGGCGTGTTTTAGGAGACGCCGACCAGGTCTCCCCAATTCCCCGTGGGACAGGCTTTAGCCTGTCGCCGTCGGGCTGAAGCCCGACCCGCGGTGTTATTCAGCAGTCTCCTATCCCACCGACCAGACCGTCACGGTCATCAGCGCCACGATGAGCCAGTGGGCCACCACCGCCGCCGCGATGCTCCTCGTGTGCCAGCGCAGGTAGGCGAAGATCAGCCCGCCCACGAAGATCCCGGCCAGCGAGACGATCACGCCCGCCGCCACCATGGGCGGCCGGTCCACCACGCCGCTCTCGATGACGGTCCGGCTGGAGATCACCAGGTGCCAGAGCGCGAAGGTGGCCGAGCTCGCCAGGAACGCCGTCCGCTCGCCGCCCGCGCGCAGCCAGGCGCCGTAGAGGACGCCGCGGAAGGCCAGCTCCTCGAAGAGCGCCGTGCCCACCGGCTGGCGGAAGAGGAGGAAGTACGCCATCGCCGCGCCGGAGCGGTCGGTGATCTCCTCCGCCTCGACCGGCCCGCCGTTGAAGAGGGGCGCGAGGGCGATGAACAGCACCGGCGGGGTGGCGGCCAGGAGGCTGAGGATGACGCCGAAGAGGGCGGAGCCGGGCGCCCTTCTCGGATCGAGGCCGACCTCGAGCAAGGTGAGGCGCGCCCAGCCGAGGGCCCAGGCCAGCAGGCCCGCCAGCAGCGCCAAGTTCGACCAGAGGAGGAACTGCGCCCGCGCCTCGTGCGGAAAAGCGGACATGGCGTTACCGTAGAGGAGGAGCAGAGCGGAGACGCCCAGCGCCACCCGCACCTCCGGGCGCACGCTGGCTACCCGCTGTCGCACGTCGACCAGGGCCATTACACTCGTATGATGGGGCTGGCCATGGGTCTTCGCAAGGGACTGGTCCTGCTGCTGTCGACGGTCGCGCTGGGCGCCTGCCTCCCCGGGCCGGAGGAGGACATCGAGTGGCTACGGCGGGAGGATGCCATCATCATTCAGATGAAGACGTCCAGAGGGTTCCCGCCAGCGGAGTACCAGTACCGTCCAGAACTCCCCGACTTCACGCTCTACGGCGAAGGCACACTGATTCTTTCTGACGAAGCGAACGACGCTACGACGCTCCTCCGAGCCGGGCTCTCGGTTGATGAGATCCAAGACCTACTCAATGAAATTGAAGACAGCGGCTTCTTCAATTTCAACTATGAGCAGCCCGAGATCCCGATTACCGACGCCGGAACGACATTCATCTATGTGAATACAAAGACGGCGGCGAACGCCGTCAGTGCTTATGCGCTCGGCGCTGAGATCCCTGACGGAGACGAGTGGGGCGAGCTTCGAAGGCTTGAGCGCATCAAGGCGCGTCTCGATGAGATAGCCGATGAGGCCAGAGGGGACGCAGAAGTGTTTCGGC
>MGOB01000086.1:21276-21607 GCA_001796995.1 Chloroflexi bacterium RBG_16_68_14 | reverse complement strand
GTCATCCCGCTCTTCGACAATCCCGCCGATGGAGAGCCGTGGTCCTTCCCGCAGATCGATATCGCCGCCGCGGCGCCGGACCTTGTGCCCGGAACCTACGCTCTGACCCAGAATGACCTCGCCGCGCTCGACCTGACCGATCCTGCCAGCACGCGCTGCTGGTGCGAGGTGCAGCACGCCGGCCGCCTCTTCAGCGTCTATTACCGTCCCGTCCTCCCCTTCGAGGAGCACTTCCCGGAGTTCGACCAGCCGTGAGCGCGCCAGGCCTCGCGACGCGCTCCTAGGGCTCCAGCACCACCCGGCCGAAGGCCTGGCGGCTCTCGATGTAGGC
>MGOB01000086.1:12150-21234 GCA_001796995.1 Chloroflexi bacterium RBG_16_68_14 | reverse complement strand
CGATGACGACCCGCAGCTCGCCCGAGGCCACCTCTCGCAGCAAGCGATCGACCATCGGCAGCACCCGCTCCGGCTGGATCATCGCCGCGGCGCCGAAGAAGACCCCGGTGAGCGAGCGGTTCAGCTCGCTCAGCGGCCCGGTGTCGATCGCGCGGGACTCGGCCCGGCCCGCGTTCCCCACCTGGATGATGCGGCCACGGTAGCCGGTGCAGGCGATACTACCCGGCAGCGTCGTCCCCACCGAATCCACCACTAGGTCCACGCCCCGTCCGCCGGTGAGCTCCCGTGCCCGCGAGACGAAGTCGGTCGTACGGTAGTTGATGCCGTGGTCCAGGCCGAACTCCTTCAGGCGCTCCAGCTTCTCGTCGCTGGAGGCGGTGGCCAGCACCGTCGCCCCCGCCCGCTTGGCGAGCTGAATGGCGGCCAGGCCGACGCCGCCCGCCCCGGCATGGATGAGGATGGTCTCCCCGGCCTGCAGGCGGCCGAACTCGAAGAGGCAGTCGTGGGCCGTGCCGAAGGCGATGGGCACGCACGCCCCCTGCTGGATGTCCATCCCGTCGGGCAGCAGCCACGTCTGGACCTCGGGTACCGCCACCAGCGACGCGTGCGAACCGAATGGCATGATGGCGACCACCGCCTGTCCGGTCTCCCGGGCGGTCACGCTGGCGCCCACCTCTCGAATGACGCCCGCGCACTGGTAGCCCACGATATGCGGACGGGAGGGCATCTCGCCCCCCGCCCGGTTCAGCACGTCGCCGCCCTCGATGCTGATGGCTTGCACCTCGATGAGCACGTCGGTTGGGCCGCAGGGCGGGTCCGCCACCTCCTCGTACCGGAAGACGTCCGGCGGCCCCGTCTTGTAGTAGACGGCCGCTTTCATTCGAGCGTCTTCCCCAAGCAGCAGGTTCGTCCGGAGGGGGGAACGTTGGGCGAGGCCGCAGGTCTGGTCGCGCTGATGTATTGGGCTGTCAGGTCGCTAAGCGTAGCTTCCTCCAGCATGGTACCTCCTCCCGGCTTCGGCTACTCCGCCTTTGCCACATCCACTGCGATACCACGGTCGATGGGCACCGGCTGCCACTGCGTGACCCAGTACCGCAGATGGCCTTCCCCGGCAGCGAAATGCAACCACTTCACCATCCCCGGCTCAACGTCGGCGGCGTGCTTCCAGCCGGCGTACTGATACGGTTCCCAGCCGTTGTAGCTGATGATCTGCCCCGGCCTGACCGCGCCCGATACCTTGGCCTGGGCCATAAAGGACGAGACATCGTTATGCACCCGCAGGCAGTCGCCGTCACCAATGCCCCGCGCGGCGGCGTCAGCGCTGTTCAAGAGAACGGTGGGCTCACCGCGGTGAGTCTGTAGCAGCACCCGGTTGGTGATGTTCATGGAGTGGATGCTCCAGCGGTTGTGGCCGGAGGTGAGGACGAAGGGGTAGTCGCCCCCCATCCGGGGGTTCTCCTTGTGGGTGGGGAGCTCCTCTCCCGCCTCCAGGAACCAGGGGTGGTCGATGTAGAACTGGGCGCGGCGCGTCAGTGTGGGGTATGGCAGGCCTCGCTCCACGTGATGGCGAAGCGGGGCGTGGGTCCTGTCCGGCCGGAGGTCGGCTGCCTGCACCAGCGCGAACGGCGTTATGCCCCAATCGATGAAGCGCGTGTAGCCTTGCTTCCGAAACGTGGCGAGGGTCGTTCCTTCAGGCAGTGTGCCAGCTTCCACCGTGTCCAGTATCATCTCTTCGAGCACCGCCTCCGTCGTCTCGAAGGCGCCGTTGACCGTGAGGTAGGTACTGAGGTCGTCGAGGCGACGGGTGACGCCGCGGCTGTCCGTGTACTCGACGAAGCCGCGCGCCTTCGCCCGCTCCTCAATCTTCAGGGCCAGGTCCACGAAGATCTCCCACTCGGGCCGGGCCTCACCGGCGGGCTTCACACAAGCGTCGGAGAACGTGAGCTGGAGCATCTGGGGTGATGGCTGGCCAAAGCCCGGCTTTTCGTACGGGGCTGCGGCAGGGAGCACGACATCGGCCCGCAGTGCCGAAGCTGACAGTCGCCAGTCCACACAAACGAGCAGCTTCAATCCGTCGATGAGGCGGGCATGAGCACCATAGCCTCCACGCATCCGGCGGGCCCAGTTCGTGCCGATCTCAAAGAGGACGCGAGGCTGATGGGTCTCGCTCGGGCGGGCTAGTCCGCGCCACCAGCCCTTCTCGATGGCTTCGCTGATGTAGGCGGCCAGCGGCAGGCGCATGTCCGAGTCCGACCACTCCTGTCGTGCCCAGCGGTCGGCGAGGCCCGTGTGGTAGTACCACAGAAATGCGGAAACAGCGGTGTGGCCCGATGCCGCTCCGCCCTGCTGGAGCTGAATGGCTGCCGATGCGTCCGTGAGACCAGGGTCGGCACGCTTCATGCTGTTGACGAACGAGGCGCGCATGCTCAGTATGTCGCGGACGGCGTCCCGCCCCGGTTTTCCTTTCATCGGGAAGAGGAACGCTCCGTCAAACATGCCTGTGACCGCCACGCCCAGCCCAGCGCCTTTCTTCCCCCAGTTGCCGGTGAGTGCTAGGAGAAGACACATTGACCTCTCCATGAGATCACCGTGGTAGTACTTGGCAGAGTTGAAGCCGAGGAGGATCTTGGTGCGTTTCTCGGCGACCTTCCGCGCCAGGAAACGGATCGTCTCCGGATACACACCGCAGATCTTGGAGGCCTCTTCCGGCGAGAATGCGGCCAGGCGTTCGCGGAGCAGGTCAAAGACCGGCCGCACCTCGACGCGCTCACCAGTAGCGAGCGTGGCAGTGAATTCTCCCTCCAGGGCGACCGCTTCGTTGGCCTCGAGTACCTCCCGAGAGGCAGGCACCACGCCGTTCTTACCCCGCAGCCAGACGTAGAACTGGTCCTCGCGCCCGGCAGCTTCGATGTCCGAACCCCGCAGGAACCGCCGGGTGTCGCTCCGCACGAGGAGAGGCAGGTCCGACTGAGCTCGGACGAACGCTTCGTCGGTCAGACCCTCGTCAACAACCACCCGCGCCATCGCCAAGGCTAGCGCGGCGTCAGTGCCCGGGCGCACGCCGATGTGGTAGTCAGCGTGGATGGCAGAGGGGCTGTAGTCCGGCGCGATGGCGACGACCTCGGCACCGTGATAGCGGCCTTCAGCGATATAGTGATAGTGGGGGATTGCCGTATAGGCCGGGTTCGAGTGCCAGATGAGCATCAGTTCACTGTGAAACCAGTCGTCAACACTGCTACATGATGCGGCTTGTCCGAAGGTGAGGTACAAGCCCACAGGGAAGTCACCGATATCCGCATTGGCGTCGGTGGTCGTGGCGCCGATCCGGTTGATAAGCTTCTCGAACAGAAAGCCGGCCGTCAGCCCGCCCTCCCCGGCCGTGCCAGCCTGGACGATGGCCTCTGGTCCAGACTCCTGGATGGTGTCGATCATGGCGTCGGCAATCGCCGTCAAGGCCTCGTCCCAACTGATACGTTCCCAGTCGCCGCCAGCGCGGTCGCCGCGACGGCGCATCGGGTAAAGGATGCGGGTAGGCGCGTCCAGGGTCTGGCTCCACGCGGCGCCTTTTTGACAGCCCATCGGGTTCATGTCTGGCACACCCGATTCAATGGGTGCGAACGTTGCCGCTTGCTCTTCTCGAATCACCCGCCCGTTCCTCATGTATGCTCGAAATGGGCAGTTTCCAGGGGAGCAGTTGACGCAGTGGGTCACCCATTTTACTTGGTCCCACTGCAACCGGCGGCGGTAATAGTCGCCTGTTGCGCCGGACAGTGCGGCAGAACGAGGAAGTCCCTCGGAAGTCATTGTTGCCTGCTAGCAGCACCCGCGAAGGGCCGCAGGTCTGGTCGCGCTGATGTAGGCGCTGGCGAAGCCCCGCGCGTCGGCGTCCCCGGCGAGTTGCGTCTCCACCCCGGTGAAGCCGGCCGCCTTTAGCTTGGCGACGTACTCGTCCACCCCCAGCGCTCCGGCGATGCAGCCGGCCCACTCGGCCAGGTTGGTCCGCTCCTCTTCCGACGGCGTCCGCGTCCAGACGATGTCGGAGACGCGCAGCCGGCCGCCCGGCTTGAGCACCCGGAACGACTCGCGGAAGACGGCGTCCTTGTCGGGCGAGAGGTTGATCACGCAGTTAGAGATGATGACGTCGAAGGCGGCGTCGGGCAGGGGCATCGACTCCATCTCGCCCTTGCGGAACTCGACGTTGGCGGCGCCGACCTTGGCCAGGTTGCGGCGGGCCAGCTCCAGCATGTCGTCGCTCATGTCCAGTCCCACCACCCGGCCCTCCGGGCCCACCTGCCGTGCGGCGAGAAAGCAGTCGAGGCCGCTGCCGCTGCCCAGATCGAGCACCGCCTCGCTCGGTCGCAGCTCGGCGATGGCGGTGGGGTTGCCGCAGCCCAGGGAGAGATCCGTCACCTCCTGGGGCAGGGTGCCCAGCTCCTCCGCCGAGTAGAGCTGTTGATCGGCCCAGGATGAGGTCTCGGCGGCGGGCGCGGGTGCCTCCGCCGTGCCGCAGCAGGCATCGCCCGCCGGCTCGAGCGGGATCCGTTCCGCCTTCGCTAGCTGTTCCCGCGCCTTGGCGCTGTAGCGCTCCAGGACGGCGCTCTTGATCTCTTCCGCTGTTGGTTCGCTCATGGTGACACCTCCTTGGGATTCTCCGAACCAGATTCGTTCTGCTGTCCTGCGGGCCGACCTAAAGGTTGGCCCCTACGGAGTTGGGTGCCTCCAATCCCGCCTCGACCGCCTCGCGCAGGGCGGGCAGGACCGTGCTCCAGACCTTGGCCGCGGCGCGATAGGCCCGGCGCCCGCGGTCGGTGAGCTCGCAGACCTTGCGCTGGCGCTGGCCCTGTGCCTCGATGCGGCAGACGATGTAGCCGCCCACCGTCAGCTCGCGGATGGCGGGGTAGATCATGGCGTCGGTGGGCTCGCAGCACCCGGCGCCGGCCTCGGTGACGGCGCGGGCCAACTCGTAGCCGTGGCGGGGCCGCTGGTGGAGGGCGGCCAGCACCAGGAAGCGGCCGACGCCCCGGCTGGCCAGCATGCGCCAGTACTGCTCGTCGGTCAGGTCTTTCTCGCTGAGGTCAACCATACCTACGCTACCGATACCTTTGGTGCCTATACCTAGCCAGACTATATATGGTTTTCCGCTGGTTGTCAAGCCCCCCTGCGGAGACTGCGCATAAGGGTTTCCTGGGACGGCGAACTAGGCCGCTACGGCCTCGTGGCATTGGCCAGCAGCAGGTCGCTGCGGTGGCCGTGCTTCTTGAGGAAGCGGTAGAAGTTGCGCTTGCTCAGCCGCTCCCGCTCCTCCTCCGGCGTGCGCTCCCAGTCGCTGTGGGCGTGGCGCCGGAGCGGCAGGCCGGGGACAACACCGTTGCGGTAGCCGGCCTCGCGGAAGGCGAAGCTGTAGTCCAGGTCCAGGTGGCGGTAGAAGCGGAACTTCTCGTCCATCAGCCCCACCTCGCGCACCCCGTCGCGGCGGAACGCCATCAGGTAGCCCTCCACGGCGTCCACTTCCGGCCCCGGCGCGTCCTCGAACTCGCGCAGGTCCCGGCTGTTCACCCCGAAGGCGCCCGCGATGCCGGTCGAGGCGTCCTCCAGCGCCCGGGCCAGCGGTGAGAGAGCGTCGCCGGTGAGCTCGATGCTGCTGTCCAGCAGCACCACGTAGCAGCCCCGTGCCTGCTTGAGGCCGCAGTTACGGGCGGCGCCCGTCCCCAGGTTGTGGTCGCAGCGGAGGGCGCGCACCCGCCCATCGCGCGCCGCCAGGTCACGCAGCCATTCGGCCGTGCCGTCCGAGGAGCCGTTGTCGACGACGATGAGCTCGATCTCATGATCGCCGGCGTGGCGGAGGACGGCTTCGGCGCAGCGCCGCAGCGCTGGCAGGTCGTCCCGCCCGACCAGGATCAGGCTGAACCCCACCTCGTCCGGCTCCTCCATCCGTGAGGGCACCTCCCGCGATGAGTGCAGGGCGTCCGCCTGGATCGGTGGGGGCGGCAGCCGGGGCGCGACGGCGGGCCCGTTCCGGGTATCGCGCACCTGGAAGCCGGCAGCGGCGATGCGCTCCCGCAGCGCGTCCGACTTGGCGAAGCCGGAGCGCGTGCGCAGCTCCTGTCGCTCGTCCGCCATGGCCCGCACCGAGCCCAGTACCTCCGCGGCCGGCGCGAAAAGGTCGAGGCCGAGCACCTGGTCGAAGGCGCGGAGGAGGCGCGCCTTGGCACCGGCGGGCGTCTCCGAGCGCACCAGCCCCCAGACGACGGCCATGGCCCGCGGCAGGTGCAGGTCGTCCTCCAGCGCCCCCCAGAAGGCCGCCTCCCACTCCTCGCCGCTGCCGCCGTCCCGCTCCTCTGACTCCGCCACCAGGAACGCCTCCTGTCGCAGGCGGCTAAGCGCCACCGACGCCGCCCGCAGCGAGGCGAAGGTGAAGTTCAGCCGGTGACGGTAGTGGACGGTGGCGCACAGGTAGCGGAAGTCGAGCGGCTCGAAGCCGCGCGACTGGAGGTCCGGCAGGGTGTAGACGTTGCCGGTGGACTTGGCCATCTTCACGCCGTCCACCAGCAGGTGCTGCCCGTGCATCCAGTAGCCCACCACCTGGTGGCCGAAGGCGCCCTCGCTCTGGGCGATCTCGCCCTCGTGGTGGGGGAAGACGTTGTCGACGCCGCCGGTGTGGATGTCGAACCGCTCGCCCAGGTGGAAGGTGGACATGGCCGAGCACTCGATGTGCCAGCCCGGGAAGCCGTCGCCCCAGGGGCTGGGCCACTTCACGGTGCGGCCGGGCTCCGCCGCCTTCCAGAGGGCGAAGTCGCGAGGGTCGCGCTTG
This sequence comes from Chloroflexi bacterium RBG_16_68_14, assembly GCA_001796995.1. Classification (GTDB taxonomy): domain Bacteria; phylum Chloroflexota; class Dehalococcoidia; order DSTF01; family RBG-16-68-14; genus RBG-16-68-14. The sequence continues at coordinate 14,423 of MGOB01000086.1, read as the reverse complement.
CCTGGGTCGACCTCCGACCGCACGCCCTCCAGCAGCGATGCGCCTGTGTTGCCGGAGAGCTTGCCGTACTCCGGGAAGCGCTCGACGGCAAAGTAGACGTTGCCGCTCACCTCGTAGGCCAGGCCCCGTTCCATTAGCCGCTGCGTCAGCGCGATCATCCGCTCGATGTGCTCGGTGGCGTGGGGGAAGATGTGGGCGGGCTCGATGTTGAGCGCCGCCTCGTCGCGCAGGAACGATTCGGTGTACTGCTGGGCGATCTCCCGGGGCGTCTTGCCCGCCCTCAGCGCGGCGGCGATCACCTTGTCCTCGCCCCGCTCCAGCAGCTCCTGCCGCATGTGGCCTACGTCGGTGATGTTCTTGACGTGCTTGACCCGATAGCCGCGCGCCTCCAGCAGGCGACGCAGCCAGTCGGCCAGGAGGTAGGTGCGCAGGTTACCGATGTGGACGTCGCGGTAGACGGTCGGGCCGCAGGAGTAGATGCCGGCCCGCCCGGGCTCGACGGGCGCGAAGGGTTCCTTGCGTCGGGTCAGCGTGTTGTAGAGGCGGAGCACCGCGCCACCTCCGTGCTCCTAGTAGGCCGTCCGGCCTCCTGACGCCGAGTCGGGCGCACGGCCCGACCTTACTGGAAATGTCACCCGATCTCTCCCTTCCAGCCCACCTCTACGCTGTCGCCGCGGACCAGGATGGGGACGGTCAGCGCCAGGCGAGAAGCCTCCTCGAACCACTGTGCGTTGTCGTCGATGACCCGCTCTTCGAAATGAACGCCCTCGGCCGCCAGATCGCGCCGCGCCCGCTCGCAGGTGGGGCAGGTGCGTAGAGTGTAGAGAATCAGGTCGGCCATCGGCGGTCTCCCCTGCGTTAGGAAAGCAAGTGCTGCGTTTATTGTAGCACCAGCGCACCTGGAAACGAAGGCGGGCCCGTTTGCCCGTAACTTGCTCATGTTCGGTGGGTGGTTTCTCGACCCCCGCCTGAAGGCTGGGGCATCGAACCTGTTGCTCATGCCCCAGCCTTCAGGCGGGGGTGGCGTTTCTAGCGACCCTACAGGATCACCCCTGCCTCCCGCAGGCGCGTCAGCTCCTCGTCCGAAAGCTGGAGCAGCGCGCGCAGCACCTCGTCGGTGTGCTGGCCGACGGCGGGTGAGGGGCCCTTGATGCCGCCCGGCGTGCGCGAGAGCTTCACCGGCGTGTTGGCCAGGGGCAGCCTGCCGATGACCGGGTGCTCCACCTCCACCAGCATCTCCCGCGCCCGCACCTGGGGATGGGCCGCCGCCTGGGCGATGTTGTTCAGCGGCCCGCAGGGGAGACCGATGGCGTCGAATTCTCGGAGCCAGTCCTCCGTCGTCCGCTGGCTGAGCGCCTCGTTCAGGAGCGGCTCCAACTCGGCGTGGTGTTCCGTGCGCGACGCGCTGGTCTCGAAGCGCTCGTCGTAGATCAGCTCCGGCTTGCCGATGAGGGCACAGAAGAGCTCCCACTGGTTCTCCACCCCCCAGCTCAGCGCCAGCACGATCCAGCCGTCCTTGGTAGGGAAGGCCTGGAACGGGGTGGCCGAGGGGTGGCGGGTGCCGATGGGCCCGGGCACCTGGCCGGTGGCGAAGTAGCGCATGAAGGCGTTCTCCAGGATGGCCACCTGGCAGTCCAGCATGCTGATATCGACCAGCTGGCCCTCGCCGCTGCGGTCGCGCTCCCGCAGCGCCGCCAGCACGCCGACGGCGGTGAAGAGCCCGGCGGCGATGTCGCCCAGGGAGAGGCCGGGGCGCGTGGGCGGCCCGCCCGGATGGCCGGTGATGCTCATCACCCCGCCCATGCCCTGGACGACGACGTCCAGCGCCGGCCGCAGCCGGTCCGGCCCGGTCTGGCCGAAGCCGGAGGTGGCCGCGTAGACCAGTCGCGGGTTGCGCCGGCGGAGCGCGTCGTAGCCCAGGCCCAGGTCGTCCATGGTGCCCGGCGTGAAGTTCTCCATCACCACGTCGACCCGCTCGACCAGGCGCAGGAACAGCTCCTTCCCCTCCTCCCGCGAGAGGTCGATGGCGACGCTCTTCTTCCCCCGGTTGATGCTGAAGAAGTAGCAGCTCTCGCCGTTGATGTGCGGGGTGGTGGTGCGGGCGATGTCGCCGTAGGGCGGGCGCTCCACTTTGATCGCCTCCGCCCCCAGGTCGCAGAGCACCATGGAGGCGTAGGGCCCGGAGAGCACCCAGGTCAGGTCCAGGATGGTGATCCCTTCCAGCGGTCCGGCCATGGCAGCCTCCTCTCTAGTGCCCCTCCAACTTGATGACA
>MGOB01000086.1:5895-12022 GCA_001796995.1 Chloroflexi bacterium RBG_16_68_14 | reverse complement strand
TCCATCTTCATCCGCTCGCGCCTCCCCGGCCTCAGCGCCAGGTACACGCCGAGGAGGACGAGGGGGCTGCCGGCCAGCTCGCCCACGCTCGGCCGTTCGTCCAGCAGGAGCGTGGCCCAGATGGTGGCGCCCACCGGTTCGCCGAGGATAGCGATGGCGACGAGCACCGCCGGCAGGTAGGCGAGCGACCAGTTGATGGCGTTGTGGCCGATGAGCTGCGGGCCGAGCGCCAGGAGCCCCATCATGAGGAACGCCCGCCCCGAGTAGCCGGTGAGCGGCTCGCCCGCGACCAGCGTCACCGCCAGGAGCAGCGCCGCCGTCACCGGATAGACCGTCCCCACGTAGCGCGACCAGGAGACGCTCGGGCGCATGCGCCGGCCCACCATGATGTAGCCGGCGGCGAAGACACCGCCCAGGATCGCGTAGATGTCGCCGACGACCGTGCCCAACCCTTCACCCACGTCCTCCGCCGCCATCGTCAGCGCGCCGGCCGTGGCGACGAGGATGGCGACCCAGACGTGGCTCGGGGCGCGCTCGCCCAGCATGAGCGGCGAGGCGAGCGCGACGTAGAGCGGCTGCGCCGCCACCAGCACGACGGCGGTCACCACGGACGTCTGCTGCACCGAGGCGATCCAGAACCCGAAGTGGGCGGCCAGGAAGGCGCCAGAGAGCAAGAGCGGCGCGACTGCGCTGCGCGAGAGCGGCTCCGGCGCCCGCTGCTGCTGGACCAGCGCCAGCGCGCCCACCGGCAGGCCCGCGAACAGCATGCGGTACGTGCCGATGACCAGCGCCGGCGCCTGTGTCTCCCGAACGAGGATCGCCGACCAGGAGACCGCCACCACTCCCACGCCCAGCACCAGGTAGGGCGCCCACCCCCGCTCCGTCATGGCGCCATGCTAGCGGAACGGCTGGCCCTATGCCATTTGAGGAGCTAGGGGAAGGCCGTCGGGGAGCAGTGGCGCGCCCGTCAGGCCCAGGGCTCTACGTGATCGTTGCGCACCATCTCGACGAGGCGGTCGAAACGGAGGCCGGCGACTGCCCTCGTCCCGTCGAGGAGGAGGGCGATGTGCGGTGGCTCCGGCTCTCCCCTGTCGAGCACGAAGAAGGCGGGGTCGTTGGCGTCGGCGGGGAGCATGCGCGCCCCCTGCTTCCATGGGCCGCGCCGGGCGTGCAGCCAGAGCTCTCCGTCGCGCAGGGAGATCTGGACGCGCCCGGTGGCGCCGATGATCCGGTAGTTGGTGAGCGTGCCCGGTGCCGCCTCGTACACGCCGGGCGCCGCGGCGAGGATGGCCGGGTCGATCGGCGCGCCAAGCGGCTTCGGGTCGGGCGCATCCAGCACAGCCTGGAGGATCCGGCCGTCGATCTCGTCGAACTTTTCGTAGGCCAGGTTGAGGTGGACGAGCACCGCCAGGCCGTCGTCTGGCAGCACGCCGAGGTGGGTGTTCCAGCCGCCCGTCACGCCGCCGCCGTGGCCGAAGGTAAAACGCCCGAAGCGATGCTCGCGGAAGAAGGCGAGGCCGATGTTCTGGAGCCGCTCGTCCGGGCACCACTGGGGCGCGAGCATCGTGTCGAACGTCTCCGGGCGGACGATGCCCGCGCTCTTGCGCAGCAGCGCGGACGCGTAGCGGGCCATGTCCGGGATGGTGGACTGGACGGCGCCCGCCGCGGCGCCCCGGACACGCTGGTAGCGGCCGCGGATGTTGTGGCCGTCGCTCGGCTCCTCCTGGGGCGGCTCCTGGCCGATGCGCGCCATCAGCTCGCGCTGGTCCTCGGACGGCGGCCGGTGGTAGCCGGTGGTGAGGTCGGGGTGCGGCCGGTCGAGGCAGTCGGTGTTCGCCATGCCCAGCGGCTCAAAGACGCGACGGCGCAGCACCTGCTCGATCGGCGTCTTCTCGGTGCGGGCGACGATCTCGCCCAGCAGGACGAAGGCGTGGTTGGCGTAGGCCCACTTGCTCCCCGGCGGCACCTCGATGGTGATGCCGTTAGGGTAGGCCTCGGGCACGCCCGGCACCTCCGCGTCCACGTCCGACCAGAGCGTGTCGTCCATCTTGCGGATGTCCTCCGGCATGGGCACCTCGCCGATGCCGCTCGTGTGCGTCAGAACGTGGCGGACCGTGACCTGCTCGGCCGGGCCGTGGAACCTCACGTCCGGCAGGTGATCGACGACGCGGTCGTCCAGAGAGAGGCGTACCTCCTCCACCAGCGCCATGGCGCAGAGCGCGGTCATCGTCTTGGTGATGGAGCCGATGCGCTGGCGGAGCGCCGGGTCCTGCGGCCGCTGCGACTCGATGTCCGCGTAGCCGAAGCCCTCCGCGTAGACCAGCTCGTCCCCGGACACGACGCCGACCGAAATGCCGGGCAGGTGGTGCTCGTCCACCAGCGCCGCCACGGCGGCGCGGATGCGCTGGATGTCTGCGTCGCCGAACGAGGTCATTGGGCTTCGACCGGCTCCCTGTGCTGGTTGAGCTCAAGAAGACGTGCGAGGATGGTCATTTCATCCGGATTGTCATTCCAGCCGTACGCCGCCATCACGGCGTCATCCAGGGCGCGGTGCGCGTTGACCAGCCAGGTCGGCCGCTCGTTGTAGAGGTTGGTCAGCGTGCGCTTCTTCAGCTCCTCTTCCATCCCCACGCCGGAAGAGAGCGACGGGTTGAGCCACTCCTGCCGCAGCTCGTTCAGCTCCCTGGCCGCCGCTGCGATGGCCTGCTCCTGCTCGGGGCTCGGACGCGGGAAAGGGAACGTCTCGAAGCACGTGGTGTTGTTGTACGTCGGGTCGTTTCCGACACCATGCCGCGATGAAGTGGCGAGCGCCCATACCTCGTGCACGTGAGACTGCAACACGCCCAAGAAGTAGTCATCGGATCGAGCAAACGCGAATACGCGGCTGTCAGGAACCGTGCCAGCAGGAAGCCAGACGAAGAAACGGTGTTTCGCGACCCGGGGAGTAGCGATGAACCGGTTCTTCCCCGCAAGCGCTGCACGCAAGTCAGTGCCAGCGCGGCCATGTCGCCACCAATACCGTCGGCGCTGCGAATCACGGTTCTTATCGCGGAGCGGCTTGACGTGCCTGAGCACGTACTCGAACGGCGCTTCAAAGAGCGCGGCCTCCGTCTCAGACATCTGCCCGAAGTCGATGATACTTCGGCCGCTCGGCCTCCGTGCAATGTCCGATGCATTCACGACAGGAAACATAACGAGCGAGTTGGGCTTCCCATGCGGGTTTGGCGTCTCGAGCATTCTTCTCGCCGCGGCACCGTCGATGTCGAACGGTCCTACGACAACCGGACCTTGGAAGCAGATGCCCACGTTTTCCTTCAAACGACGCGCCTGAGTGACGTCGAGGCCACCTGTCGTCAGGTTTGCGTTGATGCCTTCCACCGGCCGCGCCCTGGCGAGGGCGTGCTGGGGGTCGTCGTCTGGGCTCTCGTTGAGCAGCCGCCTGGTCTCGGTGCCATCGTCAAAGCCGACCATGGACACGCGTACGGCCACGCCATCCTGGATCCACTTGCGGTCGGCCTGTGCGTAGAAGATGTCGCCTGTTTCCTTGATCCGCTCCAACACGCGACGGTTCTGTGCTTGTCTGATGGAATTCGTTGCGAGCAGGCCAACACGCTTTGCACTTCCGGCCTCAACTGCGGCACGCGCCTTCTCAAACCAGTAGCAGCAGAAGTCCGCCTCCCGCGGCACGCGTCCGTCCCACACCTCAAATAGCTTGTCTACGTAATCATCACCTAGCGCAGACCGCAACTTCTTCCCCCCAACAAACGGCGGGTTGCCAACGATCACGTCAACGTCCGGCCATTGCGGCTCTGCCGGTACTTTCTCCTTCGAAACGTCCAGGACGGCGTCCATGAGGTTGACCTGGTCGAGGGGCTCAAGGATCGGCTCTTCATCATCCAATGGCATGGCGTTGCGGTGCTTCCACTGCAGGTAGCCGATCCAGATCACAACGGAGGCAAGCTCGTGCGCGTAGGGATTGGTCTCGATGCCGTAGAGCTGGCGCGGGTGGACGCGCGGCTTGAGGGAAACGCCGTGCAGTCCGGCGAAGGCGATGACCTCCTTCTCCAGCGCCTTCAGCAGCGCGAGCGACACGTAGAGGAAGTTGCCAGACCCGCACGCGGGGTCGACGATGCGGAGGCCGGCGAGCTGCTCGTGAAACGCCCGGAGCAGCGAAGCCGCCTTCTTCTCCCCTGCCTTCCCCTTTCTTTCATACGGATCGAGCAACGTCTCTGCCTTGTTGCGCACGCGTTCCCACTCGCGCCGAAGAGGCGCCATGAGCACGGGCTCTACGATGAGCTCGATGTCCGCCCGCGACGTGTAGACCGCGCCGAGCTTCTTGCGCTGCGCCGGGTCTAAGATGCGCACGAACAGCGTGCCGAAGATGGACGGTTCAACATCCGCCCAGTTCAACTCGTCAAGTTGTGCCAGCGTTAGGATCTCTTGTGTCGTGATCTTCTCTGGCACGTCGCTGTCCTCAAAGAGCCGCCCGTCAAAGTACGGCACGTGCCGCATCGAAAAAGAACCGCCTTTCCGCATTACCTTGAACAGTTCCGCGAGGTGCATTCTGAAACCCTTGTTGTCACCGCTGCTCTTGTGGACGGCTATGACGTCTGAGAACGTTTGCGGCGGCAGCAATCCCACGTCTGTCGCAAACATGCAGAACATGACTTTCGTGATGAAGCGGGCGATTCGCATGTCGTCCACTTTCCACTTCCGAAGGACGTCGCTAATCTCGCCAAACAGCCGCGCTGCGTCCTTGGTGATTTGGTCGGTCGTACGCCCGGGCTTGAGACGTTCCGAATCCTCGAATAATGCCTTCAGCGCTTCAAGGGCGGTGAGCGACGGAGCACCTTTGGCAGGTTGCCCTGCGATGGTGTCAACCTGCACCGGCTCCGAAGAAACGATGTCGGCGTTCCGAAAGCGGTAAATCCAGCTCTCTGTGTACGTCCAGTTAGTATGAACTTCGAATCGGTCGAAATCTGAGACCACCAGCAGCGGGGGATTACCCAGCGCTTCGCGGTACGTCTGGACTTGCTTGTACGCCGCCTCGAGGGTCTTGTGCTTTTTCTTGGTCTTGTATTCCCAAGCGAAATGCTTGTCGAGCCACACGTCGGCGAAGCCGTCACCGTCAGGCTCCTTTGCGCCCTTCTGGAACGCGTAAAAGCTTCCGCTTGGGTCTGCCTCGTTCGGTGTTTCCTCGTTCAGGAGTCGGCAGAGATCGACGAAGTGCTCCTGGTACGACGCGGTCTCTTTTCCCGCGGAGGCCGCCCATTTTCTGACGAATTCGGCTGGCGTCATCTCCCGCCAATTATACGGTAGTGGAGCGGCTGTGCTGCTACTTCCTCCCCGGGCCGTAGAGGGCGCGGCCGGGGAGCGCGCCGGTGTGCTTGCCCTCGCGCAGGGCCGGCTGCCCGTTGACGATGACGTCGCGCACGCCTACCGAGTACTGGTGCGGGTGCTCGTAGGTCGCCCGGTCGGCGATGGCCGCCGGGTCGAAGACGACGACGTCGGCGAAGTAGCCCTCCTCCAGGCGGCCGCGGCGGTCCAGCTCCAGGTTGTCCGCCGGCAGCCGCGCCAGCCGCCTGACCGCCTCGGGCAGCGAGATCGCCTGCTCGTCGCGCACGTACTTGCCGAGCAGCCGCGCGAAGGTGCCGTACGCCCGCGGGTGCGTCGAAGCGTTGAGGAAGGCGCCCTCGGCCGCGATGGACCGGGCGTCGGAGCCGAAGGAGACCCAGGGCAGGCGGATCTGCTTGCGCACGTTCTCCTCGGAGATGCTGAAGTAGGCGGTGTCGATGCGCGAGCGATCGCTGTGCACCAGGTTCATCAGCGCCTCGATGGGGTCGGTGCCCTCCATCTCCGCCACCTGGGCCAGCGTCTTCCCCTGGTACTGGCGGTTCTCCTCCCGGCGCACGCCCATGATGAGGACGCCCTCTGCGCCGCCCGCCACCCGGTAGAGGTTCTCCCAGCCCTCGTCCGTGTCCTCGATAGCGTGGCGGATCTCTTTGCGGATCGCCGGGTCCTCCAGCCGCTCCAGCAGCTTGCGCGGGCCGCCGTCGTGGTACCAGGGCGGGATGGCGTTGGAGAGGCCGGTGGCGCCGGCGGTGTAAGTGTACATGTCCGCCGTCAC
>MGOB01000086.1:5797-5881 GCA_001796995.1 Chloroflexi bacterium RBG_16_68_14 | reverse complement strand
CCCGCGCCGCCTCGATGACCTCGATGGCGCGGTCCATCTTCTCCCAGTTGGCGCGGCCGGCCGCCTTCAGGTGGTAGATCTCTG
>MGOB01000086.1:3328-5691 GCA_001796995.1 Chloroflexi bacterium RBG_16_68_14 | reverse complement strand
GGCACTGCTCGATGAGATCCTCCGTGGGGGCGAAGAAGGCGGGCGGGTAGATGAGGGAGGAGCCGATGCCCAGCGCCCCCGCCGACATCTCCTCCTTCACCAGCCCGCGCATCACGTCTAGCTCCTCTGGGGTGGCCGGACGGTCGTCCTGGCCGACGGCGTAGACGCGGAGGGTGGTGGCGCCAATGTAGGAGGCGACGTTCTGGGACACGCCGCGCTTCTCGACATGCGCGAGGTACTCGGCCAGGCTGGTCCAGGCGATCTCGACCTTGGGCTCGGCCTGGTTCTCGTACAGGCGCTCCCGCATCTCCGGCGTGAGGGGGCCCATCGAGTAGCCTTCCCCGAAGATCTGCGTCGTCACGCCCTGAGTCAGCTCCCCCAGCGAGCGGGGGTCCAGCAGGACGCTGAGGTAGGAGTGGCTGAGCATGTTGACGAAGCCGGGGGCGACGGCTAGGCCCGTGGCGTCGATGACGGCGCCCGCCCGCGCATCGCCCAGGGGGCCGATGGCGGCGATCTGGTCGCCCCGGATGCCGATGTCCGCGACGTAGGGCTCGCCGCCGCTGCCGTCGTAGACGGCGCCGCCCCGGACGATCAGGTCGAAGGTGACGCTGGGCGAAGTAGCTTCGCTCATGGTTCTCCAAAGGTGTGCGGCTCGCTGACGGATAGCGGGGATACTGTAGCGCTTGTCGGCCGGGCTGTCCACGCGGCGGGCGGCGTACTCGGCTGGCATCGACGGCGAGCGGTAGGCTAGAATACCTGCGCCGCGACGACGTTAGTGGCCTCGACGCCGGGGCCTAGAAGGAGCCGACCGTGAGCGCGCCCGCCATCGACTGGGACGAGGTCACCCGAGAGGCGACTGACCTCCTCTCCCGCTACATCGCCATCGACACCACCAACCCGCCCGGCAACGAGGAGCACGCCGCTCGCTTCCTGGCCGAGCTCCTCCGCAAGGAGGGGATCGATGATATCACCTTCTATGACGCTTCCGATGCTAGATCCCAGGGTCGGCTCAACCTGCGCGCCCGCCTGCCCGGCGATGGCTCCGCGCGGCCCCTGGTCCTCCTCAACCACACCGACGTCGTGCCGGTGGAGCGCGAGGGCTGGCAGGAGGAGCCCTTCGCCGGTCTGGTCAAGGACGGCGTCATCTGGGGCCGTGGCGCCCTGGACATGAAGGGCATGGGCATCATGGAGCTGATGGCGCTGCTCCTCATGCATCGCCATCGCATCCCCCGCCGGCGGGACATCGTCTTCCTGGCCGTCGCCGACGAAGAGGCGGGCAGCGAGTACGGCGTTGAGTTCCTCGCCCGCCACCACCCGGAGGCGCTGGAGGCCGAGTACGTCCTGAACGAGGGGGGAGCAGGCACCACCGAGGTGATGGGGGTGAAGCGGCCCGCCTTCAACTGCTCGGTGAGCGAGAAGGGCCCCTGCTGGCTCACGCTGGTGACCGAAGGGTACCCCGGCCACGGCTCCATGCCGCACGACCACAACGCGCTCGACCGGCTGGTGCGCGCCCTCCATCGCATCCTGGAGTGGCAGCGCCCCCGCACCGTCGTGCCGGAGCTGCGGGCGTACTTCGATCGCGCCCATCGCGCCGGCTACCTGACCGTGGAGCCCAGCGAGGAGGTGATCAGCAAGCTCGGCGACGAGAACCCCCTCATCCGCGCCCTCACCAGCAACACGGTGAGCCTGACCACCGCCCGCGCCGGCGTGAAGCACAACGTCATCCCGGCGAGAGCGGAGGCCACCATCGACTGCCGCCTCCTGCCCGGCACCGACGTCGATGTCTTCATCCAGGAGCTCGAGCGCGTGATCGACGACCCGGAGGTGCGCATCGAGCGCGGGCTCATCTCCAGCACGCCTGCGTCGCCCATCGACACGGAGCTCATGCGCGTCATCGATGGCGTGGTGCGCGAGCACGTGGAGGAGGCGGTGGTGCTGCCCTTCGTCTCCCCCGGCTTCACCGATTCGCGCGTCTTCCGTCAGCAGGGGGTGACCGCCTACGGCTTCATTCCCGTCATTTTGGAGCCGCGGGAGATCGCCACGTTCCACGGCCACAACGAGCGGCTCTCTATCGACAACCTGCGCCTGGGCTGCCAGATCCTCTTCGAGGTAGTGCGGCGCATCGCGGGGTAGCTCCCGCGACCCACGACCCTTCCTCCCCTCGTTCCTTGTTCCTCGTTCCTTGTTCCTGGTACGATCCCTGCGCCGAATCCGGTTCAGGAGGACTCCCATGAAGGCAGACGACATCAAGCTCATCGGCGTGATGGGCGGCGGCGTGATGGGCGGCGGCATCGCCCAGACCTGCGCCGTCGCCGGCTACAGCGTCCGCGTGCGCGACCTCACCGATGAGCTAGTGGAGCGGA
>MGOB01000086.1:0-3321 GCA_001796995.1 Chloroflexi bacterium RBG_16_68_14 | reverse complement strand
GACCATCGTCGAAGGGCGCTTCGGCCTGCGCGGCGCCGTCGAGCGGGAGAAGCTGACCCAGCAGCAGATGGACGAGGCGCTGGCCCGCCTCTCCTTCACCACCGAGGTCGGGGAGCTGCGCGACGCCGACCTGCTCATCGAGGCGGTGCCGGAGGACCTGGAGCTGAAGAAGAAGGTCTTCGCGGAGCTGGACCGGCTGGTCAAGCCGGAGGCGGTCTTCGCCACCAACACCTCCGGCTTCGCCGTCTCCCAGCTCAACCAGGCCGTGGCGCGCAAGGACCGCTTCATCGGCATGCACTGGTTCAGCCCCGCCTTCATCATGCGGCTCATCGAGATCGTCTACGCGCCGGAGACGAGCGAGGAGACGGTCCGGCTCCTGGAGGAGGTGGGCAAGCGGCTGGGCAAGGAGACCATCCGGGTGAAGGACGCCCCGGGCGCCTACGGCTTCGTCGCCAACCGCATCTTCTTCGCCGCCGTGGCCGAGGCGCGCAAGGTGCTGGCGGAGGGCATCGCCAGCGAGGAGGACATCAACAAGGCGATGCGCTTCGGCTTCAACTGGCCCACTGGCCCCCTGGAGATGGCCGCCGGCGCCCGCAAGGGCTGGCAGTAGGCGTTCGAAGCTCGAAGCTCGAACGCCAGCCTGAGCTTGTCGAAGGCTGCGACTCGGTTCTCGGTTCTTGGTTCTGGGGCGGTGCGGCGGGGTGGGGCCGCCCTACCGGCAGTCGTGCTGATACTGGAACTTGACCGACAGGATGTCGTTGGGGGCGTCGATGCGCCCGTCCGGCCCCGTCCGCTGCCAGGGGTACTGCGCCCCTGGTATTAGCGGGCCGCGGTCCGCCCTGGCGTCGTAGGGCAGGCCGGGGTTGGCCGAGTAACGCATCATCACCTGGAGGATGTCGTTGGGGGCGTCGATCTTCCTGTCGCCGTTGAAGTCGAAGAAGTCCCAGGGGTTGAGCGGGTCGCGCAGGCCGCCCAGCCGAGGGTCGGCGCCGAGCTCATGGGCATTTCCGCAGCCGTCGCCATCCGCGTCAGGGTCGGTAACGGATATGGTGATAGCGCTAGTCGCCTTATTCCCGTCGCTGTCCGTGACGGTCATGGTAATAGTGTGCGTACCAATGGACAGGTCGGTCAGGTGGAGCTCGTCACCAGTCCCCAGCAGTCCGTCGCGGTCCGAACGCCACTCGATGGAGCCGCCTGACAAAGTTCCATCTTCTGCATCACTGCCTAGGCCCTGTAACCACACCAGGTCGCCTTGTTGGTAGGTGCTTCCAGTGTCAGGGGCCAGGATCTGTGCCTGTGGTTCCTTGCGGGGCACCGTGAAGGGCGCGGAGACGGCTACTCCAGTGTTCACGCCGTCAGAGGCCAGCACGCGAATCCGTGCATTACCCGCCGACCCGGGGAGGTCGTCAAAGTTCACTGCGAGTTCTGGATCGGTGATCCCCGTTGCGATCGCCTGCCACGTGCCGCCGCCATCGGCTGAGTACTCGACGCGGAAGCTGTGAGCGCTGCTGTCGGAATCGCTCACGCTCCAGGTGAGCGTCTGCTCGCCATTTAGCGTTTCGCCCCCAGTTGGGAACGTTGCGGTTACGGCAGGAGCCGACCCAGTCAAGGCCAAACTCCCCAAGACGGTGCCACCTGGGTCGCGGACAACGATACTGGATGCGCCTGAAATGACTGGCAGAAGCTCTGCAAACACATCAGCCTCGAACCCTTCAGCCTCCATATGCGTTGGGTCGAAGAATCGCGTGAACAAGATGTTCGCCGTGTTGTTCTCGACATCGATTCGATAGCTTCCACTACCGGGATCCATAGAGGCCTTAGTAGTGACCGTAAAGAGAGGGTCAGGCGTTGCCACCGTGCCGGCAATTGATCCTGAAATGTCCCAGAACTCAGATTGGGCAAGAGAGGCCGCCTCTAACTGACCAGCGCCGGCCGCGCCAAGAGAAAGGAGCGTGTTGAGAACCGCCTTGTAGGTGTAAGGGGAGATCCACATCGGTTGGCAGTAGCTAATCCAATCGAAGGTGACTTCGGGAAGCACGGGCTGTCCCTTTTGAACGTCGAACCCCACTTCTTGTACGCTGCTTGTCGAATAGGGCCAATTGGGATCCGGGTTGGCGCCCGCGGCCCAGCATCCGACCGTGTGGCCGCTGATTTGTCTCAGCGATGGCAGGGCATTGGGAGTATGTTGCCTCCCCAGCATGTGCGCGGTCTCGTGGGCCACAATCTGATTTGCGATATCGTCCCCGAATGGCACCCACCTGACCTTGCTGGCTGCTCCATGCCCCGGCCTGAAGGCGATTCCTCCGATGCCCCCAGGGACTTCTTCCCGAACCATCCCGTAATAGAACTTGTTCGCTTGGTCGGTCGAGGGCGACCACAGCTTGCCGATGGCCGTAACAATCTTAGTCCACCAATTGTCCATGTCGAAGGGGAATGCCGCCGTTCTAAGATAGACACTGTAGCCGCTCGCGATCGACGATACACGGTCCGTCGGCGCTGTGGATCGGAAGAATGGCAGGAGGCGATTTAGTTCCGTTGCTGACCCACAGTACCACGTTCCAGCAATGATGAACTGCTGCGCGTCACAGACCGTGACTGCTGCGAGTACTATTGGAGGGGTACTCACTGTGCTAAAGCCAAATGTTTGACTATCCAACTGCGCTCCGTCCTGGGCGCGGACGGTCACTGTGATATTCACGCTACTTCCGGGCGTGAAGTAGAAGTCGGCAGTCTGACAGCCATTCTCCGTTCGGCGCTGCTTTTGTGGGTCGCAGTTGGGCTGCAGCATCAAGTACCTCGTGCTGGACGCGGAGCCACTCGCTTCCACCTTGAGGGGTGTTGTCTGGCTCACCTGGCGGAGCATCACCCGCATGACCGCCGGCTTACCCTGGATGATAGGGACAGTCGGCCCGTGAGCCTGAAGGTCTGGAACTGTTTGCAGTTGTTGGATGGCTTGAGTGAACTCTACGTTAGCTATCACCAACCCTACCACGCCCACCGGCGTCGTGCGGTCGGTGGTGGTCCCGTCGCCCAGCTGGCCGTAGAAATTGTAGCCCCAGCACTTGAGGCCGCCCGCCGTGGTGCGGGCGCAGGTGTGGGCGATGCCGGCGCTGACGGCGGCCACGCCGCCGGCGAGGCCGGAGACGTCCACCGGCGTGGTGCGGTACGTCGTCGTCCCGTCCCCCAGTTGGCCGTTGTTGTTGTAGCCCCAGCACTTGAGGCCGCCCGCCGTGGTGAGGGCGCAAGTGTGGTTGTAGCCGGCGCTGACGGCGGCGACGCCGCTGGTGAGGCCGGAGACGTCCACCGGCGTGGTGCGGTACG
>MGOB01000085.1:4676-5359 GCA_001796995.1 Chloroflexi bacterium RBG_16_68_14 | reverse complement strand
TCGGAGTACGAATGGTGGATAGCGCACTCTGGCCTTTCCTCGTCTACCTGGGGGCGTCGATCGCGGTAGTGGTGGGGATGCTGGTCATCTCCTTCTTCCTCGGGGAGCTACACTCCGAACGGGCCACCGGCGAGCCCTACGAGTCGGGCATCCTGGCGACGGGCACGGCGCGGATCCGCTTCGACGTCAAGTTCTACCTCATCGCCATGATCTTCGTCATCTTCGACCTGGAAGCGGTCTTCATCTTCATCTGGGCGGTCGCCCTCCACCAGGCCGGCTGGACCGGCTACGTCGACATACTCGTCTTCATCGGCATCCTGCTGGCTGCCCTGGTGTACCTGCTTCGCCTGGGCGCCCTGGACTGGGGGCCGGTCAAGCGGGGAGACCGGATCGATGAGAGATAGCGAACTAGACTCGCCGGATATCGTGCCCGTTTCGCCCAACCGGCAGCAGGAGGCGACGGAGACGGCGCTGGGGCGCATCCTTCTCCTCTCGCGGCTGCAGGACCTCGTCGCCTGGGGACGCAAGAACTCCATCTGGCCGTTCAACTTCGGCCTTTCCTGCTGCTACGTCGAGATGGCCACCAGCATCACCAGCAGGTACGACATCTCCCGCTTCGGCGCCGAAGTCATCCGGGGCACGCCGCGCGAGGCCGACGTGATGGTCATCGCCGGCACCGTGTT
>MGOB01000085.1:4292-4581 GCA_001796995.1 Chloroflexi bacterium RBG_16_68_14 | reverse complement strand
TACAGCGTCGTCCAGGGGGTCGACAAGTTCCTCCCCGTGGACGTCTACGTGCCGGGCTGTCCGCCCCGCCCCGACGCCTTCCTGGAGGGGCTGCTGCTGCTCCGGAAGGCGGTGGGCAGCGAGAAGCGGCCGCTGTCCTGGGTAGTGGGCGAGCAGCGCGTCTCGCGGCCGCCGCTGCCCTCGTTGCGCGACCTGAAACGACCGGAAAGACAGAAGCTGGTTTCCCTTCGTCCCCCGGACGAAATCTAGTTATGACTCAGCCGGCTGCTATGGCTCAAAGTCCGCAAAC
>MGOB01000085.1:2267-4205 GCA_001796995.1 Chloroflexi bacterium RBG_16_68_14 | reverse complement strand
CATCCCGACAGTGTGGGTGCCCAAGGACGACCTGCGCGCCGTCCTGCGCTACCTCAAGTCGGACGCCGAACGGCCCTACCGCGCCCTCTACGACCTGACGGCCATCGACGAGCGCCTCCGCCTCCACCGGAACGGCCAGCCGGCAGGCGACTACACCGTTGTCTACCACCTCCTCTCGTACGAGCGCAATGAGGACGCCCGGATCAAGGTGGCGCTCACGGGCGAGCAGCCCTCGCTCCCGAGCGCCGTCGACATCTGGCCGAACGCGAACTGGTACGAGCGCGAAGTCTGGGACATGTTCGGCATCGTCTTCGACGGCCATCCCCACCTGGTACGGATACTGATGCCCCCCACCTGGATCGGGCATCCCCTGCGCAAGGACCACCCGGCGCGCGCGACGGAGATGGGGCCGTTCCAACTGCCCGATGAGAAACAGGATGCGGAGCAGGCGGCGCTGCAGTTCCGCCCCGAGGACTGGGGGATGAAGCGCCAGGGCGAAGACATCGACTTCATGTTCCTCAACCTCGGACCGCAGCACCCGGGGACGCACGGCGTGCTCCGCGTCGTCCTGCAACTGGACGGCGAGCAGATCCTGGACGCCGTGCCCGACATCGGCTACCACCATCGCGGCGCCGAGAAGATGGGCGAGCGCCAGTCGTGGCACAGCTACATACCCTACACCGACCGCGTCGACTACCTCGGCGGCGTGATGAACAACCTGCCCTACGTGCTGGCGGTCGAGAAGCTGGCAGGCATCCAAGTGCCGGACAGGGCGAAGGTCATCCGCGTCATGCTGGTGGAGCTCTTTCGGGTCATCAGCCACCTCGTGTGGTACGGCACCTTCGCCGGCGACGTGGGCGCCCTGTCGCCCGTCTTCTACATGTTCAGCGACCGCGAGCGCGCCCTCGCCATCATCGAAGCGATCTGCGGCGGCCGCATGCACCCCGCCTGGTTCCGCATCGGCGGCGTCGCCCAGGACCTGCCGCAGGGCTGGGACGGCATGTTCTCCGACTTCCTGGCCTACATGCCGGCCCGCCTGGCGGAGTATGACAAGCTGGTCATGGCCAACCGCATCTTCAAGGCGCGGACGCAGGGCATCGGCGCCTACACGCGGGACGAGGCCGTCGACTGGGGGGTCACCGGGCCCGGCCTGCGCGCCTGCGGCTTCGAGTGGGACTTCCGGAAGAAGCGGCCCTACTCGGGCTACGAGCAGTTTGATTTCGACATCCCCACGGCCGAGCACGGCGACTGCTACGACCGGGCGGTCGTCCGCGTCGAGGAGATACGGCAGAGCCTGCGGATCATCGAGCAGTGCGTGAAGAACATGCCGTCGGGCCCCTACAAAGCGCAGCAGCCCCTGGCGACGCCGCCGCTCAAGGAGCGCACGATGCACGACATCGAGACCCTGATCACGCACTTCCTGAACGTGAGCTGGGGGCCGGTCATCCCGCCCGGCGAGGCGGCGGTCGGCATCGAAGCGACGAAGGGCAACACCACCTACTATCTGACGAGCGACGGGAACACCATGCCCTACCGCGTGCGCATCCGCACGCCGACCTTCCCCCACCTGCAGATGCTGCCGCTGATGAGCCGCGGCTTTCTCGTGTCCGACATAATGGCGATCCTGGGCAGCATCGACTACGTGCTGTCGGACGTGGACCGCTGAGGATAAGGGGCGACTGGTGCTGAGCGACGAAGAGCGACGCGAGATCGAGGCTGAAGTGGCGATCTACGCCCAGAAGCGGGCCGCCTGCATCGAGGCGCTGAAGGTCGTCCAGCAACACCGCGGCTGGGTTTCCGACGAGGCGCTCGACGAGGTGGCGGAGCTGCTGGAGATGACGCCCGACGAACTGGACGGCGTCGCCACCTTCTACAACCTGATCTTCCGCAAACCGGTGGGGAGACACGTCATCCTTATCTGCGACAGCGTGAGCTGCT
>MGOB01000085.1:1981-2245 GCA_001796995.1 Chloroflexi bacterium RBG_16_68_14 | reverse complement strand
GCTCGGGCACCTGAGGTCGCGCCTGGGCATCGACCTGGGGGAGACGACCGCTGACGGCCGCTTCACCCTCCTGCCCTCCGTCTGCCTGGGCGCCTGCGACCGCGCCCCCGTCATGATGATCGACGACGACCTCCACCTTGATCTGACTCCGGAGAGGATCGATCAGATCCTCGCGGGATACGAGTAGGGGAGCGGGATGCCACCAGAGAGACCTCTCACCCAGCACATCCGGCCCGGCGAAGGCCCCCGCAGCCTCCAGCAGTA
>MGOB01000085.1:1624-1756 GCA_001796995.1 Chloroflexi bacterium RBG_16_68_14 | reverse complement strand
CCTCATGGAAAGCGACCCGCACCAGTTGATCGAGGGCATGGCCGTCGCCTCCTACGCCCTTGAGGCCGACGCCGCCTACATCTTTCTCCGCTGGGAATACAAGCTTTCGGCCGCGGCGCTGAGAAAAGCGAT
>MGOB01000085.1:473-1610 GCA_001796995.1 Chloroflexi bacterium RBG_16_68_14 | reverse complement strand
ACAAGGGCTATCTCGGCAAGGACATCCTGGGCTCCGGCTACAGCCTCGACCTGTATCTGCACACCAGCGCCGGACGCTACATCTGCGGCGAGGAGACGGCGCTCATAAACTCGCTGGAGGGGAGGCGGGCCAACCCCCGCGCCAAGCCGCCCTTCCCCGCCGCCGTCGGCCTGTGGGGCCGGTCGACGACGGTGAACAACGTCGAGACGCTGTGCTGCGTGCCCCACATCGTGCGCAACGGCGCCGAGTGGTTCCAGTCCCTCAGCCTCACCGAGGGGGACGGCGGAACGAAGATCTACGGCGCCAGCGGCCGCGTCAAGAGGCCGGGCCTCTGGGAGCTGCCCCTGGGCACGACGGCCCGCGAGCTCCTCGAGGAGCACGCCGGCGGCATGCAGGAGGGCTACAAGTTCCGCGGCCTCCTGCCGGGCGGCGCCTCCACGGACTTCCTCATCGAGGAGCACCTGGATACAAAGATGGACTTCCAGGCGCCGCAGACGTGCGGCAGCCGTATGGGCACCGGCACGATGATCATCCTCGACGATAAGACCTGCCCCGTGGCGATGCTGCGCAACCTCGAGCACTTCTTCGCCCAGGAGTCGTGCGGCTGGTGCACCCCCTGCTGGTCGGGGCTGCACTGGGCCGAGGAGATCCTCGGCCGTATCGAGGAAGGGGAGGGGAGGCCGGAAGACCTCGATATCCTGGAGATGATCTCCAGACTCTTGGGGCCCGGCAACACCTTCTGCGCCCTGGCGCCCGGCGCCGTGGAGCCGCTTCAGAGCGGCCTCAAGCACTTCCGGGACGATTTCGAGACCCACATCCGCGACAAGCGGTGTCGCTGGAGATAGCCGTGGCAAAGATCTACATTGATGGCCGCGCCTACGAGGTCGAAGAGGGCCGGAACCTGCTCCACGCGGCGCTGTCCCTGGGGTTCGACCTGCCCTACTTCTGCTGGCACCCGGCCATGGGCTCGGTGGGGGCCTGCCGGCAGTGCGCCGTCAAGCAGTTCAGGGACGAGGGCGATACGCGGGGCAAGATCGTCATGGCCTGCATGACGCCGGCCCTGGAGGGCACGCGCATCTCCATCGAGGATGACGAGGCGCAGGAGTTCCGCCGCAGCGTCATCGAGTTGATGATGGC
>MGOB01000085.1:265-360 GCA_001796995.1 Chloroflexi bacterium RBG_16_68_14 | reverse complement strand
TCCGCAACCAGGAGCTGGGGCCGCTGGTAAACCACGAGATGAACCGCTGCATCCAGTGCTACCGCTGCCTGCGTTTCTACCGCGACTACGCCGGC
>MGOB01000085.1:0-141 GCA_001796995.1 Chloroflexi bacterium RBG_16_68_14 | reverse complement strand
ACAAGAGCCTGAAACAGCACTACACCCGCATGTGGAACCTGCAGACCGCGCCCTCCCTCTGCGTCCACTGCGCCGTCGGCTGCAACACGATCCCCGGCGAGCGCCAGGGGACCCTGCGGCGGATACGCAATCGCTACAACG
>MGOB01000084.1:5505-5582 GCA_001796995.1 Chloroflexi bacterium RBG_16_68_14 | reverse complement strand
TGCTTTCTCCTGGTCGATATTGACGGTGGCGGGTTCCGTCAAGGGATCGTAGAGGCCGATCGTCTCGATGAAAGCGC
>MGOB01000084.1:5079-5205 GCA_001796995.1 Chloroflexi bacterium RBG_16_68_14 | reverse complement strand
CCCGCGGCGTCATGGAGTAGACGATCGCCTCCGTCCTCTTCCAGGCGGACTCATCGAGCATCGCCTCGTTGAGCTGCCCCTTGATGCCCCTCATGCCGGGGATCATGTCCAGGACCTGCGTCAGGG
>MGOB01000084.1:4023-4813 GCA_001796995.1 Chloroflexi bacterium RBG_16_68_14 | reverse complement strand
CGGCGCCGCCGCGGGCATCGCCGTCCATCTTCGTGATGATGAAGCCCGTGACGCCGAGCGCCTCGTGGAACTCCTGCGCCACGTTCACCGCCTCCTGGCCGGTCATCGCGTCCACCACCAGGAGCACCTCGCTGGGCGAGAAGGAGCGGTGCAGCTCCTTTACCTCCGTCAGCATCTCATCCGCCACCTGCGTGTAGCCGGGCGTGTCGACCAGCAGGAGGTTGAGCCCCGTCCGTCGCGCCTCCTCCAGCGCTCCCCTGGCGACTTGAGAGGGCGATCGGGCGCCGTCTCCCCCATACACCGCCACGTTGAGCTGCCGGCCCAGCGCCCGGAGCTGCTCGCCCGCCGCCACCCGGTGGGGGTCGGCCGCTACCAGCAGGGGACGCGAGCCGCCCTTGCGGAGGTGGAGGGCCAGCTTCGCCGCGGTCGTCGTCTTGCCGGAGCCCTTCAGCCCCACCAGCATGACGACCGTCGGCGGCTGCTTCGCCGTCTGGAGGGTGCTCTGGCTCTCCCCCAGCGTCTTCACGAGCTCCTTGTGGACGACCGAGATCACCTGCTGCGGCCCCGTGAGGCTGCCCAGCACCTTCTCCCCCAGCGCGTCTTCCCGCACGTCGGCGATGAACTGGCGCACCACCTTGAAGTTGACGTCGGCCTCCAGCAGGGCGAGACGGACCTCGCGCAGCGCTTCGTCGAGGTCTTTCTCCGTGACGATCCCGCGGTCGCTGAGGCGGCGGAAGACGGTCTGGAGCTTGTCGGTAAGGAGCTCTAGCATGGGGTTGCTCTGGAGACC
>MGOB01000084.1:3053-3969 GCA_001796995.1 Chloroflexi bacterium RBG_16_68_14 | reverse complement strand
AGCGGCAGCAGGGAGAGGACGCGGTAAATCTGGACCTTGGGGTTCTCGTAGACCAGTTGCAGCTCGCGGCCGTTCATCTCGGCGAACTTGGCGATCCCTTCTTCCGGATAGTACAGCCGCTCCAGTTGACCCACGATGACGTATGAGACCCGATACCGGCGCAGGAAATCGATCGCGAAATCGATGCTGGCGCTGGAGTAGAACTCCTTGAGCTCTTTTTCTCGGTCGTCGATCATGTAGGCGAAGTCCCCTCGCTGCTGCTTCTGGTGCCAGCCCCAGCCGATCACAGTAGGGAGGCCGGTGTAGATGGAGAAGCGCGACCCCCAGCGGTAGTTCGGCGTCTGCCCCTCGACGATGACCGGCGTCCCCTCCACGTTCTCGCGCATCCACCAGATCGCCTCGTAGTCGTATATCATCTCCTCCACCCCGCCCTCGTCCCCGTACTCAGCGTATTTCATGTACTCCATGCCGTTGATGCTGTGGCCGTGGTACTGGTCAAAGCGATCGCTGCGGCTCACCCGCGCCTGCGTGCCCGACACGGTATAGATCAGCGACCCCAGCAGCAGTATCGCCAGCGCCAGCACCCAGACGCCTCGCCACATCCCGATCTGGTCCCAGGTCGTGCGAGGTGGCCCCTTCGGTGTTGGCGAGCGGCGGATCACCGCGAGCATGTACCAGATGCCGAAGGAGCAGGCCACGGCGAGCAGGAGCCAGACGTGCACGTAGAACTTGAACACCGTGTTCATGCGGGCGATGTCGCCGTCCAGGGTGAGGATGTCGACGCCGGCGCTGAGAGTCAGCGCCAGGCCGATCAGGGCGAGCACGAACATCCGGATTGGCGCGTCGGGACGGCGTCCCCGGAGCTCCCGCCCGGCGAGCAGCAGCAGGGCAGCGATCACGGCCAGGGAGAAGGCGA
>MGOB01000084.1:2869-3037 GCA_001796995.1 Chloroflexi bacterium RBG_16_68_14 | reverse complement strand
GCTGAAGAGGTCGCCCAGGAAGTCGGACGCCGATAGCTTCCTGATGGTGATGGGAAGCCGCTCGCTCTGATCGCTGAAAAGCATCGCCAGACAAACGACGACGAGGAGGCCGATGACGGTCAGGACGTACAGGGATATCATCTGCCCCGGCCGCCGCCGCCGCACCGC
>MGOB01000084.1:2029-2841 GCA_001796995.1 Chloroflexi bacterium RBG_16_68_14 | reverse complement strand
GTGTCAGGGCGCCCAGAAGCAAGAGGCCGAGGTGCCCCAGGAACTGATGGAAGGGCGTCGTCTCCGCCGAGGCTTGGAAGCCCTTGTAGGCGAGGTGGTAATTCTGCCAGAAGGGGAGGAAGAAGGCGACCGACAGCACCGTCAGGGCCGCCGCCTTCAGCGCCGCCCTTCCCACTACCGGCCAGCTCAGGCGCCCCGCCATCGCCCACTCAGCGATGAGGATCGCCGCCATCCCCAGGAGAAGGAAGGGGGGATAGTCCCAGGAGTTGATCGGCCGCAGGGCGCCGACGAGGAGCCCCAGCACCACGACCCCCAGCCAGCTCGTCGATTGCCGGTGGCCGCTCGGGGCATCTTCGCCTCTCACGCTGCTTCCGGCGAGGACGAGGGCGAGCCCCGTCCCCAGGATGGCGACGTCGAATGGTATCGCCATGAGGTGGGCGTGGAGGTCGGCGAAGAGGAAGGTGAAGAAAGGGAACTCCGTTATGCTGCTCTGCGGCGGCATCATGCGGCTGGGCTCCCAGTAGTCGAACGGCGGCAGCTTGACGCCGCCCTTCGTTATCACCTTCCAGATGCCGCCGAGCATCCCCACCAGGCCGCTCAGCAGGGGGATCTCGTGCAGCATCCCCACGAGGCCGCTCAGCAGGGGGGTCCCGTGCCCGACGTGCCAGTCGTTCACCTCCGAAAAGCGGTTCGCCGTCTGGTAGAGGCCGTGCAGGTTCCCCACGGCCGTCACCAGCACCGCTCCCAGCACGCCCGCCAGCACCGTCCCGGTCGACCCTATGCGGACGAAGCCCGGCCGCCAGCGGAGCCGT
>MGOB01000084.1:1691-2020 GCA_001796995.1 Chloroflexi bacterium RBG_16_68_14 | reverse complement strand
GCCTCCGCCAGGTTGAAGCAGACGGAGTAGGCCGCCCCCACCGTTAGCGCGAAGTACATGGGCACCGCCAGGTTGTAGCCAATCTCGGGGAGGGTCC
Organism: Chloroflexi bacterium RBG_16_68_14; assembly: GCA_001796995.1. Classification (GTDB taxonomy): domain Bacteria; phylum Chloroflexota; class Dehalococcoidia; order DSTF01; family RBG-16-68-14; genus RBG-16-68-14. The sequence continues at coordinate 1,923 of MGOB01000084.1, read as the reverse complement.
CCGTGAGCTTGATCAGCGTCGCCGTCATGAACTGCCCGAAGTAGTAGTAGTTGAGGTAGCCTCCCGCGAACCAGGGGTCATAGGGCGGCATCGTCGTGCTGCGGGTCACGGCGTTCAGATAGGCGAAATCCATCGGCTTCTCGCCGCCGCGGTAGGGATGCCACAGGTCGGGGTCGAGCATCCGTATCCAGTAGAAGATGAGGAAGGCCCCCAGGAAGAGCGCCTCGCTGAG
>MGOB01000084.1:0-1670 GCA_001796995.1 Chloroflexi bacterium RBG_16_68_14 | reverse complement strand
TCGGAGAAACGTCAGCAGCTCCTGGCGGCGCCTCCAGCCCAGGGCGACCCCGAACAGGACGACGAGGACGATGGCGGCGATAATGCTCCCGCGCGTGAAGTGAACGAGCTTCAGGCTCGCCCCCATCCACACCAACCACGAGACGACAAGCAGGCCCAGCGGCTTGAGCAGCAGGTATCCCCGGTCGGGCAGGGAGCGGAAGACGAGCAGGCCCAGCGGCAGCAGCGCCAGGGACATGACCTCGATTACCAGGATCCAGGTGACCAGAGGGAAGCGATTGCTGAAGCTGCCGGGGTCGAATATCGACGTCCAAGTGCCCCCCTCGCGCTGCGTCTGGCAGTCGTCGGGGCGCATCAGGAGGGCGTTCTGGGCAGCGTCCGTCGGCACCAACTGCGATGCCGGCACCTGAAGGCAGGTATCGCTCACCGCCGCCATGAGCTTCTCCGGCGAGTACTCGTCCGTCTTCTCGAACAGCAGGACCTTCGGATGGTCGTAGACAGTGAAGTTCCCCTCGGCGGAGTCGTCGTTGATCGTAATGCCGAAGATGGTCGGATAGGAAGTGAATGTCCTGGCCAGGCGGAATCCCGGCAGCTTGTCGGCGAGAAGCAGCCGATAGTAATTGCTGGTCGCCGGCCACTTGGCCGGCGCCTGCGGTATCGAGGCGTAGGCGCGGTTGCTGCTGAGAACGATGTAGTCGGCCTGATCGATCTCCTCCAGCAAGGGTGAGGATGGGTCGGACAGGTCGAAGCCGTAGGGCATCACGTCAATGGTATTGAAGTCCGCCCGCTTCCCCGGCAGGCTGAAAGGCACGGCATCGTCCCACTCTTCGTGGATGATCGACGACCCGGCCGGCAGGTTATCGATCATCCAGGCCGAGGCCTCGATGCGGCTCAGCGGCCGCCGGTAGACGTTGGTGAAGGCGAGCGCCCAAAGCACGGTCGATACCGCCACCCCCACCACCGTCGCCCGCAGGAGGACGGGCGCCACCGGCCGAGCCCGTGCGGCCCAGCGGCGCAGGAAGTCATGGAGCGTCTGGCTGCAAGCAAGCTGCCACAGTTCGTTGAGAGCGTAGGCCGCAAGCAACACCAGCGACGGATAGATGGGCAGAAAGTAGCGCATCGTCTGATAGAACTGGCGACCCCAGAACAGAAAGTAGAACGTTATCCAAACCAGCAGCAGGATGTTGATCGCCTCTCGCCGCCGCAGCAGGCGCCACCCCGCCCACAGGAAGCCGCCCCAGGCCGCTATCCCGAGGGGGAGGCCCATGCCCCAGAAGACCATGTTCTGGAGCGAGAAGAGATAGGGCGTGCGGCCCACCCATTCCCACATGAAGGGGACGTTGCCGCCCCGCTGCAGGCCGATGAGGCCTTCCATATCCTTGGCGTACTTCTCGGCGATGTCCACGTTCCATACGTTGGGGCCCGTAAAGGCGTAGGGCTCGGCTATCCTGAAGGCGATGAAGGCCACGAAGATCGCCAGCAAGAGCCCGAGGGCCGGCTTGAGCAGCGGGTACAGGTCGTCGGGCTCCGCGCCGCTTTCCTCCGATCCGGCCGGTGGCTCAGCCGGATCTGCCGCTGGCGCTTCCTTCACGCGCAGGAAGGTCGCGGCGGACCACCACAGTCGCCAGACGATGTCCGAGGATGTCATGGGATCCGGGCAGGCGCCGCTCA
>MGOB01000083.1:2948-13554 GCA_001796995.1 Chloroflexi bacterium RBG_16_68_14 | reverse complement strand
CGGATGGCATAATGGGCGCTGGCGGCGGCCATCCCCGTCTCGCCGGCGCGAGACGCGACTCGCGGAGAGCTTGACATCGGTGGTATGCTAGCCTTGCAAGCCCGATTTCGACGCCTTCCGGCGTCGAGCCGGTGAAACGGCGAAGGGTACGACCTGTTGCCTCCACCACGGGAACCTTTGGCGGCGCTGAAACGTACTAGAAGCGTGACTTTTCGTCGTGCCGAAGCGTTATGCCAGCGTGATGGGATGGAGCTATCCCCATAAGGAGGCCGTCATGAGCACATCGTTACGTCTTCTCAGAATCGCTGCTCTGGCTGCGGCTGTCGCCTTCCTGGCGCTGGCGGTGGCCCAGCAGGGCCCGCCCGCCGCCCAGGCCGTGTTCGAGGACGCTGATAGCGACGGCGCCATCGACCTCGCCGAGGAGCTGGGCGGCTCCGACCCGAACGACCCAAGGAGTACCCCTGAGACCACCGGCACAGAGGTGGTCAGCGGGTACTCCGTCTGCACCGACAGCTACGACAACGATGCCGACGGCCTGACGGACGCCGATGACCCCGGCTGCACCGACAGCGACGGCGATTTTGTCTCCGACCCGGGCGAGATCCTCTACGGCTCCGACCCCAACGACCGCGCCAGCTTCCCGGAGGACTCCCGCCTCGATGCCATCCTCAACTACTACGGGCTGCCCGTCTTCTTCTGCGGCGACCGCATCGACAATGACCTGGACGGCGCCATCGACGGGGACGACCCCGGCTGTACCCCCATCCACAACGACGGCGACGACTTCGACGACGCCACGGAGAAGCATTACGGCTCCGACCCGGCCGACGCCAACAGCGTCCCGGAGCATGAGGTGCCCAACCCCGGCTCCTGCAGCGACGGCGTGGACAACGACCGGGACGGGCTCACCGATGGGGCGGACCCCGCCTGTGGGATACCGGCCAACGACGATCGGGCGGACGCCGTCGTCGTCGCGGCGCTCCCCTTCACGGACGGCCCCTTCATCATGAAGAACGCCACCAGCGAGTCCGGCGAGCCCAGGCCGAGCTGCGCCTACGGCGGCGTCGAAGCTACGGTCTGGTACCGCTTCACGCCCACCGAGGACGCCGTCCTCATCGCCGATACCATTGGCAGCAATTTCGATACCATCCTCGCCGTCTGGGCTGAGAGCGGCTCCCGGTTGCGAGAGGTCGGATGCGACTACGGCTACGACGGCGCAATCTACCAGGCCAGGATCGCCTTCCGGGCCACCGCCGGCCAGACCTACTACTTCCAGCTGGGCGGCTTCCCCTTCTACGCGAGAGGGCTTCCCAGCCTCGCCTTCCATCTCGTCGCCGGCGTCCCGCCGGCCAACGACCAGTACACCGACGTGACGACCATCGCCGCCCTCCCATTCACCGACACCGCCGACACCGACGCCGCCACTACCCAGTTCGGCGAGCCGCGGTCGGGCTGCTCCTACTACGACGGCGTCAGCTCCACCGTGTGGTACCGCTTTACTCCCTCGCAGGACGCGCTCCTCCTGGCTGACACCACCGGCAGCGACTTCGACACGGTGCTCGCGGTCTGGACGCAGAGCAAGTTCGGCCTGGCCGAGGTCGCCTGCACCTCCGGGTACGGCTACTACGGCCCACCGACGGAGCTACCGCCTGGGGCCAGGCTCGCCTTCCAGGCTACCGCCGGCCAGACCTACTACTTCCAACTGGGTGGCCTGCCCTACGGCAGGTCCTTCGGCAACCTCACCTTCCACCTGGAGGTGGGCATCCCGCCCGCCAACGACACCTTCGCCGGCGCCGTCAACATCCCCGGTGTCCCCTTCACCCACTCCGTCGATACCCTCACCGCCACCGCTGAGGTTGATGAGCCATTGTCCAGGTGCCTCTACTATGAAGGCGCAGATGCCGCCGCCACCGTCTGGTACCGGTTTACCCCCAGCACCGATACCGTCCTGCTGGCCGATACCATCGGCACCTTGGGTGAGGTGTCCTACAATACCTTCATCGCCGTCTACCAGGGCACCTCTCTGGCCGACCTCACTCAGGTCGCCTGCGGCGTCCCCTCCTATCCGGCCGCCAGGGTCGCCTTCCAGGCCGACGCCGGCCAGACCTACTACTTCCAGGTGGGCGTCTTCTCCTACGGCTACGGCGGCCCAATCTACGGAATGGGCGGCGGAGACCCGGTGTTCAACCTGGACACCCTGGCCGTTCCTTCCTGCCCGCCTCCTCAGTTCTCGGTCGAGGACCCCGTGGGCGACGGGTTTGGCTACTTCCCGCCTCCGCCCGGCGTTCAGATTCCCATGCACGACATCACCTCCGTCAGCGGCGGCTCTGACCGTGAGAACTTCTGCCTGACGGTGGAGCTGGCCGGCCCGGTAGACCCGCCGGATGCCGGCACCGACCAGGCGCTCACCGCCAGCATCGACTTCGACATCGACGCCGACCGCACTACCGGCTGGGAGAGCTGGATCTGCGGCGCGCCCATCAACATGGGAGTCGACTTCAATGTCTATATGTACGGTGGCTCAGGCATCCTGGTGCCCATCTATCCGTACTACCCGTACTACGAAGAGCCACTGCCGCCGCCGGAGCCGGGGAACGAGCCCTACGCCCTCGCCCTCTTCGATGGGACCTCCTTTACTCTCATCATCCCGCTCTCCGCGCTGGGCGGGGACGATACCTTCAACTTCGCGATGAACGTGGGCGGTCCCTTCATGGGGGCGACCGATTGCGTCCCCAACGGCGGCTTCATCCACTCGCCCACGCCCGCCGCGGCCGGCGACGTGAACTGTGACGGCTTGGTGAACAGCATCGATACGATGCTCATCCTCCAACTGTTCGCGCGTCTCGTCCCCTCCCTGCCGTGCCAGTACGTCGGCGACGTCAACCAGAACGGCGGCGTCGGTCCCATCGACGCTGTGCTGATCCTGCAGTACGATTCCGGCATGCTGAGGAGCCTGCCGGTGGAGTCGAGTGAATAGCTCGTGACGTACAGGTAAAGTGCTGTCCCAGCCCCTCCCTAGACCGGGGAGGGGCTGGTTGTAGGTACGGCAGCAGTCGGGTGGGCGGGCGCTAGATCTGGCTGTAGCCGCTGCCGGGCCGCGCTGGGTCCACGCCGATGCCCTTCGCCTCCGGGATCCAGCCGAACTCCTTGAGGATGAGCTGGCTGTAGGCGACCCGGCCGGTCACCCTGTCCAGGGGCTCCGTCGCCAGCAGCAGCGCTGCCTTCGCCATCAGCTCCGGCGGCTCGCCGCGCGGGTCGAGTAGTCTGTCACGGGGAAGGCTTCTCCGCAAGGGCACCCACGTGCCATCCGAGATCGGCTAGAATGGGACTGCTGCGACGTTCGCAGCGGGAGGCGGCGCTCATGCCCGTTCGGGTCATACTAGCGGGCCTTACCCTCTGCATCGTCCTTCTGGGCACCACCGGCGCAGCCTCCGTTCGTGCGGAGACCGGGGGCATCATCGAGACGTCGTGGGTATTCGGCGACGTAGATTGCGACTACGATGTCGATAGCAGGGATGCGCTGAAGCTCCTGCAATATCACGCCGACCTACGTTCCTCTCTCGCGTGCAAGCAAAACGCGGACGTGGATGGAAACTACGACGTCAGCAGCGTCGACGCAGCGCTCATTCTCCAGTATCACGCTGGGCTCTTGGATCACCTGCCCCCGCTCCGGCACTTGGTGGGCATGGTCATCCTCGCCCACGGTGACGAAGGCGACTGCGTGGCCCTGCAGACCGAAGAGGAGCTCTTCGTCTTCTTCTACCCTCTGAAGGGAGTCTCCGTTGGCCAAAGGGTTGAGGTTGTCGGCTACGTCGAGCCGAGAGGGGGCTCGATTTGCGGCGTCGGGCCCCTGCTCGTCTCGATCTCCGTCGAGAAGCTGGACTAGGTCAGGGCGGCGCGGTCCTCTCGGACACCGAGCGCACGCCTCAGAACGCCGAAGGCCAGGCCGAAGCCTGGCCTTCGCATTCACGGTGCGGGCTCGGCCGGTCTACGGCCGCACGCCGGTGAGCCGCGCCAGCGACAGCGTGCTCAGCACCGCGATGGCGCTGTACCACTTCACCCGGTGCCGCGTGGCGTCCTTCGACTCCAGCTCGCCGACGGGCTGCACCTGGATGCCGCCCGGCGCCGACAGGCCCACCACCCCCTGGTCCGCCTCCCCCAGCGAGAAGCAGTAGATGGTGGAGCAGTCGCTGGAGGTGCCCACCGTCTTGGCGTCCGAGATGTAGTCGTTGATGAAGACGGGCACGCCGTTGTACATCTGCACCCACTCCAGGAAGTTCCCCGGCCGCGACTCGAGCACGGCGCCGCTGGTGCGCACCAGGCTCTGGAGGGTGCGGCGGCTCCGGCGCGAAATGACCAGGGCGATGTTCTTCGTCTTCACCGCGTCGATCAGCTCGTCTAGCTTGGCCAGCGTCAGCGTCCCGCCGTTGGTGCCCATGGAGACGGTCTGGGACGCCGGCAGGCCGGCGCAGGTCTTGTCGATGCCGTCGAACGCCTTCGTGTCGACCGAGGTGTCGCCGTTGATGAAGGTGTCGGCCCACTTCCGGGCCAGCGCCTTCGCCTTCTGCTGGATGACGGCCGCCTCGATGTCCTGCACGTTCGCGCGCGAGGCCTGGATGAAGTTGTCCACGTCGGCGTCGCCGCCCAGGATCTTGAGCTGGACGGAGAGCTGGGTGAAGTCCGGCGTGCTCTCCGTCCAGGTGTCGCCGACGGCGAAGAACGCGATGCTGGGCTCCGTATTGAGCCGGTTGAAGACGAAGTTGTTGCCGACGACCTCGATGAAGGGGAGCTGGTCCAGGACGTGCTCCTCCTTGATGATCGTCTCCATGACGCCGGCGAGCACCATATCGGTGGCCAGCTTGGCGGACTCGGCCAGGGTAAGGGCCATGGTTCTTCCTCCTTCTCGATGATCTGCCCCGCCCACGGGGCGACAGTGGCCAGGATAGGGCAGGTCCCCCAGAGCGCAAACGGGCCGGTGGCACACTGTCAGGCTCTTGACAACGGCGCGCGTCGGCATATACTACTAGACGTAACACCGGCCGGTGGCGCCGGTGATGAATCCTGCTACGCAAGGACGCGGACTTCTCTTGTCTCAGCGTGAACCAGGATGGTTGGGCGCAGGGATTGTGCTCCTCCTCACCGGATGCTAGCAGCACGCGCTGCGGGATCAGACCTGCGTCGCAGCGGAGTGAAAGGAGGCGCCTATCGAGCAAAGCTAGCGCCCCTAACCACAGGCAGAAACCAATCCAGTTGAAACGAGGAGGGATTCTCAAATGCGCAAGAAGATACTGGCCTTCGCATTCGCGGCGGCCCTGCTGGTCGGTACGGCCGTGCCCCTGGTGGGCGGCGGCAACTCGGCCTTGGCAGGGTGCAGGGAATTCGGAGAAGGGACATCCTGGAGTGCAAGAGGCGACAACCCTAGCCTACCCAACCCCGGGGACCTCGGCCAGGCAATAAGCAGCACCGCGCCTCATGGAGGACGAGCGGATGCCGTGCAGGACTGGATGGCTAATAACTGCCCATAAGCAACCCAGGAGTTCGCAAGCATAGCGGGCAGGGCCACCGGCTGGCGGTGGCCCTGCTGCCGTTTGCCTAAGACGCAGATGAGCCGCGTATGCGTCGGGCTGAAGCCCGACCCGCTGATCCTTGAAATCCTTGCGCCGTTTCAGGCTCCCCGCTGCTGCAGCCCCTGCTGGATCTTCTCCTCCGCGCTCAGGCCCGAGAGGTCCGGCCCCGATCGTATCGGGGCCCCCACCGGCACCCGGCCCGCCTGCGCCTGCGACTCCAGGTGCCCGCGCACCTTAGCCACCGTCTCCTGCGCCCGCTGGAGCGACTGCTCCACCTCCTCCACCGTCTCGCCGGCCACCAGCTCCTGCGGCAGCTCCGGCGACTGCTGGAGCGCCAGCTCCCGGTAGCGCTGGGCCGCGTTCCGTCGCTGCTCCTCCAGCGCCTGGGTGCGCTCGCGCAGGCCGGTAAGCTCCTCCTCGCGGGACTGCGCCTCGCTGCGGGCCTGTGTCATCTCCTGTCGCAGCTCCGCCAACTGCGACTCCAGGTGAGCGGCGCGCGCCTCCCGGTCCGCCGCCGTCACCTGCAGTCGCTCCGACTCTGCCCGCGCCTCCGCCAGCTCTTCCTCCAGCGCCGCCAGTTCATCGTCGCTCATCGCTCTCCTCCTGCTAGCATGGTTTGCGATGAGAATAGAACTGATGTGCTATTCAGTCAAGCCGGGAATGGCACTGTAGTACTACGGCATCCTGGGGCTGTCGAAGGATGGGTGTCTGGGAGAGGTGGCGGAGGCTAGTCCAGCACGTAGACCGCGATGGCGGAGTAGTGGACGGCGCTGCCCGCGACGACCAAGGTGTGGAAGACTTCGTGGTAGCCGAAGATGCGCGGCCACGGGTCGGGCCGGCGGAGCGCGTAGATCACACCGCCCAGCGTGTAAAAGACACCGCCCAGCAGGAGGAGGGCGAGCGGACTGCCCATGTACCGGTCGAGAACTTCGGAGACGGCGACCACCGCCACCCAGCCGAGCCCGACGTAGAGGCTCACGCTGAGCCATCTGGGCGCGTCCGGCCAGGCGAGCTTCAGGAGGATGCCCGCGCCCGCGAGGCCCCAGACCACGGAGAGCACCGGGATCCCCCAGGCCAGGCTGACATCGAGGCTGAAGGGCGTGTAGGTGCCCCCGATGAGCACGAAGATCATCGCGTGGTCCAACCGCTTGACCATCCGCCGCCACGACGGCCTCCACCTGACCTGATGGTAGGTTGCGCTCGTCCCGTAGAGGAGCATCAGGCTCGCCGCGAAGATCGCCCCGCCGACGTAGCCGGTGGGGGAGTCGGCGATGAGCAGCAGCAACACCGTGCCCGCCACGGCCAGCCCCGCCGCGATGAGGTGGAGCACCCCCCGCAGCGCCGGCCGCTCCGGGGCCGAAGCCGCGGACTCGCCGTCCGACACGTGCCACGCCGCTTCAGCCGTCATCGCCTGCTCGATGTCGCTAGTGTGCGGGGTTCTGGTTCCCTGTCGCGCCGAGCGCTCGGCTCCTAGACCAGCACCAGACGCGGACTTTCCTCGGTTTCAACGAGATCGATGGACAGGCCCTCCAGCGTCTCGGCGACGTCCGGCGCCACCGCCAGGACGTCGGCCTCGCCGTGCTGGAACAAAACGTCACCCTCGGTGGGGATCTCGAAGGACAGCTCGAACTCATCGCCCTTCTTTGCCAGACGGAAGACCTGCGCCGACTCCGCCCGTCCTTCGAGCAGTTCGCTCAGGAGCGACTTGGCGTCCTCGGACACCTGCAGTATGACGCACCTCCTGGGGTGTGCTGCGGGCCTAGTATCGGGGGGCTGGCCGCACCCGGTTGAAGCAGTCCCGGCAGTAGACCGGCCGGTCGCCTCGGGGCTGGAACGGGACCTCCGCGGGCTTCCCGCAGTTGCTGCAGGTCACGGAGAACATCTCACGCGAACCGCGGCGCTCGCCGGCGAAGCCTCGTTCCGCTTTCCGCAGTTGGCGGCAATCTGGGCAGCGCTTTGGTTCGGTGTAGCCCTTGCCCGCGAAAAACTCCTGGTCGTCCGCCGAGAAGGTGAACGACTGTCCGCAGTCCTGGCAGGTGAGTGTTTTGTCGGTGTAAGGCACGCGACGACCTCCTTTATGTAGTTGCCTCTCCGCGTCGCCGGTGCCGAACCCTATGGGTGGGGACTGTTGACTTGGATGGCGCTTTGCCTAATAGCATACCGCGCAGGAGGGGAAAAAGCAAGCGGTGTCACGCCCTAGTCCTCCTTCCGCCCCACTGCCTCCCGCCCGTTCCCCCTTCCCGCCTCCCGCTTCCCGCGACTAAGCACCCTCCCGCCCCACTGCCGCCCGCCCGTTCGACTGCGCCCCGTCGCGCCCGAGATGCGCCTCCTCCTCCAGCCAGCGCGAGAACTCCGCCTCCGGGTCCGCCACGCCCAGCTCGTCGGCGGCGCGACGGCGGCTGTGGATGCCCGCCGCCACCAGCACCCGCTCGTCCGCCACCAGCCGGCTCCGGTCGCTCGGCACCACCGGCCCCCAGACGATGCGCGTCCGATATGGGGCATAGCGGACGCCCGTCTCCTGCTCCAGGATGCGCAGGACCAGCTCGTTCCGTCGCTGGTAGGCCGCAGTGCGGATCAGCCGCTTGCGCTGCACCTTCTTCAGCAGCGGGTCCAGCTCCAGGTTGAGCGCCACCCCCGAGAGGTTGGCCCGGCTCTCGCCGAAGGCGGTGCGCGGCGCCTCGCCCAGGTCGTGCAGGGTGCGATAGATCAGGTTCACGTAGTCGACGTGGAGCTGGACGCCGCCGCCCTGGAGCAGGTCCAGCAGGTAGGCCCGCGCCCGCTCCGGCAGCTCCCACACCGCCCCCGGCTGCACCGCGATGTCCTGCGCCTCGGTCACGTTCTCCAGCACGGCGATGGGGTTGCCCGAAAGCTCCAGGATCATGGAGAGCTGGGAGAGCGCCCGGTTCAGCTCCCGCACCGACTCGCGGATCTGCGGGATGTCTGACGTCCCCCAGAACTGCTTCGGCTCCCGCAGGTTGGGGTAGATGACGAAGGGGACGACGCCGTAGGGGTTGGCCTTCTCCTCCACCAGCGCGCCGTCCACCCAGAGCTGGAACGTCTCCGCCGTCCATGCCTCCACCACCTCGACGCGACCGTCCCGGGTAGGTCGCCGCGTCGGTCGAAAGCCGAAAGCCAGCTCTGCCTCCTCCGCGCTCGATAAGTAGTAGCGACTGGCGACGCGCCACACGCGGCTCACGTCGTCGCCCAGCCACCAGACGAAGAGCCCCTGCACGTCCGGCGCCGAGACGCGCACCCGCCGCTCCAGGGGGTCCCAGGTCACCTTGAAGGCGCCGTCGCCCAGCACCGCCGCGTCGATCTCCGTGTCGAAGTCCAGTTGGGCCAGGTTGTTCTGCTCCGCTACGTCCTGGAGCACCCGCTCGGCCCGGCGCGCCCGCTCAGCCGCCTCCGGCGACCCGTCCTCCGGGTCCACCACCGCATGCATGCCGGACATGAGGTACGAGGTCGTCTTCTCCACCAGCGCCTTGGCGTAGTTGAAGGTGAGGCGCCGCTCCCGACGCCGCATCAGCCGCGGCCACTGGTCGCCCTGGTAGAAGGCGAGCAGCTCCGCGTAGCCGCGCAAGCGGGCCAGGTCCATCCGGGCGACCTGCTGGGGAAGCGTGAGGGCGTTCTGGGCCATCGTGGAAACCTCCGTAGTAGATGCGATGCTGTCGCACTACGCTACGACGGAGCGGAGAAACCACAAAGCGCCAGATGGCACTCGAGGAATTTCGGATGGAGGCGTTAGGCGGCTTTCAGACGCACGCGCTCCGATCGCGCCAGCACGAACAGGAGCACCGCGGTCTCGATCATCGCAAGGGCAACCAGGCCACCCGTCAGCAGTACGAGCCACAACCACACTGGGCCGCTGATTGTGGCGTCGGCGACATTGAAGAGGTACCACAGGTAGGCAAAGGAGGACCCAGCCGGGACGCCGAGCCCGACAATCGAGGCGACGATCAGGAAGGCAGGGTGTCCTCGCAAGTACCTGAACGCACCGAATATGTAGGTCGCCAGCATCAAGAACGAAGCGCCTGCAAAGCAAGCCAGGTTGAATCGGAACACTTCATCGGCCCATGGGGCCGCACTATCGTTCTCAGCCGCAGCGAAAGGCAACAGTAGCCCGGCCCCGGTGAGGACGAAGTTCATGACAATGAAGACGGCTATGGCAAAACGCATGCTCGCCTCGCTGGGCTGCCGAGGCCAGTTTAGCAGATGTCTGTTACTACATTAGCGCAGCTCGAGTTGGAACAACGCAGGAGGACCCCGTCTCCGGGGGCCTCCTAACGTCTGTTTACTGTCGAAGCGCTAGCGTCGCGTCGCGCCGAAGCGAAGCGCCCCCGCCGCTGCGACGGACGTCGCGCCAACCAGGGCCAGACCCTTCGCTGACGCTCAGGGTGACAGTACAACAACGTCATTCTGAGCCCTGCCTGCCGGCAGGCAGGGAAGCGAAGAATCTCGTTCCTCGAGGCGAGCCGCCGCTTCGTGCTCCCGAGCCATCCGCTTATCCGTTGAGCATCCGTTGTCGAGCCCAGCCCGCCCCCGCGCCAGGATGCGGAACACGCTCCGCCGCCCCCTTCTGTCATTCCGAGCGCAGCGAGGAATCTGACCCCTCAGTCGAGACGTCGGTTCTGGAGGGCCAGACCCTTCGCCTTCGGCTCAGGGTGACACGGGTGCACTGTCATGTCGAGTCCGCCGTAGGCCGACGAATCATCTGGCCCCTCGCGACAACGCTCCGCCATCCGCTTATCCGTTCGCTATCCGTTGACGCCCCCGCGCCAGGATCCGGAAGACGCTGCGCCGCGAGAGGCCAAACTCCGCCGACAGCGCGTCGATGTCGGCGCCCTCCCCTCGACGGCGGCGCACCGCCTCGTCCCGAGGTCGCTGGAACAGCCTGCGCGCGCCGCCCGGCTCGTCGTAGCGGCAGCGCTCCAGCGGGCAGCGCAGGCAGCTAGGCGCCAGGGCGCAGCCGCCGTCCCGGAACGCCACGTGCTCCGGCAGCGCGTCGATGCGCACCTTCCGGCCGTTGGGGTGGCGCGGCT
>MGOB01000083.1:0-2829 GCA_001796995.1 Chloroflexi bacterium RBG_16_68_14 | reverse complement strand
ATGGTGGGGTACTGTTGGTTCCTCATCTTCATGCCTCCCGCACCCGGCCGCGCGCCGTGCGGGGTGCGGCGTCGGCCCCCGCCTCCACCAGCAGCGCCAGGCTCATCAGGTAGTCGTCGTGCCCCTCCGCCGGCTCGACGAGGAAGTTCATCGTCCGGTTGGCCCGGTAGGCCGCCCGCGCCCGCTCCAGCTCCCGCCAGCACTGGCGCTCCTCCGGCGAGCCGTCGCCCGCGTAGAGCTTCAGCCGGCCGCCGTTGGCCGCCGCCAGCAGCCCGTAGCCCAGGCGCGACTTGGCCTCCTGGGTGAAGCGCACCGGCCGCACCACGTGCGACCCGAGCGCGGCGGTGAGCAGGCGGGCCATCGTCTCGCCCAGGCCGGTGGCGTCCACGGCCAGGCGGCGCACCTGCCACACCTCGCGCAGCAGGTCGGCCAGCCGGTGCAGCAATTGGTCGTGCGGCTCCCCGGTCCACGAGTAGTGCTCCACCACCTCCAGTCGCGGCTCCTGCACCAGGGCGTCGCTCCCCGGGTAGACCGCCCGGCCGATGGTGAGCACCGTGGCGTCGCGCCCGCCTCCCGCGCCTGCCCTGAGCAGAGTCGAAGGGTCCCGCGTCTCGCTTCCCGCCTCCTCCAGCGCGCCGCCCGCCAGGTCGAGCCCGGCCACGTATGTCCCCCCCGATCGGGGCGCCCGCTGGCGAGGGTGGCTCCCCCGAAGCTGGGCAAGCTGTCCCGGCGTGAAGAGCCGCCCGCCTCCGCGGATGGGCTTCAGGCAGTACTGGGTGAGGAAGAGGGGGTGCTGCTCGCCCAGCCGCTCGCGCTCCGCCTCCACGTAGCGACCGTAGGCCGGGTTGTACTGGGACACCGTCTCCCAGTCGTACTCGAAGTGCCGTCGGATGCCGTCGCGGCGCTCCAGCTCCAGGTGGCGCTGCTTGGCCCGCTCCAGGAGTGTCGTCTCGTCCCAAGCGGTGCCGTAGAAGACGGTGGTGGCGTTGGCCGTCGATGCCATCGGGCGGAACTCTCGGTCGAACTTCTCCTCGTCCACGTCCTGCGCTTCGTCCACCTCTAGGAGGAGCCGGGCGCTGTGGCCGACCACGTTCGCCTCCCGCTCCGCCGAGAGGAACACCACCCGCGCCCGGCCGATGCGCACCACGTGCCCCGCCTCCAGGGACGCGAGCCGCGCCAGCCCCGCCTCCAGCAGGCGCGACCAGAGGCGACGCAGGCTGATGCGCCCCTGCGGTTCGAAGGTGGGAGCGCACTTGATGGCGTCGGCCTCCCTCCCGGCGTGCAGGAGGAGCAGCAGCGCCTCCAGTTGGGCGGAGAGCTCGTTCTTGCCGCCCTGCCGCGCTATCTCCACCGAGAAGCTCAGCCCCCGGCGGCGCAGCACGCTGTCCAGGATCGCCCGCCCGGCCTCCACCTGGTACGGCCGCAGCCGCTGTTTCCAGGGGCCCGCGCCGGTGGGGGCTGTGCCGCGCTCTATCTCCGCCACCATCGGCTATCCCAGAAGTCGCAGGATGAGTTGGGCGGCCACCGTGCCCGCCAGCAGGAAGATGAGCCCGTTCACCCGGCCTTTCACCTCGTCCAACTGGCGCTCCAGGCTGCGCAGCCGCTCGTCCACCACGGCGCGGAACGCTGCGGCCGAGAGCTGGCCGACGGGCTCCGGCTCCGCTTGTCGCCGGACGCGACGCAGCCGTGCCAGCGTCCGCTCCAGCACCCCTCGCCCTGAGCCTGTCGAAGGGTCACTCATCGGCGAAGGCCTCCGGCATGAGGAGCCCGCCCACGCCCCGGATCACGCCGGCGATGCTCTCCGCCAGGTCCTCCTCCGCCTGCTTGGAGAGCCGGTAGCGAGCGGAGACCGCCTTCACCAGCAGATCGATCCCACGCAGCATCAGCGCTAGGTCCTCCGGGTTCTTCAACAGCGCCTTTCGCAGCTTCACGCGCAGGACAGCGATCTCCTCATCGAGCCCTTCCACCTCCGCCGCGGCGTCCAGCTCGATGCGCTCGGCGGCGTCGAGGGCGCTGCCGTAGAAGTCCCGCGCCAGCTTCGACTGCCGGCGCGGGCGTCTCGCCCGGAGGCGCCCGGAGCCGCGGCGCCGTGGCTTCTCGTCCAGCTCAGCGCCGTCGCCTGCCACGGGGGGTCTCCAGCAGCTCCAGAAGGCGCTCCAGCGTTTCGGGAGGGAGTTGGGCTGCCGCGTCGGCCACGCCCAGCAGCAGGCAGAGAGCCGCCAGCGACCACGCCCGCCGCTCCAGCGCCAGCGCCAGCACCGATGCCTGCCCTGAGCCTGGCCGAAGGGTCGCCATCGCTACGACAGCAACCTCCTCAGGATGATGACCGAGATGGAGAGAGTCGCCGCGAAGAGGGGGAGCCGCGCCAGCGCCCACAGGCCGGGGGAGAGCTGGCCGGCCAAGCCGACCTCCTGCTGCGACCAGAACAAAGCCTGGGAGAAGATCGCCTCCACCACGGCGGCCCCGCCCACCAGCGCCAGCGCCGCTGCGCCGATGCGCCGGCCTCGCGATCCGTTGCGCCGCCACCAGTAGGCGGCGAAGTAGCCCGCGTTGAGCAGCCCGCACGCCGCCGTCGCCAGGTCTTCCGCCACCACCAGCCCAGCCAACTGCACCAGGACACCCCTTCCTCCTCGAAGATTGGACTCAAGTCCAGAATAGAATATATGTTCTACGCTGTCAAGCGGGGGACGGCAGTCGGTAAGAGAGGGCAGACTGCGACAAAAGAGAGATATGGATGTGGGGGGTTTCCCTACTCAGATCTGTTGCCGGCTGCCGATGTTAGTGAGTGGAGATGTGGGTCATGATGAAGACGGCAACAGATCTGAGCCT
>MGOB01000082.1:34249-34489 GCA_001796995.1 Chloroflexi bacterium RBG_16_68_14 | reverse complement strand
GAGAGGGGTGCCCCGGCTTGTCGGGGCGGGGTGAGGGTGGAGGCGGACGGCCATGGAGCTAGAGACCAACGTCCTCTACTACGGCGACAACCTGGACGTCCTGCGGAAGCACATCCCGGACGAGTCCATCGACCTGATCTACCTGGACCCGCCCTTCAACTCCAACCGCTCCTACAATGTCCTCTTCCGGGAGTCCACGGGCGCGGGGAGCGAGGCGCAGCTCGAGGCGTTTGAGGACAC
>MGOB01000082.1:29571-34232 GCA_001796995.1 Chloroflexi bacterium RBG_16_68_14 | reverse complement strand
CCTGGCACTGGGGCCCGCCGGCGCAGGCGACCTACGAGGAGGTGCAGACCGGCCCGCACCAGAACGTGGCCCGCATGTTGCGGGCGATGGTGGACGGCCTGGGCCACAACGACGTGACGGCGTACTTAGCCATGATGGCCGTCCGGCTGGTGGAGCTACACCGCATCCTCAAGCCCACCGGCTCCATCTATCTCCACTGTGATCCGACCGCTGGGCCTTACCTGCGCGCGCTGATGGACACAATCTTCGGAGCTGTGAATTTCCGCAATGAAATCGTCTGGCAAAGGACCTCAGCGCACAGTGACACGACTCAGGGCATGAGGAGATACGGTCGCGTTCATGACCTGTTGCTGTTCTACGGAAGGTCGGACAAGTCCGGCTGGAATGCACAGTTCTCTCCATCATTCAGAGGAGCATCTAAAGACCACATACCGCTTTGTGGATGAAGATGGACGGCGGTTCAGTACGGCGGATCTCACGGCCAACAAGCCAGGCGGCGACACTTCTTACGAGATAACAGCTCCGGATGGAAAGATAGTGCGTCCATACAAGGGGCGCTACTGGGCATATTCTCGAGAGAACATGGAGCGCTTCATTCAGGAGGGCAGAATATTCTGGCGGAAGACGGGTATGCCGCGGCTCAAGATCTACGCGGATGAAATGCCAGGAGTTCCCCTTCAGGATGTTTGGACTGACATCTACCCCGTTACGGCTGGTGCAAGAGAGCGCCTAGGCTATCCCACTCAGAAGCCGCTCGCCCTCCTCGAGCGCATCATCAACGCTTCCTCTAACCCCGGCGATGTCGTTCTTGATCCGTTCTGCGGGTGCGGCACCGCAGTACACGCCGCAGAGAAGCTAGGCCGCAAATGGATCGGAATCGATATCACATACCTCGCAATCGGTCTCATCCGTAGCCGCATGCAATCCGCCTTCCCAGGAATCGAGATCAAAGAGGACGGGGACCCAAAGGACTACGCCAGCGCGCAACGGTTAGCCGCAATTAGGCCGACACAGTTCGAGTACTGGGCGGTCTTGAAGCTCGGAGCACAGCCCACTGGCGGGAAAGGGCCGGACCTTGACGGGGTGCTCCCGTTCATCGAGTTTGGCGATAGAGCGAAGAGAGCGGTCATCTCGGTAAAGGGGACGAAGACCGTCTCGCCAGTGATGCTGCGTGAGCTGCGCGGTGCGATGAATGGGGAGAAGCCTATCGGGATCCTAATCACGCTTGTCGACCCGACGTCGGGCATGAAAACGCAGGCGGCGGCAGCTGGCTTCTACGAATCGTCTGGCAAGAAGTACCCGCGCGTCCAAATCCTCACCGTGCGAGACATCCAGAAGGGCAAGCGGCCGGAGATGCCGCCCCAGCGCTCGCCCTTCGCCCAGGCGCCCCTGGAGCGCGAGGAGGCAAGGACGAAGCGCTTGTTGTGAGCTCCCTCACCCCCGGCCCCTCTCCCTCAGCGAGGGAGAGGGGTGACCCTTCCGCGGAAGGGTCGGGGTGAGGGTTGGAGGAGGGCACGCATGGACACGGGCACCTTTCGCGGCTTTGAGGTGGCGCTGCACGATCCCGGGATCGCGCTCATCACCTTCAACCAGCCCGACCGGCTGAACGGCATGACGCACGAGATGAGACGCGATCTTATCGAGATCGTGTTCCAAGCGCAGTTGGACGACGGCGTGCGGGTGGTGGTCTTCACCGGGTCGGGCCGCGCCTTCTGTGCGGGCGACGACATCACCGGCCGTCCGCGCAGCTACGAGGGCGCCCGGCCGCTGGTGCCCGATGTCACCGGCAGCCATCGCACGCCCATCGGCACCTACGATGCGCTGCGCTCCATCTCGCAGGCGCTCAACCGCGCGGTGCGCGACCTGGACAAGCTCTCCGTTGCCGCCATCAACGGCGTCGCCATCCAGACCGGCCTCTCGCTGGCGCTCGCCTGCGACTTCCGCATCGCCTCTACAGAGGCGCGGCTGGGCAGCGGGACGCTGCGCTTCGGACTGCTGCCGGACGAAGGCGGCCAGTTTCTCCTGGTGCAGCTCCTGGGCGTGGCGAAGACCATGGACTTCCTCATGCGCAGCCGCATCGTGTCGGCGGGCGAGGCGCGGGAGCTGGGGCTGGTGCACGAGGTGGTGCCGTCGGAGGAGCTGCTGGAGCGCACCATGGCCCTCGCCCGCGAGCTGGCCAGCGGCCCCCAGGTGGCGATGCGGCTGCTCAAGCGCTCGGTCTACAACGCGGCGGAGCAGAGCTTTGCCCAGGCGCTGGACGACATCGCCGCCAAGACGGCGATCAGCGACCACCACCCGGACGCGCGCGAGGGCGCCACCGCCTTTCGCGAGAAGCGCGCCCCGCGCTTCAACCAGTGGCTGGAGGAGCGCTGATCGCGGGCTGGCAACCGTCGACGGTGCTGAATTACACCGCGGGTCGGGCTTTAGCCCGACGGCGACAGGCTAAAGCCTGTCCCACTGGGAATTGGAACACCACTAGCGGTCTCCGCCGGTCCTCTTCTTGACCGGCCGTCGGCTGCCCCGTTACCATCGCTCTTGGCGGGCGATTAGCTCAGATGGCTAGAGCGTCTGCTTTACACGCAGAAGGTCGCAGGTTCGAGCCCTGCATCGCCCACCAGCGGCTTCGCACGAAGTGACTCCTTCCCTCCGATGTGGTATACTATAGGTGAGAGGTGAGGCGTATTGGGGGATACGGTCAGGAGTGACGGAACCGGCTCCGGGACCATAACTCGCCGAGAAAAGAAGCCCTGAGTGGGGCGAAGGGGACGCGGAGCCTCGGCCGGTCCAATGGCGCTGGTGGCGCCGAACGCGAGCCAAGGAGCTACCGGAGCCGGGAAAAAGTGAAGAGCGAGACCTCCGGCGATGAGTCGGGGGTTTCTTTTTTGGCTTTCGGGGCGCCGGCTCCTCCGGCCGGTTGCACCAGCGAGAGGCCGTGCTACAATGGGCGCGCCCAGGCGGATCTGCCCGCCTACGGCGGGCAAGCCCGCCACAGGTAGGCAAGTCCGCGGTAGGCAGACAAGCCCACCGGCCCAGGACGGACGTGGGCGACAGCGCATGGAAGAACGAGGCCCCTTCGACCGCATCCTCCAGGCGGAACCGCTCCAACAGCGGGATTGGACGGCTGCCGTCATCGTTGCCGTCAGCGTCATCCTGGGGCTGTTTCTCCTCATCCTGGTCCTGCCACCGATCTCCATCTTCGACGACGGCGGGGAGGTGAGCGTCACCGGCCCGGTGACCGCCGTCATGCGCGAGGAGTTCCCCGCGCCGCCGGCGGGCTTCGAGGCGGTGAGCGCCCTCTTCGACCTCTCGATGACCGGCTCGGCCCTGCGCCCGGCCCGGCTCACAGTGAAGCTCTCGGTCCCGGTGAACGAAGCTGAGCGGCTCGCCCTCTTCACCTACGAGGATAGCCGCTGGCGTCGGCTGGGGGACGCCGTTCCCTCCGGCGAGGGTGCCGCTGCCCAGGGCGAGGTGCCCTTCCTGCCCGCCAACGTCGCCGTGCTCCGCCCGGTGGACCGGGTGCGGATCGTCGCGGGCACCCTGCTGGCAGGGGCAGAGCCGGACCCGCAAGCGCTGGCCGCCCTCACCGCGCTGAATCCGGCGGGCTTTGTCCCCTCGCCGGACGGGCGCATCTCCGGCGGCCCGCTCCAGCTCCCCGATGGCCTGGACGTGGCTGTCGCGCCCATGATCAGCGCGTCGATGCCGTCGGAGATCGAGACTCTGAACGCCATCCTCGCCTCGCCCGAGCTGCGTACGACCCACGTGGAGGCGATCCTGGAGTTCGCCCGCGGGAGCGACTTCGCCGGCATCGAGCTGGACTACCGGACTATCGATCCCTCGCAGGGAGATGAGTTCACGGCCTTGGTGCGGGACCTTTCGACCGGGCTGCGCGCGGAAGGCCGCGCCCTGGGCCTCACGCTGCCCCTGCCCGTCCGGGAGGACGGGGCGTGGGACACGCTGGGCTTCGACTGGCAGGCGCTGGCGCCGCTGGTGGACACCATCAGGCTGGCGACGGAGCCGGAGCAAGACCAGTACTACCAGCGCATGGAGGAGGTGCTGGGCTTCCTGGTACCCCGCACCGGCAGCGGCAAGTTGCTGCTGCCGGTAAGCCCGCTCAGCCACGAACGGGGCGTGGAGGGCGTGCGCAGCCTGGCCCTGATGGAGGCGCTCGCCCTGGCGAGCGTCCCTGTGTTGCAGCCGGAGGGTTCTGTCGCCCCAGGGGAGACGGTACAGGCGCTGGGACAGAACCTGGTGGGCGCGCCGGGCGCCGGCGGGCTGCACTGGGACGATACGGCTCGCGCCGTCGTCTTCAGCTACACCGGGCCGGGCGGCGAACGCACCGTCTGGCTGGCCAACCTCTTCAGCGAAGCGTTCAAGCTCGACCTCGCCCGTCGCTACGAGGTAGGGGGTGTGGCTGTGGAGGACATCTCCCGCGGGACGGAGGACGCCAACATTTGGCCGGCGCTGGTCCAGTACGCGCAGACCGGCGAGGTGGAGCTGGTGAAGCCGAACGGGGCGCTGCTCCAGCCCCGCTGGACCGTCTCCGACGGTGTCCTGGAGAGCGAAGAGGGCGTCTCGGTAACCTGGCGCGCCCCGGATGAGGCCGGCACCTATACGCTCACCCTCATCGTCAGCGACGGGGTGACGCTGGTGGGGCAGGAGCT
>MGOB01000082.1:24355-29538 GCA_001796995.1 Chloroflexi bacterium RBG_16_68_14 | reverse complement strand
CCGTAAGGCCGTGCGGGTCATCGGCGGGGCAGCCCGAGGCCGCCGCCTGAAACGCCCGGCGGCCGGCGTGCGGCCCACGTCCGACCTGGTGCGAGGTGCCATCTTTGATGTGCTGGAGGCGCAGGGAGTCGATCGCTCGCGGGTGCTGGACCTGTACGCCGGGAGCGGCGCCCTGGGCATCGAGGCGCTCAGCCGGGGCAGCGAGTGGTGTGACTTCGTGGAGCGCAGCGCGGCGAACGTCGCCCTCATCCGGGAGAATCTGGCCTTGACCGGGCTCCAAGAGCGAGGCCGCGTGCATCAGCTCGCGGTGGAGCGGGCGCCGGAGGGGCTGGAAGGGCCCTACTCGCTCTTGCTGGCGGATCCGCCGTACGATGATGACGCTGCCCTGGCTGCCCTGGAGCGCATCGCCCGCTCGCGGCTGGTCGGCCCGGGGACGACGCTGGTGCTGGAGCAGAGCCGGAGGCGCCAGCCGCCCGAGGAGCTGGGGCCCTTGCGGTTGAGCTGGAACCGTCGCTATGGAGATACGCAGGTGTCCGTCTACCGTCAGCTAGATGCGCCAGTAGAGCGCTGAGATCCCTGCCCCGCAGTTAGGAGGACGAGCTTTGGCCATCGCCATCTTCCCCGGCCGCTTCGACCCGGTGACCAACGGGCACGTGGACATCGTCCTGCGCGCCGCCAAGCTGTTCGACCACCTGGTCGTCGCTGTGCTCGATGTCTCTTCGGGCGCGCTCTTCCCCATCGAGGAGCGGATAGCGCTCTTTGCCAAGGCGGTGGAGAGCTGCCAGAACGTGACGGTGAAGCCGTACCGGGGGCTCACCGTCGAGTTCGCCCGCCAGGAGGGCGCCAGCGTCCTGGTGCGGGGCATCCGCGCCGTCACCGGCTTCGAGGCGGAGTTCGACATGGCCCTGATGAACAAGCGGATGGAGCCGGAGATCGAGACGGTCTGCCTGATGGCTAGCCTGGAGCATCTCTTCATCAGCGGCAGCCGGATCCGCGAAGTGGCCGGTCTGGGGTATGATGTGACCAACCTGGTGCCCCGCCACGTGGCGGAGGCGCTGCGGGCCAAATTCTCGCCGGACCGGACGTCCTGAAGGGAGGTGCCCGTCATCGACCTGCTACATCTAATCGACCGGCTAGAAGAGCGGATCGGCGAGGCACGCCGACTGCCCATCGGCACCGGCAGCGTCATCGACCGCCGCCGCTTGCTCGATCTGGTGGACCAGCTACGGGCTGCCGTCCCCGCCGAGGTGCGGGAGGCCCAGGAGACCCTGAAGAACAAGGATGAGGTGCTGGCGAAAGCGGACGAGGATGCGGCCCTGCGGCTCGCTCGGGCGGACGAAGAGGTGGAGCGGCGGGTGAAGGAATCGGAGGTGGCGAAGGCGGCTGAGGTGCGCGCCGAGCAGATCATCGCCGAGGCGCGGGCGGAGGCCGAGCGGCTTATAGAGGAGGCGAGGAGGCAGGCGGACGAGAAGCGGGGGGAGGGAGAACGCCTGGCCGCGGAGCAGATGGACGAGGCGGACCGCTACGCCATGGAGATGTTGCGCAAGTTGGAGCAGCAACTGGACGCCTTCAAGGGCAGCGTCCGGTCGGGGCTCGAGACGCTGGAGCGGAAGCCGCAGGAGCCCTCCCCGTTGTGGGAAGAGGTCCCGGAGCAGCGGGCCTAGGGGCCTCCGTGCTCTTGCAGGAAACGGAGGATCCGTTCGCGGACGGCGGCCGCGTGCTCGCCCTGAAAGAAGTTGGTGCCGTGAGCGTTGCCGGTGTAGACCTCTGACTCCTTCGGTTGGCCGGCGGCGTCCAGCAGCTCCTCCAGGCTGAGCAGCGCTGCCGTATCATCCTCACTGGCGATGAAGAGCTTGGGCGCCGTCACGTTGGACACGGCGCCCAGCGCGTCTTGTTCTTCGAACTTGGAGGGCGCGGAGATGGCGACGACGCCGCTAATGTCCCGCTGCTCCGCCGCCGTCACCAGTGAGGTGGTGGCCCCCATGCTGGCGCCAACGAGGAAGATCTCCCGCTTGCCGCGGTCGCGCATGTAGCGCACCGCCGCCGAGAGGTCCTCGTCCAGCTTGTTGAAGTCCTGATCTCCTTCCGATTCCCCGTAGCCGCGGAAGTTGAAGGTGAGAGCGGCATAGCCGTTGTCGGCTAGCTCTTCGGCGAAGGGGAACCAGGCGCTCTGGTCGTTGGGCCGCATGTGGCTGAGGATGACGACGGCCTCGTGCTCGGCCCCGAAGAGGCGGCCGTTCAGGATGACGTCGCCCTCGCTGACGATGTAGACGTTCTCGGTTCCAGGCGGCGGGGTGATCGACTCTCGATCAGGAGCGACCGCCTTCTCGGCGCAGGCGGCTCCCAGGGCGGCGAGGAGCAACGCGCAGGCGAAGGCGAAGCGGTGGTACCGGCTGGTGCCCTCCATGATAGAGGCATCATGGCCAACGACTGAAGCGAAGTCAAGAGGCGTCGGTGGCGGTCAGCCCTCTCGCCGGTCGATGCCCTCATCTTCGGTATCCGCCGAGGCGGAGCCCCGCTGCAGGTCGCGGAGCAGCGGTGTCTCTCGTCGGTGGCCCGAAAGATACTCGGAGATGGGCCGCATCTCCAAGATAATGAAGACCAGGGGTGTCGCCACCAGCGCCACCAGGTAGAGCTCCATGCCGACGGTGACGCCGATGGCCGCCACTGCCCAGACGGTGGCGGCGGTGGTGATGCCGCGCACGGTGCCACCTACTCGGAAGATGATGCCGGCGCCCAGAAAGCCGATGCCGGTGACGATGTTGGCCACCACACGGTCGTCACCGAACATCTGGTTGACCGAGGTGAAGAGCGAGGCGCCGACGGCGACCAGCGCCATGGTGCGCAGGCCCGCCACGTACTGGAGCCGGTCTCGCTGCCAGCCGATGACGCCGCCGCAAAAGGCCGCCAAGAGCAGCTTGCCTACCAGCTCCGCCTGATCGCGAATGTCCATGTCACCCTGACTGCGGTCGCCGATCGTACCCCGCGTGCACCGTACCGTACCGCGTTTTCTCCCGCTGCTCAAGCCCCTCGCACCGCTGCTAGAGCAGTCGTCGTAGGTCGCTGGGCGGTGGGGAAAAGTCTTGCGGCCCCGAGCGGGGCCGCGTGCGAATCTAGGAACTGGTGGAGCTGGGGGGATTCGAACCCCCTACCTTTTGTCTGCCAGACAAACGCTCTCCCAAGTGAGCTACAGCCCCGCAGCGTCTCATGCTAACAAGAAGCGGTCGACACCGGCAAGAGCGAAGGCTGGCGCCACAGAACATCGCTGGCTACCCGGCGGCGCGACTCTGTTCTCTGGCTGCGCTCTCAAGCTTCGCCACCTAGACGAGGTATGCTATGATCTAACAGCAGGAACTTCGCTTATGCAGGCCACCAGGCAGCAGATCCTGGACTACCTCCGCCGGAACCGTCGGGCGACGGTCAAGGATCTGGACGTCTACCTCGCTCTTACTTCTACTGGCGTGCGTCAGCACCTAACGGTGCTGGAGCGGGAGGGCCTGGTAGAAGCGCACGAGGAGCGGGGCCACGTCGGGCGCCCCGCGCTCGTCTATCGGCTCACCGAGGAGGGCGACGCCCTCTACCCCAAGGCGTACGATGAGCTGGCGAACATCCTGCTGGACGAGCTACGGGAGATGGCCGGCGGCCAGGCGTTGCAGACCCTCCTGCGTCGGACGGCTGCCCGCCTCGCTGAGCCTTACCGCGAGCGGCTGGAGGGGAAGTCGCTCTCGGAGCGGGTGAGCGAAGCGAGCCAGATCATCCGCGACCGGGGCTTTCTGGCCGACGCCGTCCGGGACGGTGGGGAATGGGTCATCGCCCAGTACTCCTGTCCCTTCCCCAAGGTTGCCGGGCAGAACAGTTGCGTCTGCGCTCTCGATGTGGAGTTTGTTCGGCAGCTCGTCGGCGCCGATGCTCGCCTGAGCACCAGCCTGCTGCGCGGCGATGACGCCTGCACCTACCGCATCCGTCGCACCCAGCCCGCTTCCGCCCGCAAGAGCTAGCCCCTGTCCAGGCCTCCCGTCGATCCCTGTCGTGGGGCGATTCCCCCATAGTCGACAAGCGGCTTTCTCCCCTCCAGGGCCGGTGCTATACTGGCCCATAAGCGCGATTCTGAGCGACCGTATCCGCGTGGAATACCTGGAAGCCCTCCGCCTGCTCCAACGCCGCGACGATTGGGAGCGCAGCGGTTCCGCCCGCGACCCGGCCCGTTGGGACCTGCGGCGGATGCGCTCTCTCCTCGCCCGGCTGGGCGACCCACACTTGGGCCGCCATACGGTTCACGTGGCGGGGAGCAAGGGGAAGGGCAGCGTCGCTGCCGTGATCGCCTCGGTGCTGGGCGCGTCGGGGCAGTCCGTCGGGCTCTACACCAGCACCCACCTGCATCGCTTCGTGGAGCGCATCGCCCTGGACGGCGAGCCGGTCTCGCCCGAGGACTTCGGCCGGCTGACGGGTGAGCTGGCGCCCTGCCTGGAGGCTGAGGACGCCGGGGGCGCCTACGGCTCGATCAGCACCTTCGAGGCGCTCACCGCCCTGGCCTTCCTCGCCTTTCGAGAACGGGAGGTCCGCTGGCAGGTGCTGGAGGTGGGTCTGGGCGGCCGCCTGGACGCCACCAACGTGCTCGACGAGAAAGATGTCTGCGTCATCACCCCGATCGGCCTGGAGCACACCGCTGTCCTGGGAGATACCATCGCCCAGATCGCGGGGGAGAAGACGGGCATCATCACGGCGGGGACGACGGTGGTGATGGCACCCCAGCGGGAATCGGCCGCCGAGGTGATCCGGCAGGTCTGCGCCGAACGCGGCGCGGCGCTCATCGAGGTGGCGCAGTCGTGTGCCTTGAACCGCACTGGCCACCGCGGCGAGGGGCAGGACTTTACCCTGCGCACGCCCCACGAGACCTATCGATTGCGTCTGCCGCTGCTGGGCCGCCACCAGCTGGACAACGCGGCGACGGCAGTGCTAGCGCTGGAGGCGCTGGTGTCCGCCGGCTTGGAGATCGACGCGGCGGCGGTGCGGCGGGGGGTGGCGGCGCTACGCTGGCCCGGCCGCATCGAGGTGCTGCGCCGGCGGCCATTGGTGGTCGCCGACGGCGCCCACGAGCGCGACTCGGCACGGCGGCTGGCGCAGACGCTGCGGGAGGATTTGGGTCGCTCCGAGGCCGTGCTGGTCATCGGTTGCTCCAGGGA
>MGOB01000082.1:23965-24307 GCA_001796995.1 Chloroflexi bacterium RBG_16_68_14 | reverse complement strand
CGCCCGCTCCCGCCACCCTCGGGCGATGGGGCCGCGAGAGGTGGCGCGGGTCTTCGCGGAGCGGGAGGTGCCGGTGACGGCTGAGGAGCCGGTGGGCGCGGCGCTGGACGCCGCCCTGGCGCAGGTCGAGGCCGGCGGTGCGGTCCTGGTCTGCGGCTCCCTCTTCGTGGCGGCGGAGGCGCGGGAGCACCTGCTCGGCGTGGCGTACGACCCTTCGACTCCGCTCAGGGCAGGCCCGCCGCTGGAGCCTGCGCCGTCCGGCTCCGACTCGGTGAGAGCGAGGTGAGCGCATGAGCGACGCACACGACGGCCGGCGGCGAGGGGGGATCACCGGCATGGGCG
>MGOB01000082.1:23582-23955 GCA_001796995.1 Chloroflexi bacterium RBG_16_68_14 | reverse complement strand
CATCACGCCGCTGGGCCTGAACGTGGAGGACTTCTGGCAGGGGCTGGTCGCCGGCCGTTCGGGCATCGACTGGCTCACCGTCCTCGACCCGAAGAGCTATCCAGTGAAGATCGCCGCCGAGGTGCGCGGCTTCGAGCCGGAACAGTACATGGAGCGCAAAGAGGCGCGGCGCACGGCGCGCTTCAGCCAGCTCGCCATCGCCGCCGCGCGCCAGGCGGTGGAGAGCGCCGGCCTCAGTGCGGGCGCCGTGGACCCGGAGCGGATGGGCGTGCTGCTGGGCAACGGCTACGGCGGCCTGCCCAACACCGACGCGGCCGTCCGCACCATCGTCGAGAAGGGCGGCATGCGGGTGGACCCCTTCTACATGCCCAAG
>MGOB01000082.1:23416-23554 GCA_001796995.1 Chloroflexi bacterium RBG_16_68_14 | reverse complement strand
TGAGCCTGCAGTTTCAGGCGAAAGGCTACACCGGCACCATTTGCACCGCCTGCGCCGCCGCCACCCAGGCCATGGGCGAAGCGGCGGAGGTGATCCGCCGGGACTTCGCGGACGTGATGCTGGCGGGCGGCACCGAGG
>MGOB01000082.1:13705-23339 GCA_001796995.1 Chloroflexi bacterium RBG_16_68_14 | reverse complement strand
CCGACGAAGGCGAGCCGGCCCTTCGATGCCAAGCGCGACGGCTTCGTCGCCGCTGAGGGCGCCGCGATCTTCGTGCTGGAGAGCCTGGAGCACGCCCAGGCCCGGGGCGCGCCCACCCTGGCCGAGCTGGCCGGCTTCGCCGTCACCGCCGACGCCTACCACATAGTCGCCCCCTGCATCGACGGCGACGGCGCCGCCCGCTGCATGCGCCTGGCCCTCCAGGACGCCAGCGTGGCGCCGGAAGAGGTGGACTACATCAACGCCCACGGCACGTCGACGCCGTTGAACGACGCCTCGGAGACGGCGGCGATCAAGTCTACGCTGGGCGAGCACGCCTACCAGGTACCCATCAGCTCCACCAAGTCGATGGTCGGTCACGCCCTGGGCGCCTCGGGCGCGCTGGAGTCCATCGCCTGCGTCAAGACGCTCCAGACGGGCATCATCCACCCCACCATCAACTACGAGTACCCGGACCCCCAATGCGACCTGGACTACGTGCCGGAAGGGGCCCGCCGGGCCGATGTCCGGGTCATCCTCAAGAACAGCTTCGGCTTCGGCGGGCAGAACGCCTGCCTGGTCCTCCGGCGCTTCGAGGGGTAGCCGCGTGCGGGTGCTGGTCACCGGCGGGGCGGGCTTCATCGGCTCTCACGTCAGCCGAGTCCTGGTAGAGCAGGGCCACGGGGTCACCGTGCTGGACAACCTCTGGCGCGGCCGGCGGGAGCTGGTGCCTGAGCAGGCCGCCTTGGTCCAGGCCGACCTGGCGGACGAGGCGGCGACAGAGGAGGCGCTGCGCGGCCACGACGCCGTCATCCACCTGGCGGGCTATCTGGAGGTCGCCGTCTCCGTCCAGAAGCCGGTGGAGTTCACCGAGAACAACGTGGTGAACTCGGTGCGGCTGCTGGAGGCGATGCGCCGCGCCGGCGTGGGCAAGATCGTCTTCTCCTCCTCGGCCTGCGTCTACGGCGTGCCGGAGCGCCTTCCCCTGCGCGAGGACGACCCGCTGGGGATGCAGGCGAACCCCTACGGCGCCACCAAGGTGGCCGTCGAGACGTTCCTCGGCGTCTACCACCAGCTCTACGACTTCGACTGTGTGGCGCTGCGCTACTTCAACCCCTACGGCCCCAACGAGCTGTGCGACCCGGAGACCCACGCCGTCCCCAACATCGTCCGGGCCGCGCTGGAGCGCAGGCCTATCCCGCTCTACTGGAAGGGCGAGCAGGTGCGCGACTACATCTACGTGGAGGACCTGGCCCGCGCCCACATCGCGCCGCTCGGCGCGCGCGGCTTCCAGGTGTACAACGTGGGGACCGAGGTGGGCACCAAGGTCATCGACGTGGTGGAGACGGTCTTCCGTATCCTGGGCTACCGCGTACCCATCGACGACCTGGGCGAGCGGCCGGGCGATGTGGCGGCGAGCTACGCCTCGTCCGAGAAGATCGCGCGCGAGCTGGGCTGGCGGGCGGAGGTGGACCTGGAGGAGGGCCTGCGCCGCACCATCGAGCACTACCGGCAGCGGCTGGGAATCCGGGAATAACTGCGCCCCGTGGCGCAACTTCGCAGAGACAGACCTTCAGGTCTGTCCGGCCAGCAGGCGGGGGTCTGTCCTGGCAACCGGAGGTCGGCCCCGAGCTCAGCGACGGCCTAGGGCCGTCCGGACAGAGCTAAAGCTCTGTCCCTACGTCGTTAATTCCCTACTCGTCTAGGTAGCGCGTCATGTTGCCTACCCGCTCCGCCAGCGGGCTCCGGATCATCCTCGCGATCTGCGCTACATGTGCAAGTTCGTGACAGCCCCAGTAGTAGATCAGATTCGCTACGCTAATCTTGCCGGCCTCCTCGTGCTGGCCGGTGCGCGCTCGCTGCTCCGGTGTGAGTGAGCGAAGCCAGTTAAGATCGCCCGCCCGATCCCGCGCAAGCTCATCGAGAAGCGAGGCAAGTGAACGAGCGCGGTAGCCGAGCTCTTCGATGCGGGTGGACGGGTCGAATGGGCGGATCAGTGGCTGATCTTCTGCCAGCATGCGCCCGATGCGCTCGCGGAACACGGCCTGACGCGCGTCGATGAGATGCGCCACGACGTCCTTCGCTGACCAAACGTCGTCGAGCGGCAGCTGCGCCATCTCGTCTGGCAGTGAGCCAAGCATCTGCGTGAGCGCCGCGGGGATGCTCTCGAGGACGGTAATCGCTGCTGGCTCCAGGTCGTCGTGGGCCATGACGTGCTCCTCTCACACCGTGTAGACCCGTTCGCCCGGGCCGCGCAGGAGGAGGGCTAGGGAGCCATCGGGCCGCCAGAAGGGGCCGACCAGGTTGTCGCGCGTGCCGCTATCGAGCTGCTCCACACGGTCGTCGGCGTACCGCAGGAGCGCGCCGCCCTCGCCGCAGAGGAGCGCGTACTCGCCGCCCGGGTGCCAGGCCGCGCCCAGCAGCGCGCCCGACGCCTCGACCGCGCGGTAGGCGAAGCCGGCGCCGTCGTAGACGAGGAGCTTGTTGGACGCCCGGGCGCCGCCTGCCCTGAGCGGAGTCGAAGGGTCATAGGCGTAGCCGGCGATGAGCGCTCGCCGTCCGTCCGGGTGCCAGTCCACGGCGACGAAGTCGTCCTCCTCGTCGCTGCCCAGCAGCGCCTGGAGGTAGAGGCCGTCGCACTTGTAGAGGGGGTGCGGTCGCGGGTAGCCGGCATAGCGGCTGGCGTACGCGCCGACGAGGGCATAGGCGCCGTCGGGCCGCCAGGCGAGGGCGCGCAGGGTGTGGGCGCGGTCGCCGGGGACGGGGGTAAGGGCGCCGCCTGTCCTGAGCGAAGTTGAAGGGTCTTGGTAGCGCAGCACCGTCCCGCCGTTGCCCACGACGAGGGCGAAGTCGCCGGACGGGTGCCAGGCGGCGCGACGCAGGTTCTCCGTGGTGGGAGAGGGCAGCGCCCGGATCGAATCGCCGTCCCTTCGTCCGCCTGAGGCGGACTCAGGGCAAGCGTACAGGAGGAGGGCGCCCTGGTTGCCCACCAAGAGCGCCTGCCGGCCGTCGGGTGAGAAGGCGGCGCCCCGCAGGTTGTGCTTGGTGCCGCTGGCGATGGGCTCGAAGCGCTGGCCGCCGGCCCTGAGCCGGGCAGAAGGGCCTGCCCTGAGCCGGGCCGAAGGGTCGTAGCGGACGACCGTCCCGCCGTTGCCGACCAGGAGGCACCAGGAGCCGTCGGGATGCCAGGCCGCCCAGCGCAGGGGCCGGCTGATGGCGGCCTCGACGGGCGTGAGCCGCTCGCCGCCTGCCCTGAGCTCGGTCGAAGGGCCCGCCCTGAGCGAAGCCGAAGGGCCGAAGAGGTAGACCTGCGCGCTCATGCGGATATTGAGAGCATAGCTGACCGGTGGCAGGCTTGCCCGCCTATTGCGGGCTTGTTTCCAACCGACACGCTCCGTAGGATGGGCGGCGTGCCGGAGTTTCATTGTAGACGCTGCCCTTCGGCGGACACAACGACAGGCGGTACTATAGTCGTCAGATGATCGCTGTCCTCTCAGGCGGGGTAGGAGGCTCGCGCTTCCTCCAGGGGCTGGTGCGGGTGGTGCCCCCGGAGGAGGTGGTCGCCATCGTCAACACCGGGGACGACGAGGAGTTCTTCGGCCTCTACGTGAGCCCTGACCCGGACATCGTCACCTACGCCCTGGGCGGCATCGTGGACGAGGAGCGGGGCTGGGGCGTGCGGGGCGACACCTTCCGCTGGCTGGAGGCGATGCGCCGCTTCGGCCATGAGACCTGGTTCCAGATCGGCGACCGCGACCTGGCCACCCACCTCTACCGCACCCGCCGCCTGCGTGAGGGGGCGACGCCCTCCCAGGTGGCGGGGGAGCTGGCCGAGCGCCTGGGCGTGCGCGCGCGGGTCCTGCCCATGTCGGACGGCCGCGTGCGCACGGTGGTGGAGACGGAGGCGCCGCGCCTGCCGACGGGCAGGGGCGCGCTCCCGTTCCAGCGCTACCTGGTGCAGCGGGGCGCCCGCGATCGGGTGCTGGGCCTGCGTTTCGAGGGCGCCGGTGGGGCGCGTCCGGCGCCGGGCGTGCTGGAGGCGCTGCGAGAGGCTGAATTCATCCTCATCGCCCCCAGCGACCCGCTCGCCAGCATCGGCCCCATCCTGGCACTGCCCGGCGTGCGCGAGGCGCTGGCGTCGCGGCGCGACCGGGTGGCCGGGGTCAGCCCCATCGTCGCCGGGCGGTCGCTCCGGCCGCCGGCGGCCGAGCTGCTGGCCGGCCTGGGGCACGAGGTGAGCGCCCTGGGCGTGGCCCGGCTTTATCGAGACCTGGCGCGGGTCTTCGTCCTCGACCGGGAGGATGCAGGGCTGACGCCGGCCGTGCGGGAGCTGGGCCTGGAGCCGGTGATGGCCGACACAATCATGCGCGACGCCGCGGCCAAGGAGGCGCTGGCCAGGGCGACGCTGGAGGCGCTAGGATGAAGCGCCATGGCCGGCCCGCCGCTGCCCAACGTCCCCCAGTTCTACCTCGACGGCGACCCGCACATGGCGCCGGAGCGCCGGGTGGCGCTCTACTGCGAGGAGCTGGGCATCGGCATCGAGGAGATCGGTGTCCGGCCGACCGTGGTCGCCAGTTTCTTCCCCCAGTTCACGCGCTACCTGGCCGAGCGAAACGGCGCCCGCCCGTCGGAGCGTATGTGGGGCGAGCCGCGCCGGCTGTTCGTGGTTGACGAGAGCTTGTCGCTCCTTACCCTCCCGGTCGGCGCGTCGGCGGCGGCGATGCTGGCCGAAGAGATGATCGCGTGCGGCGCGCGGGACTTCCTCATCGTCGGCGCGGCGGGGAGCCTCCAGCATGACCTACCCGTGGGCTCCGTCGTTCTGCCCACGGCGGCGCTGCGCGAGGAGGGCACTTCGCACCATTACCTGCCGCCGGATGCGCCTGCCCAGGCGACGCCGGAGCTGGCGGATGCCCTGCGGGCCGCTTGGCAGCACCCAAGCGAGCTGCGGGCCGGCCTTCACTGGACGACGGACGCCCCCTACCGAGAGCACAAAGAGAAGATCGCCGCCTACCGCGATGCGGGCGTGCTGTCCGTGGACATGGAGGTGTCGGCGCTCTACGCCGTCGCCCAGCACCGAGGGGTCGGCTGCGCCGCGCTGCTCGCCATCTCGGACGAGCTGTACGAGCCGTGGCGCGTCGGCTTCAGCATGCCCGAATTCCAGCGCGCCATCGCGCGTTGCGGCTTCGCGGCACTGGGAGCGGCCCGAAGCGGCGGCTAGCCCCAACCCCACGGGCCGAATAGGATGAACTCAGTGAGAATCGGCTTCATCGGCGGCACCGGGCCGGAGGGGAAGGGACTGGCCTATCGGTTCGCCCTCGCCGGGCACGAGGTGGTCATCGGCTCGCGCAGCCGCGAGCGGGCCGAGGCGGCCGCCCGCGAGGTGGCTGAGCGCGTTCCCAAGGCGACGGTGCGCGGCCTGGAGAACGCGGAGGCCGCCCGCGACGCGGAGGTCGTCGTCCTCACCGTGCCCTTCGCGGCGCAGGCGGAGACGCTGCCCGCGCTGCGAGAGGCGATTGGCGGCAAGCTCGTCATCAGCACCGCCGTGCCCCTTTTCTTCGATGGCGGCCGGCCGGCGATGTCGGCGGTGCCGGAGGGCTCGGCGGCGGAGCAGGCGCAGGCGCTGCTGCCAAGCGCCCGCATGGTCGGGGCCTTTCAGAACCTGGGCGCGGCCAAGCTCTGGGAGGGCGACGTGCCGCTGGAGCAGGACATCATCGTCTGCGCCGACGCAGCGGAGGCGAAGCGGCAGGTGATGGCGCTGGCCGAGGAGATCCGGGGCGTGCGCGCCGTCGACGGCGGGCCGCTGGCCAGCTCCCGCTACGTGGAGGGGATCACCGTGCTGCTCGTCGGCATCAACCGCAAGTACAAGACGCTCGCCGGCGTGCGCATCGTGGGGGTGTGATGACGCCGGAGGCTTCGTCCCCAGGGGTGCGCATCATCGGCATCGAGGGCATCCCGGAGGTGCGGCCGGGCGACGACCTGGCCGCGCTCATCCTCGGCGCTGCGGAGCGTCAGGGACTCGCGCTCGAGGACGGCGACGTGCTCGTCGTGACGCAGAAGATCGTCTCGAAGGCGGAGGGGCGCATCGTCGACCTGGCGACGGTGGAGCCGGGCCCATTCGCGCGCCAGATCGCCCAGCAGTGGGAGAAAGACCCGCGGGTGGTGGAGGTGGTGCTGCGGGAGACCGCGCGCATCGTGCGCATGGACCGCGGGGTGATGATCTGCGAGACGAAGCACGGCTTCATCTGCGCCAACGCCGGCGTCGACTCCTCGAACGTCGAGCGGCTGGGCACCGTCTCGCTCCTGCCTGAGGACCCGGACCGCTCGGCCGACTGGCTCCGCGGACGCATCGAGGAAGGACTGGGCGTCTCGGTGGCAGTGATCATCACCGACACCTTCGGCCGGCCCTGGCGCGAAGGGCACGTGAACTTCGCGATCGGCGTGGCGGGCATGCTGCCGCTGCTTGACTACGCCGGCCAGAACGACCCGGCCGGCTACGAGCTGCGCGTGACCCAGATGGCGGTGGCCGACGAGCTGGCCGCCGCCGCCGAGCTGGCCCAGGGCAAGCTCGATAGGCTGCCGGCCGCCCTGGTGCGCGGCTACGCCTATCCCAAAGGCTGCGGCAGCGCCCGCGACCTGCTGCGCGACCCGGAGCGGGACCTGTTCCGGTAGAGACGGGCCTACGACCAGCCGGCGCGCCTACATCAGATGGAAGGCTTTGGCTGCGTCGCGCAGCTCGGCACGGAAATCTGGGTGGGCGATGGAGATCAGCTCGCCGGCGCGTTCGCGGAGATTCTTGCCGTGCAAGGTGGCGATCCCATGCTCAGTGACGACGTAATCCACGAACGCCCGTTGTGCCGTGATTTGGCTCCCTTCAGGAAGCATCGGAACGATGCGTGAACGACGCTCTCCCTTTACCAGCGACGACGACGGCAGAACGATGATCGAGCGGCCCGCCGGCGCGTAGGAGGCGACGATGCAGAAGATCGTTTGTCCGCCGGCGCCGCTCCAGAGCCTGGGCCCGATCGATTCCGCTGAGACGTTGCCACCGAGGTCGACCAGCAGCGCGTTGTTGATGGCGACAAAGCGCGGCTCCTGGAGCAGCAGCGCCAGGTCGTCAGTGTGGGTAAAGTCGTAAAGCTCGTAGGCGGGGTTGCCATCAACCAGCGCCATCTCCTCCGGGGAGAGCGCAGCGAAGGCGGCGCCTACCACTTTGTTCGGGTGCACCGTCTTGTACTTCCCGTTGATCACGCCGGCCTCCACCAGTGTGGGGATACCGCCAGGAATGAGCTCGGTCTGGATGCCCAGATCGTGCTTGTCCCCCAGGTATGCGCCAATCGCGGCCGATACGGTGCCGAAGCCGATCTGGAGCGTGTCGCCGTCCTGCACCAGCTCGCTGGCCACCAGCGTCCCGATTACCTCCGTGATGGCGATGTCCTCTTCGGTCCGCGCGGGCACGGGGATCGGCAGATCGTCGCCCGTCTTCTCGACCAGGATCTCGATCTGGTCGACATGGAGGTAGTTGTCGCCGCCGGTCCTTATGGCGGACTCGTCAACCTCCGCCACGACCCGGCGGGAGTGCTCGGCCATCGAGCGACCGAACCACAAGGCAGCACCGAAGCTGCAGTAGCCGTGACGGTCCGGCGGTGACACCCGCACCATGAACGTATCGTACTCGTCGAAACCAGGAGGCAACATGCCGCTGTTGTAATAGCCGACGGGCAGGTAATCGACGAGCCCGGCGGCCGTGGCGTCGCGATCCGCTGCAGTGACGAACGACGACTGCGTGCGGAACGCCTTCTCGGTACCGGGCTGCGCCCAGAGGAACGGGCTTACCGAGTGGTGGATGCGCACGCCCTCCAGCTCGTCTTTGCGGGCGAAGAGGGCTCGGAGCAGGGACGACGGCGTGCTCTGGAACAGCCCGAAGTGGATCTTCTCGCCGGATTGTACCGTCGCTACGGCCTCTTCCGGGGTCATGAGCTTTTTCGCGTAGACGCTTCGCCAGTCCATGAGAAAGCCTCCTCTTCGGAGTCGGTGAGGTGGCAGCATGCTAGCGCTACCCCGCCCTGGTGTCAACGGTCCTGCGAACTGTTAGCCTCCACCACCTCTCGCACTGCGGTCACCAGCACCAACGCGAGGGAGATGGCAGGCAGGTCTATGGGCCTGGCCCGGTCACAGACGGAAGTCGCGCCGGCCCTCAGCGGCCAGGCGCAGACGGAGGCGCTGGGCGTCCGGCTTCGACTCCTCGATGAGGAGGCGCTGGCCGGTGGACGTCCGCAAGGTCTCCACGATCTGGCTGGCGCTCATTCCCGCGCGCAGCAGCAAGGCGAAAGACGCTTCGCCGTTCCTGAACCGGAGCACGGAGGCGCCCTCGGCCGCGGGCAGCCGGCTGAGCGCCCGGTGCATCTCCATCAGGCCCTGGAAGTCGAGGACAGGGGCCAGGATGATGGTCACTGCCTGCCGGCCCGGCTGAAAGCGGCGCTCCTCCGCGACGCCCGCCTCGCCCTCCGCGGCGATCTCCTGCTCCCGTAACGAGTACTCCCATTCGAGGGGGCTGGGTAGCTCGCTGAGCCGCTGTTCGAGCCTGTCGACCGCCGCGAGCAGGCGCTCGGCTACTTGGTCGAGGCGGCTCAGGGCATCTTCCTGCCGCTGGCTGAACTCCCGCAGCGCGAGCTGGACCTCTGCCGCCGGCTGGGCAACGGCCTGTCGTTCGGGTTCCGGCGTGAACGGGGAGGCGACCGGGGCCGACGGGACGACCGCTCGCTCCAGCCGCTCGACGATCGCGCCCAGTTCCGACAGGACCCGCGCCCGCGCCTGGGGGGATCTCGGCGGCCCCTCTGCCGTCCCGCTGCCGGGAACGGCCCGCTTAGGGGGAAGCCACTCCGGCGGCGAGTCAGCCGCTCGCCACCAGCCCACTCCCCCTGCGAACTCTTCACCCCGCACCATGTCACCAGCCCCTTTGCAAGACAGGCTTGCAGAACTGTTCTACCACAAGACAACGGCTCATGGGGGCCTGCCGTAACGCGCTGCGGGGGAGACGGAGCGATCCATGCGGGATAGAGGCACTCCGCAGGATGGAGGCCGTGACCCTTGACCCCGGATTGGGGCTAGGGGTGGGGGCCTTCCGCCAGATAGGCGTCCACCACCTCCCGCACCGCGGCCACCAGCTCGAGGGCGATGGGGCTGCTGGCGAGGGCGGCCAGCACGTCGTCGTTGAAGTAGCGCTGGCGATAGTAGGCGACGTCCACCCAGCGGGCGGCGGCGTGCTCCTCGTTGATCTGCGGATCGGCGTCGAGCGGCACCGCGCAGGTGAAGGTGATGCCCACCGCCGGAGTCGACTCGTCCTGGCGGTAGCGCCAGAGCCGGAAGAGGCGCAGGTCGTCCACCTCCAGTTGGGTCTCCTCGCGGATCTCGCGGCGCACCGCCTCCTGCGGGCTCTCGTTCTCCTCCAGGGAGCCGCCGGGGAAGTACCAGGCGCCGGACATGTTGCCCATCGCCCGCTTCATGATCAGGATCTGGTCGCCCCGGCGGACGATGGCGTCGACGTGGACGTGGAAGCGCGGCGGCATCTCACACCTCTCTCTGCCCTACCACAGGGATCACGGCGCCGGTGACGAAGCGCGCCCGCTCCGAGCAGAGG
>MGOB01000082.1:13493-13690 GCA_001796995.1 Chloroflexi bacterium RBG_16_68_14 | reverse complement strand
CACGTCCTGGGGCGTGGACTCGCTGGCGGTTTCTCCGCTCCCATCGGCCAGCCGCCGCGCCTGCTCCAGCGTGACGTAGTCGATGGGCCCCGGCGCCACGGCGTTGATGGTGATGCCGCGGGCCAGCTCCCGCGGCCCCAGGGTGCGGGCCAGCCAGTGGCGCGCCGCCTTGCCCAGCGGGTAGTCCAGCGGCGCCT
>MGOB01000082.1:13127-13457 GCA_001796995.1 Chloroflexi bacterium RBG_16_68_14 | reverse complement strand
CGCCGACGAGCACGATGCGGCCCCAGCCCTGGCGGCGCATCCCGGGCAGCGCGGCCCGCAGCAGGGCGTAGGCGGCGTCGATCTCCTCCGACAGCACGGCCCGCCAGTGCTCCGGCTCCAGCTCCGGCAGGTCGTGGGGCTGCCAGGAGCTGCCGGCGCTGCAGACGACGATGTCCAGCCGCTCGAAGTGGGCCTCCGCCGCCTCCACCATCGCCTGCACGGCGACCGGGTCCGAGACGTCGGCCTGGTGGAGGAGAGCGTGGCGGCCCATCGACTCGATGGCCTTCGCCACCTCCTCGGCCCGCTGGCGTCGCTGCTGGAAGTTGACCA
>MGOB01000082.1:12234-13068 GCA_001796995.1 Chloroflexi bacterium RBG_16_68_14 | reverse complement strand
GGCCGGAGGCGCCGGTGACCAGGGCGACCCGTCCTGCTAGCTCCATCGCAGGGCAGCGTAGCACGGGCGGCGCCGGCGGCCAAAGGCGGCTTGCACCCGGCCCCGGTGCGCCGCATACTGCGGCCAATGGCCGAGCGACCCTTCGACTCCGCTCAGGGCAAGCCGTTCACGGGGAAGGTGGCGCTGGTCACCGGCGGCAGCCGGGGCATCGGCCGGGCCTGCGTGCTGAAGCTCGCCGGGCTCGGCGCCGACGTGGTGGTCAACTACTCGCGCCGCGCCGAGAACGCGGAGGCGACCGCCCGGGAAGCCGAGGCGCAGGGCGTGCGCGCTCTCCCCCTGCGGGCGGACATGGGCGACCGCGACGCCATCCTGCGGCTGTTCGCCCGCGTGGGCGAGGAGTTCGGCCGGCTGGATGTGCTGGTGAACAGCGCCGCCCGGGGGCTGGAGCGGCCGCGCGGCGCCCTCGATTCGCTGCCCCGCCATCTCCGGCACACGCTGGACGTGAACCTCTTCGGCCCCTGGTTCTGCGCGCAGGAGGCGACGAAGCTGATGGTCGGAGGGGGCGCCATCATCAACCTGCTCAGCCCGGGGTCGCAGCGCTACCTGCCGCGCTACGCGCCGGTGGGTGTCTCCAAGGGCGCGCTGGCGTCGCTCACCACCTACCTGGCGGCGGAGCTGGCGCCCCGGGGCATCAGGGTGAACGGCGTCGCCGCCGGCCTGGTGGAGGGCAGCGAGGGCATCCGGCTGCTGCCCGAAGAGCTCCTCGACCGCTACCGGCAGGCGGTGCCCGCCGGGCGGCTGGTGCGGCCGGAGGAGGTAGCGGAGGCGGTCACC
>MGOB01000082.1:9251-12216 GCA_001796995.1 Chloroflexi bacterium RBG_16_68_14 | reverse complement strand
CGAGGCCGCCTCGATGATCATCGGGCACGTGCTCGTGGTGGACGGCGGCTACTCTCTGGTGGGGCTGGCGTAGCGCGCCTCGGTGGAGGCGTGGCCACGGTTCGGCGCTCGGTGCTACACTGGAGCGCTGAAGCAATCTCTGGAAGGGAGAGGAACCATGACCGTCCCACAGCAGGAGAAGGGCCACCGCTGGTTTGCGGCGCTGTACGACCGGATCGGCGGGCGCGCCGAGCAGCACTTCGGCAAGACGGTCCGTCCCCGGCTCATGGGAGAGGTGCGGGGCCGGGTGCTGGAGATCGGCGCGGGCACCGGGGCGAGCTTCGCCCACTACCCGCCCGAGGCCCAGGTGGTGGCGACCGAGCCCGACCCCTTCATGCTGGAGCGGGCCCGCCGGCGGCTGGCGGAGTTGGGCGCCAGCCATATCGAGCTGCACCAGGCGCCCGCTGAGCAGCTTCCCTTTGAGAACGCCTCCTTCGACCATGTGGTGAGCAGCCTGGTGCTCTGCACCGTGCCCGACCTGCCGCGCGCCCTGGCGGAGGCGCGGCGCATCCTCAAGCCGGAGGGCACCTTCCGCTTCTGGGAGCACGTCCGCAACGACGAGAGCCGCTTCTGGGGAGGCGTGCAAGACGTGATCACCCCGGTCTGGCGCTGGGTAGGCGCCGGCTGCCACCCCAACCGCCGCACCCAGCAGGCCATCGAAGAGGCGGGCTTCCGCATCGAGTGGGTGGAGCGGGTCCGCCTCGCCCCCGGGACGCCGGGGATCTACGGCGTGGCGCGGCCGGGCTAGTCGTAGCCCCGCTGCCTTGCCGGCGAGGACAGGGTCATGAACCCTCGGCGTCAACAGAAAGGTTACCGCCTGTTCGCTGTCTTCTATCCGATGATCGTTGCCAGCGAGGAGCGCCGCCGGTGGAGCAAGATCCGCCCGCGCATCATGGGCGAGGTGCAAGGCCGGGTTCTTGAGATCGGCGTTGGCAGCGGGTACAGCCTGCCGTTCTATCCCCCGCAAGCACAGGTGATCGCGACCGAGCCTGACCCGCATATGCTAGGGCGGGCGCGGCGGCACCTGGAGAAGCTGAGCATAAGCAATATCGAAATCAGGCAGGCGGCTGCAGAGCAGCTTCCCTTTGGAGACGCTTCCTTCGACCATGTGGTGTGCAGCTGGGTGCTCTGCACCGTCGATGAGCTGCGCCAGACGCTGGCCGAAGTGCACCGGGTCCTGAAGCCGGACGGTACCTTCCGCTTCATGGAGCACGTGCGCAACGATGACAGCGCCTTCTGGAATCTCATGCAACGTCTGATTGCGCCCGCCTGGCAGCGGCTCGGGGCTGGCTGCCGTCTCAACCAGCGCACGCAGCAGGCCATCGAGGAGGCCAGCTTCCGCTTCGAGTGGATCGTGGAAGAACGAGGCTGGCTCTCGCCAGTAATTTATGGCGTTGCCAGGCCGGCGTTGCTGTGACGCAGGCGACCCTGAACGAGGTCTCTCTGGCTGAAGAGCCCTCGCCGGTCCCCGGCGTCTCCCGAAACGTCTTCGTCCTCTCCCTCGTCAGCTTCGCCGCTGATGTCTCCTCCGAGATGCTCTACCCGGTGCTGCCCATCTTCCTCACCACGACGCTGGGTGCGCCGGTGTCCCTGGTGGGAATGATCGAGGGCATCGCGGAAGGGACGGCCGGCACCTCGAAGGTGGCCAGCGGCTGGCTCTCCGACCGCCTGCCGCGGCGGCTGCCGCTGGTCATGGCCGGGTACGGCCTTTCGGCGTTGGGCAAGCTCCTGCTCGCGGTCGCCTTCGTCTGGCCGCAGGCGCTGCTGGCGCGCTTCTGCGACCGCCTCGGAAAGGGCACGCGCACGGCACCCCGCGATGCGCTCATCGCCGACTCCTCGGTGGCGGGTGCCCGGGGGAGGGCGTTCGGCTTCCACCGCGGGCTGGACACGGTGGGCGCGGTGGTGGGGCCGCTGCTGGGCCTCGCCTTGGTGGCTAGCTTGGGCGAGGGGAGGCTAAGGCTGGTCTTCCTCCTGGCGGTACTGCCCGCCCTGCTCAGTGTCGTCCTGGTCCGGCTCGCGCGCGAGCGCGTCCGCGCTCCGACGCCCCAATCCGGCGAACGGATGCATATCGACCTCACGGGCGCGCCCGCCGGCTACTGGCTGTTCCTGGGTGTCAGCTTCCTCTTCGCCTTCGGCAACTCCAGCGACGCGTTCCTCTTGCTTCGCGCGCAGGATCTAGGTCTGGGGCTCGCCGCCGTTGTCCTGGCCTACGCGGTCTATAACGCGACCTATGCCCTGCTCTCCTTCCCGGCGGGCGTCGTGGCGGACAGGCTGGGCCCGCGCCCGGTCCTGGCCGGAGGCTTCCTGGTGTTTGGCGCCGTCTACCTGGGCTTCACCGCAGCGAAAGGTGGGGCGGCGGTCTGGCCTCTGTTCGCCGCCTACGGAGTGGTCATGGCGCTTACTGATGGCGTGGGCCGCGCCGTGGTGTCCGACCTGGCTCCCGCCGACCGCAAGGGGACGTTCCTGGGCCTGTACCACACCGTCCTCGGGATGACGGCGGTGGTGGCCAGCGTGCTGGCGGGGGTGCTCTGGGACCAAGTGGGGCCGGCCGCTCCCTTCGCCCTGGGAGCGGCCACCGGGTTGGGGGCGGCGCTCCTGCTCGGAGCGTCGTCCATCCCGATAGGCCGGCGGGATCTGACGACAGCATGAGGGAACGTAGCGATTCGGTGGAGTTGCCCGCGCAGCGGGTGCCGGTCATCGCCCGCTGCGATGTGCTGGTCGTCGGTGGTGGGCCGGCCGGCCTCGCGGCCGCTATCGCCGCCCGCCGCCAGGGCGCGGACGCCATCCTGGTGGAGCGCTACGGCTACCTGGGCGGCCTCGCCTCGGGCGGGCTGATCGTCCTGCTGCTGACGCTGGACGACGGCGCCGGCCGGCAGGTCGTCGCCGGGCTCTGCCAGGAGCTGGTCGAGCGGCTGGAGGCGCGCGG
>MGOB01000082.1:2765-9206 GCA_001796995.1 Chloroflexi bacterium RBG_16_68_14 | reverse complement strand
GGAGCTCATCGAGCGCTACCGGCGCTGGGGGCTGGTCTGGGGCTCGGCGCCCCACAAGGTGCGCTACTCCGTCGCCTACGACCCGGAGGAGTTCAAGTTCGTCGCCAACGGGTGGGTGGCGGAGGCGGGCGTGCGCCTGATGTACCACCGCTGGGCCTCCGACCTGGTGCTGGACGGTGACAAGATCAGCCATGTCGTCTTCACCTCGAAGGCCGGGCGACAGGCCATCGCCTGCGACGTCGTCATCGACGCGACGGGCGACGGCGACCTCTTCGTACTGGCGGGGGAGCCGTTCGAGCTGGAGGAGGTGCACCCCTGGCTCTGGTTCCGCATGTCCGGCGTCGAGGACATCGATGCCGCGCAGGCGGCCCGCGGCGGGGCGTTCTTCCGCACCGTGCGCCCCGGCCAGGCGCTCATGCCCTGGGGCGCGGCCGACCGCATCGACCGGCGCATCGACGCGACGGACCCGGACGACCTCACCTACGCCGAGATCGAGTGCCGGCGGATGGTGATGGCGGAGGTCGACCGCCTGCGCCGTCAGGTGCCCGGCTTCGAGCGCGCCTACCTGACAGACGTGGCCCTGACGCTGGGCATCACCGAGTCGCGCCGGCTGGTCGGGCGGTACGTGCTGCGGCGGGAGGACCTGGACCGGCCCTTCGACGATGTGGTGGCGGTCACCGGCCACTGGACCAAGTACGACTGCACCTACCAGATCCCCTATCGCAGCTTGCTACCGCAGCGGGTCACCAACCTGCTGGCGGCCGGCCGCTGCATCAGCGTCGACCACCGCGCGCACCACGCGACGAAGGAGATCCCGGCCTGCTTCGCCACCGGCGAGGCGGCGGGCGTGGCGGCGGCGCTGGCGCTTCGCCGCAACGCGTCGCTGCCCGAGATCGACGTGCCGGAGCTGCAGCGACTGCTCGTGAAGGCAGGGGTCTGGCTGCCACCTAAGCAGAACCCAGAACCCAGAACCTAGTAACCTGTTGCGAAACTGCAAGGAGAGATTGGGGAAAGGGGGTTAGATTTCAGGCGCTTATGTGATACGCTTTACTATAGGAGCCCTTGACAGGCGGTGTCACGCCGAGCTACGCTATCGACCCGCCATGTCGATACTGGCAGCGTCCTTTAACAATCGAATAGGCTGCCTGGGCAGGCCTGCCGGTTAGCTACAAGTGTAGCCGTATCGCCGCATCGCGGCGTTAGCGTGGGCGCTACCGACCCAGACGTCGGCGACCAGCCGACCGTAGGTGTCTGTAGCGACGACTTGGAGGGTAACCGTTTCGTGCAGCACCAGTTGGGCGAGACGACTCCGTGCCGCATCCCAGCCGGGTTGCCCCTTCTCAGGGGCGCACACGTCGCTCAGGCGCACGTGCTCTCCTGAGCGTATTTTGAAGGTGTCGCCGTCGATCACTTCGACGACGAAAGCTGATGTAGTGGTAACCATATCTACTGCTCCTTCGGGAACGCCCAGGCAGCCTATTCGATTGTCAAAGTTCTACAAAACAAGCCCGCTCAGTTCGGAGCGGGCTTGAAATCCTGACCTTGTTTCGGTACCCCCTCTCGGCTCAAGCTGCTTTCTGCCACATTCAGCACGCCCGGATAAACCCGGTACCTAGTGTTTCTGCCAGCGCCTTCTCGGGCCACGAGTTGTTTCTGAACGAGCATGTTCAAGTCGCTGAGGGCCGTGGCCTGAGAGCTTTTCGTCAAGCGGGCATAATGCGATGTCGAGACGGGCCCGAGGCTCGTCATGAACATTAGTCCCATGATCTGCCGCTGATTAAGCACGCCATCGAATCTGCGGGCGAACTGATCCTGCTGCTTGTGAAACCTGATGGCGTGCTCCTCCAGCATGATCGCTGCACCCACCAGCGCGTCAGTGTGGAAGCGGACAAACGGCGTAGCATCGACTTCCTCCTTGAATTCCTCACCCTGAGATTCCCTGAGGGTGTCGTAGTATTCGGTGAGCCGGTCATGGAATACCTGGCTGATCGCAATCATGCCGTCCGCAGCGAAGCCTGTCAGGTTTAGGATCATGTCCGCTACAAGCCGTGCTGTTCTGCCGTTGCCGTCATCGAACGGATGAATTGAGATCAAGCCGAAGTGCGCCAGCGCGGCCGCGACCGGTCCTGGGCACTCTCGCATCCAACGATTCAGATCATCGACAAAATTGTTCATTAGGTCAGGTACCCATTGGGGCGGGGGAGGGCGATACCTGACTTCTCCGGTGCTGGCGGAGACGATGAGGCTAGGTCCAACGCGAAATTTGCCGCGATTCCTCGCCTTGGCATCAGGCAAGCCTTTCAAGACGATGGAGTTCATGGTTCGGATGATGCCTTGGTCGATCTTGGTCGTCTTGTCCTCCACAAGGGATGCCATCAGCTCGTAAGCCTCGTCGAGATTGACCTTCTCGACCTCAAGCGGTTGATCTTCGTCTGCACCCTCAACCAGCACGACCATTGCCGCGTCGTAATCCAGGGTATTACCCTCGATTGCAGTCGACGTATGAACGCTCGTGTACCTTGCAGACTGTTGAAAGAATCCCTCGAACCCCTGGGGTACCATCGTACGGGCCGCATAGAGGCGATTCCCCAGGAACGAGATTCGATACTGAAGATCTTCGTTGGCCTCGTCGTAGAAAAGGTTTAAGCGCATATACCACCTTCTCAGCGCGTAATCGCTTCATCTACGAGTATACACGATTCTACGCGTGTGTCAAGGGTATTTGTGCGTAATCTGCGAGGAGTTTCGCAGCAGCCTACCTAGAAACGCTGAACTACGGAACCGCAGAACCAATGGTGCCGCCTGTAGGTGGTTCGGTGATTCTGGCTGCTTTTACCGCCGCCGCGGGCCGATGGCCAGCCCGCCGTCCACGAAGATGATGCCGCCGGTGACGTAGTCGGCCTCGTCCGAGGCGAGGAAGAGGGCCAGGTCGGCGACGTCCTTGGGCTCGCCCACCCGGCCGAGGGGGGCGATCTCGGCCTGGGCGGCTTTCATCATCTCGATGAGGGGCGCCGCCAGCGGCGTGTCGATGACGCCGGGGCCGATGGCGTTGACGGTGATGCGGTGGGGCGCCAGCTCCAGCGCCATCA
The DNA here is from genome assembly GCA_001796995.1 of Chloroflexi bacterium RBG_16_68_14. Classification (GTDB taxonomy): domain Bacteria; phylum Chloroflexota; class Dehalococcoidia; order DSTF01; family RBG-16-68-14; genus RBG-16-68-14. Next base: position 6,117 of record MGOB01000082.1, on the reverse strand, counting down.
CTTTCGTCAGCATGCGCACGGCGCCCTTGGAGGCGCAGTAGGCGGCCATCCACTCCATGGCCCTCTCCGCCGCCACCGAGGCCATGGTGATGATCCGGCCGCCGTGCCCTTGCCCCATCATCTGGCGGGCCGCCGCCTGGCAGGAGAGGAAGACGCCGGTGAGGTTGGTGCGGATCACCGCCTCCCAGTCGTCCTCGGCCAGCTCCAGGAAGGGCGCGCCCCGGCCGATACCGGCGTTGGCGACGAAGATGTCCAGCTTGCCCAAGGAGGCGACAGTCTCCCGCACGATGCGCTCGCAGTCGGCTCGGCTGGTGACGTCCGCCTCGATGGCCAGCCCGCGGGTCTGGAGCCTGCGCACCTCCGCCGCCGTCTCCTCGGCGCCCTGCCGGTTTACGTCGGCGACGGCGACATCTGCGCCCTCCTCGGCGAAGCGGATGGCCACACCGCGGCCGATGCCGGAGGCGCCGCCCGTGACCAGCGCCACCTTTCCCGCAAGACGCATCTCAGCGCTCCTAAGGATGGTTCATCCGCCGCTCCGGCCCGGCGTCACCTCGTCGATGGCGACGGGGGCGCTGGGCTGGCGGGGGCGGGCGAACCGGCACCATTCTCGAAGGAGAAGGGCGGGTACTCGTCCACCAGCGACGCCATGTAGGCCAGGAGCCGGGCGTTCCAGCGCAGGTAGCCGCGGATGAAGTTGAACGCCCAGTCCGGGTAGACGCCGTTGATGAGGATCGAGATGGCGGCAATGATCCAGACGACGACGAACGCGATGCCGAGGATGCCCAGGACGAGCGCGTGCGGGATCGCCAGGATGATCCGCAGCAGCGCGGAGCCAACGGTGGGCGAGCCCGTCGTGCGGACGTGGAAGTTGACGCTGTCCGGGTCGTCGAAGGGCAGCTTGTCGCTCGCCAGGGAGATGTACGTGTAGAAGCCCATGAGGTATCGGATCCAACGCACAGGCCCCTTCTCGGCGTTGGCCAGGTACTGCTCTGCGCCTTTCTGCGAGATCATCACGGCGGCGAGGATCGGGAGCAGCCAGTACGCTGCGCCTACGATCCAGTTGGCGAGCCAGCCGATGACCAAGACGATCACAATGCGCAGGACTACTTGGCCCTTATCGAGCTGGCCCGTTGGGGGTTGAACGTCGAAGGTAGCGGGGTACGCCATGGCTTGCCTCCTTGCTGGGGATGCCAGCACTCAGGTTAGGCCTCTCGCTGATAGTACTCGACCGGCCGAGGTGCTGTCTATGGCCTATCGGGCGCTCTGCCCGCCGGTTCGTGCAGGGGCAGCGGTCATGGTAGAATGATACGGCCCACTATCCCCGGAGGAGCGCCCATGCGCGTCGCCGCCCGCCGCTGCCGCATCCGTCCCATGCGAGAGGACGATATCCCCCAGGTGCTGGAGATCGAGCGGCAGTCCTTCCCCCGCATTTGGCCCCAGACCCTCTACCAGCGGGAGCTGAAGAACAAGATGGCCCGCTACCTGGTGGCCTACGAGCCGCTCGATGAGGATGCGTGTGCAGAGAAGACGGCCGGCGAAGCTTGGTTGAGGCGCGGTGTCGGCGGGCTGCTCCGTCGCTTCTTTGGCTCCCCGCCGCAGCCGCCCCACGAGCGCATCCTGGGCCTGGTCGGCCTCTGGTACGCCATCGGAGAGGCCCACATCGTCACCATCGCCGTCAGGCAGGAGCACCGCCGGCAGGGCATCGGCGAGCTGCTGCTGGTCTTGGCACTGGAGGCAGCGCTGGAGGCTGGGCAGAACGAAGTCACCCTGGAGTACCGCATCTCCAGCCACGCCGCTCGCTCCCTGTACGAGAAATACGGCTTCCGCCGGGTGGGCGTGCGCCCCCGCTACTACAGCGATAACCAGGAGGACGCCGTCCTCATGACCACGCCGCCACTGCGCTCGCCCGAGTTCCGCCAGCTCCTCGCCCAGCGCATCGCCGACCAGCGGGCGCGCTGGGGCGACGACTACCCGCTGGCCGGCCGGGAGGCGCCGCTGGCGGAAGCTACGCCGCCCGGCTAACGCCGCAGGCCGTCCACTGCCCTGCACGACCGATCCTTGCAGTGAAACCCCACCTCACCGATCATGTATGGTGCGTGCGAGCACGAGGTACCGTGCGCCGCCGCCCCGCGAGCCTATCTTGTGAGGACTGAAGACTCCTGCTCGAGGCGATTGAAGAAGCGCTGCTGACTTTCATCAAAAACACCTACGACACCATCGAATGGCCGGGCGTCGTGGGGTTGATGGCTATCGAGAGCGCCTGTATCCCCCTGCCCAGCGAGCTGATCATGCCCCTGGCAGGCTGGATGCTGGTGAAGGAGCGAGGGCTGGGGGCGGAATGGCTGGTGCTGGCCGCCCTCTTCGGCGCGGTTGGGAACACCGCCGGATCGCTGCTGGCCTACTACGTTGGCGCCTGGGGCGGGCGGCCCCTGGTGGCCAAGTACGGGCGCTACGTGCTCATCTCCCACCACGACCTAGACTTAGCGGACCGCTTCTTCCGGCGCTGGGGGAACCTGGCGGTCTTCGTTTCGCGGCTCTTGCCCGTGGTGCGCACCTTCGTCAGCCTGCCGGCGGGCGTCTCCAAAATGCCCGTCTGGCAGTTCACCGCCTACACCTTCGCCGGGTCCTTCCCCTGGTCGCTGGGGCTGGCCTGGGGCGGGTTCGTCCTGGGAGAGAACTGGGAGCGGCTGCGCGATTGGATGCGCCCGGCGGACATCCCCATTCTCATCGTGGCCACAGTCCTGGTAGCCTTGTATGTCTACCGTCACGTCAAGCGCGCCTGGGGCGAAGCGCCGGAGCCCCAGAGCGTGGAGGAAAGCTAACCAGCCCGGGGAGAGGCAGGGAGAGCAGCGAGATGGAGGCCACGGACCAGGAGCAGCGTCCCTCCGCCGCACCGCGGCCGAGCTGGGGCACGCGAGAGCTGGCCTGGATCGTCGCCATCGCCGCCGTGCTCTTCGTCCTCCGGTTCCTCCCCATCGGGCCGCTGCAGCGCTTCTTCGGCAGCTTCAGTTGGCTGACGGAGCAGGCCCTCAGTCTCACCAAGGACCTCTTCGAGTCCTACGGCTATCTGACGGTGTTCCTGGCGCCGCTCCTGGAGAATACCGTCTTCCTGGGCGCGCTCCTCCCCGGCACGCTGGTCATGCTGCTGGCCGGCCTCAGCGCCCACGATGGCCTGATCTCCTTCTGGCTCGCCATCCCGCTGGGCATCGCCGGCGCCATCATCGGCGACACTATCAGCTACGGCATCGGGCGGTTCGGCTGGCAGCGGCTGGGCCCGGAGGCGCGGCTGGTGCGCTGGTCGGAGCGGATGCGAGAGCCGCTGCTGGAGCACAGCATCTGGCTGGTGCTCAGC
>MGOB01000082.1:0-2745 GCA_001796995.1 Chloroflexi bacterium RBG_16_68_14 | reverse complement strand
GCCTCGTCGGCCCCGCCGCGGCGGGCTTCCTGCGGATGCCGCTACTGCGCTGGATGGTGCTCGACTACGCCGGCGTCGCCCTCTGGGTCCTCGCCTACCTGATGGGCGGTTACCTGCTGGGCGTGTTCGGCCTGAGCCTGGACGACTCGGACCGGAACGTGCGGGTCTTCGAGATCATCCTCTTCGCCCTCTTCCTGCTCGCTGTCTTCACCATGGTGCGCACGGCCCGGGCCCAGCGACGGCAGGCATCGCAGGACGCGCCGGCGCAGGAGGAATCGATCGAGGTGAGATGAGAGGCAGCTAGAGCTCCCGCCAGCGCACCTCGTACAGCCGCACCGCCTCGTCGAACCCCTTAGCCACCACCTCGCCCCGGTCTGAGAACAGGAACCCCTTGCCCGCTGCCAGCTCGCGCACCACGTTGGAGACCAGGACCTGTCCGGCCTCGGCGTGATCACAGATGCGCCGGGCGAGCTGGACGGCGGTGCCGAAGAGGTCAGCCTCCTCGGCAATGGGCTCCCCGGCGTTCAGCCCGATGTGCACCTGTAGGGGCGCCCCGACGGGTCGGGGCGCCCCTACGTTGTGTCCTTCCACCGCCCGCTGGATCGCCACCGCGCACTCGAGCGCCCCGGACGCCGTCGGGAACGACGCCATGATGCCATCGCCGGTGTGCTTGATCTCGCTGCCCCCATGGGCCCTGAGCGCCTCGCGGACGATGGCGTTGTGGGCGCGCACCAGCTCCTGTGCCTTCGCATCGCCGAGGCGCTGGGTGAGGGCGGTGGAGCTCTCGATGTCGGTGAAGAGGATGGTGACCAGGCCCGTAGCGGTGGCCGCTGGCGGCTCAGCGGGGCGCTCATCTAGGAACTCCCGCATCAAGGGGACAACCTTCTCCCAATCATCGAAGAAGAGATCACTGTCGCCCTCCAGCATGACAAAGCGTGCGTCGGGGATGAGGCCGGCCATCGCCCTGCCGACACCAAGAGGGATGTCGCGCTCGCCGCGCCGGTGCATGATGAGCGTTGGCGCCTTCACCTGCGGCAGGAGCGGGCGAATATCGACGCTCGCCCGGAACTCGACGTACTTGGCGGCGACTTCCGGTGAGACGTTCTCTCGCAGCATCTTTGCATACTCGCGCTGGACGTCAACGGGCCCGCTGGGGAAGACGACGTCGGCTATGGCGCGCCTGGCCAGGCTCCAGTTGCCGCGGATCAGCTCGATCCAGCCGCGCGTCATCCCTGGGCTCACGAGCTCGGCACCGCAGGCATATGGCCCCCACAGCAGTAGCCGGCGGACGCGTTCCGGATGCCGGGCGGCATAGGCCAGGGCCACCACCGCGCCGTCGCACATCCCCCCGAGGTCGAAGCGCTCCAGCCGGAGCTCGCCCAGCACCGCCGTGAGGTCAGCAAGATGCGCCTCCAGCGAGACATCGGCCACGTCGCGCTGCGAGGCGCCCAGCCCGCGCCACTCCAGGCGGATCACGCGGCGTCCCTGCGCAAGGCCGTTGTCGTAGGAGCGGAAATGCGGTCGCTCATACAGCCACTCCAGCGCTACTGCCCAGCCGATGATGTGGACGAACGGGGTACCGGGATGGTCTCCAACAATGGAGAAGGCGATCCTCGTCCCGTCGGCGCTGGTGCAGAAGCGGTACTGCGGCTCCATGGCGACACTATCTTACACCCGCCGCCACTGGCACCGCACGGCGTGGCACCTGCCCTTGAGCCCGCCTCCCGCCCGGAGCTTGTCCTGAGCGGCGGCGAAGGGCTACGCTTTCGACACAACGCCCAGCATCTCCCAGGAGGCTCGCCATGACCACCGAGACGCCGACCCGCATCGCCAAGCCCCGGAGCTGGCAGGTGACCGAGGGCGCCGAGCGCGCGCCCAACCGCTCCTACTTCTACGCCATGGGCCTCACCGACGAGGACCTCACGCGGCCCATCGTCGCCGTCGGCCACGCCGGCAACGAGGCGATGCCCTGCAATATCCACCTGCGCGACCTGGCCCAGCACGTGAAGGAGGGCGTGCGCGCCGCCGGCGGCACGCCCCGCGAGTTCGCCACCATCGCCGTCGGCGACGGCATGGCGATGGGCCACGAGGGGATGAAGGCCTCGCTCGTCAGCCGCGAGATCATCGCCGACTCCGTCGAGGTGATGATGCTGGCCCATGCCTACGACGGCCTGGCCGCCATCGCCGGCTGCGACAAGAGCCTGCCCGGCATGATGATGGCCATGGCCCGGGTGAACCTGCCTTCGGTCTTCCTGTACGGCGGCAGCATTCTGCCCGGCACCTTCCACGGCCAGCCGGTCACGGTGCAGGACGTCTTCGAGGGGGTGGGCGCCCATACCGCCGGCTCCATGACCGACGAGGAGCTGCGGGAGCTGGAGCACGTCGCCTGTCCGGGGGCCGGCTCCTGCGGTGGCATGTTCACCGCCAACACCATGGCCGCCGTCAGCGAGGCGCTGGGCCTCGCCCTGCCCGGCAGCGCCGCCGTCCCCGCCGTCGACCCGGCCCGAACCGAGGTCTGCCGCCGGACGGGCGAGGCCGTCCTCGCCCTGCTCGAGAAGGACATCCGCCCGCGCGACATCCTCACGCGCGAGGCGTTCGAGAACGGCATGGCGGTGGCGGTGGCAGTGGGCGGCTCCACCAACGCCGTCCTCCACCTCCTCGCCATCGCCCGCGAGGCCGAGGTGCCGCTCACGCTGGACGACCTGGACCGGGTGTGCGCGCGCACCCCTCACCTGGCCGACATGA
>MGOB01000081.1:9419-12207 GCA_001796995.1 Chloroflexi bacterium RBG_16_68_14 | reverse complement strand
CAGCTCAAGGAATGGGGCGAGCGGGTGGACACCGATGTCATCGCCCACAAGCAGGGGGCAGACCCCGGCGCCGTGGTCTTCGACGCCCTGGTCGCCGCCGAGAGCCGCGGCGCCGACGCCGTCATCATCGATACCGCCGGACGCCTCCACACCAAGTTCAACCTGATGGATGAGCTAGCCAAGATCCGGCGCGTGATCCAGCGTAAGGAGCCCTCGGCGCCCCACGAGGTGCTATTGGTGCTGGACGCCACCACCGGCCAGAACGCCCTTATCCAGGCCCGGGCCTTCACCGAGGCGGTGGAGGTGACCTCCATCTGCCTCACCAAGCTGGACGGCACCTCCAAGGGCGGCATCGTCTTTGCCATCTGCGACCAACTGGGCATCCCGGTGCGCCTGGTCGGCACCGGCGAGCGGCCGGAGGACCTGGCCCCCTTCTCCGCCGAGACGTTCGTGGACGCGCTCTTCCGCTAGGAGCCCGCGACCGCTATCCTCCTCTTATGTTAGGATAGCGGCGCTCCACGCGTTATCCTCAGGATCGACATGTCGGAGACGCTGCTCTGGTGGCTCATGGTGCAGGTGGTAGGGCTCTCCGCCCTACCTTTGTGCCTGACCCTCTTCCGGCGCCTGCCCGACCGGGGCTACACCCTCTCCAAAGCCTTCGCGCTGCTGCTGGTGGGCTATCTCTTCTGGATCCTCAACGTGATGCGCCTCCTCCCCAACAGCACGGGGGGCATCGTGTTCGTGCTAGTGCTCTTCTTCCTCGCCTCCGCCTTCGTCGTCTGGCGGCGGCGGGAGGAGCTGTCCGCCTTCTTCCGCGAGCGCTGGTGGCTCATCTACGCTACCGAGGGGCTCTTCTTCCTCACCTTTATCCTGGCGGCCTACCTCCACTCCTACGTCCCCGAGATCGGCGGCACCGAGAAGCCGATGGACTTCATGTTCCTGAACGCCGTCACCCGCGGCGCCAGCTTCCCGCCCCAGGACCCCTGGCTGGCCGGGGAGAACGTCAGCTACTACTACTTCGGCTACCTGCTCGTCTCGATCATGACTCGACTGAGCGGCCTGGAGACGAGCATCGGGTACAACCTCGGGCTGGCGATGGTCGTCGCCATGGCTGTCACCGGCGCCTTCGGCCTGGTCTACAACCTGGCCGCGCCGCAGGAGGAGCGCCGGGCGCAGGCGGGGCCGGGCACGCCAGCGGCTGGCTACTCTCGGCGGCCACTCTGGCGCCCAATGGCCTTCGGCTGCGCGGCCGGCCTCCTGGTCGTCGCCATGGGCAACCTGGCCGGCCTCCTGGAGCTACTGGCCGCCCACGGCTTCGGCTCCGATGGCTTCTGGAGCTGGATAGGCATCAAGGAGCTTACCGGATACGACAGCGCCCGCTGGTATCCCGACCAGCACTGGTTCTGGTGGCGCTCCACCCGTATCCTGGACGGCAGCGTGGGCATCCACGAGTTCCCCTTCTTCAGCTTCCTCCTGGGCGACCTCCATCCGCATGTTATGTCGATTCCTTTCGTTCTGCTGGCCGCCGGCGCCGGGCTCGCGCTGCTGCGCTCGGAGGAGCCGCTGGACCTGGTGGTCTGGCTAGAGCGGCCGCTCTGGCTGCTGGCCTTCGGGCTGATGCTGGGCGCCCTCGCCTTCCTCAACACCTGGGACATGCCGACGATGGCCTTCATCATCACCCTGGCCGCCCTGCTCCGCAACCGCCTCCTCGCCGAGCGCTGGTCGCGGGGTCTGGCGCTGGACACCGCCGGCTTCGTGGCACCCCTCTTCCTGGTCGGCTTCCTCGCCTACACCCCCTTCTTCTTCGGCGGCTTCGACAGCCAGGCGTCCGGCTTCACGGCGGAGGCGGGCAACGGGAGCGGGCTCTTCCACACTTTCCTCCTCTGGGGCCCCTTCGCCGCGCTGGTGCTCCCCTACGCCGCCTGGCGGCTGAGCCAGAGCGGCCAGCCGGTGGCCCGGCGAGCCGTCCTCTGGGCGCTGGCGCCAGCGGCGGCCGTCGTCGCGCTGTGGGCGGTCTGGGACCTGCTGGCGAAGGCGTTGGGCTGGCTGCCGCCCGCCATCCAGCCGAACGAGGCCAACACCGCTCTCTGGACACGCATCGGCGAGCGCGGCTGGAACTGGCTCACCGTGCTGGCGCTGGGCGGCTCGGTCGGGCTGCTGAGCCTGGCGCTGGTGCGCGAGGTGGAGGCAGCCAAGCGCTCGCAGGAGGAGCGGCTGGGCCACGTCTTCGCCCTCGCCCTCGCGGCCACCGCCGCCCTGCTCATCCTCGGGGCGGAGTTCATCTTCATCCAGGACACCTTCGACAGCCGGATGAACACCATCTTCAAGCTGTACTACCAGTCGTGGCTGCTGCTCAGCGTCGCCGGCGGCTTCGCCCTCTACGAGCTGGCGAGCGGCCTCAGGCTGGCCGCCATCGGCAGGCTCCGGGCGCCGGAGTTCGCCCCCAGCCTGGGCAACTGGTCCCTGGGCGAACTGGCGGTGGTAGCGGTGACGGTCGTTGGCGCCATCGTGGGCATCGTCTTGACGCCCGACGCGCTCACCCGCGTCTTCGGCGCCATCGTGGGCGGCGGCATCTTCTTCGTCGTCGGCGGCGCGGCCGTCGTGCTGTGGCGGTCCGGCGAGACAGCGGCGGAGGCGGGCGCCGCCGGGGCCGGGCTCACCTGGCGCGGCGTCTGGGCGGGCGGCGCGGCGGTTGTGCTGCTGGCCGCTTTCCTCTATCCTGTCCTGGCTACCTGGAACCGGACGAACGCCTTTGACCTGCCGCGCGCCTTGGACGGCCTGGAGTATC
>MGOB01000081.1:0-9355 GCA_001796995.1 Chloroflexi bacterium RBG_16_68_14 | reverse complement strand
GGTGATCGCCGAGGCGCTGGGCGGCGACTACACGGAGGGCGGGCGCGTCTCCGCCGCCACCGGCCTGCCCACGCTCCTCCAGTGGCCGGGCCACCAGCTCCAGTGGCGCGGCACGAGTGACCCGCAGACCGGACGGACGGAGGACCTGGAGCTGCTGTACACCAGCAGCGACCCGGAGGCCGTCAAAGCCGTGATCCAGAAGTACAACCTCACCTACGTCTTCCTGGGCAACATCGAACGGCAGACGTACCCCGATCTGCGCCTGCCCGAGATGGGTGATCTCCTCGAGCCCGCCTTCGAACAGGGGGAGACGATCATCTACCGAGTACGGCCCGGAGTCCGGAGCGGAGTGACGCTGGAGTGACCGATGACCACCACCGCTGAACGGCTACGTAGCTATTGGGGCGAACGGCAGATCGACCGGGAACGGTTGGTGACGCTGGCCGTGCGCCACTGGGAGGTCGCGCTCTACGCGGCGCTCATCGGGCTGGCCCTGGGCCTCCGGCTGTGGGGCCTGGCTGAGCGCGCCATCCACCACGACGAGAGCCTCCACATGCTCTACGGCTGGGACATCTTCAAGGGGAAGGGGTACGACCACGTCCCCTTCATGCACGGCCCCTTCAAGTACTTCGGCACCGCCCTCATGTTCCGCCTCTTCGGCGATACCGACTTCACCGCGCGCCTGCTCCCCGCCCTCTTCGGGTCGGCGCTGGTGGGGCTGCCCTTCTTCCTGCGCAGCTACCTGGGCAGAGCGGGGGCCCTTATCGCCGCGGCCCTTCTTGCCTTCTCGCCCACGCTCTTCTACCTAAGCCGCTTCAACCGTGACGATATCCTCATTACCGCCTACACGCTGGCCATGGTCATCGTCATCTGGCGCTACCTCAAGGAGCAGCAGGAGAGATACCTCTACCTGGTGCCGGTGCTCCTGATGCTGGGCTTCGTCACCATGGAGGTGACCTTCATCACCACCGCCATCTTCCTCGTCTACCTGGAGTTCCAGCTCGCCACGGACCTGGTGGACCAGCTCCGCGCCTCCCGGCCCCTGGCATGGTGGCAGGTCGCCCTGGCCTATGTCGTGTTCTTGCCGGGCGGCTGGCTCATCGCCATCCTCTGGCCGTTGCTGAAGGCACAGCGCGAGCGCTGGTCGCTCACCACCCTGCCACCGGCGGGCCACCTCGCGATCGTCATCGCTACCTTCGCCCTGCCCCTGTTCGCAGCGGGCATCCAGAAGATCCCGTTGCTCAGCCTGGGCGACGCCGACATCTACGAAGACCCGCCGGGCCCTGAGCCCCTGATGCAGGTCAGCGTCCTCATGTTCTTCCTCGTTTCCGCGTACATCGGCCTGCTCTGGAACCGGCGGGTATGGGCCATCGGCGCCGTGATGTTCTACGTGCCCTACTTCCTCCTGTACACGACGTTCTTCACGAACGGCGGCGACGTTTGGAACCCAAACGGCCAGTTCTGGAGCGGTGAGGGCGGCTTCTGGACCGGCATCTGGGGATCGCTGGACTACTGGCTCAGCCAGCAGCTCGTGCGTCGCGGCAGCCAGCCGGACTACTACTACCTCATGACGCTGCCCGTCTACGAGTTCCTGCCCTTGGTCTTTGCCCTGGGCGGCGCCCTCTTCTACGCCTTCCGGGGCAAATTGGAGCAGAAGCTCCTATCGGCCGCCGCACTGCTCCTCGTGTTCATGTTCAGCGTCATGCCAGAAAGCTTCCCGGTTCTCGGCCAGTACCACATCCAAGTCAGCTTCCTCATCGCCATCGGCGCGGTGCTGCTCCTGTCCATGGACGCGTTCACCAAGTTCCTCCTTTTCTGGACGCTCTCCATGCTCTTCGGCATCACCGTCGCGGGCGAGAAGATGCCCTGGCTCACCGTCCACGTGGCGCTGCCGCTCGCCATCCTGGCCGCCAAGGTGCTGGACGATGTGCTTTCTGCCGTCGTTGTGAGGCCGGCGGCCGTGGCGGCAGAGTCCCGTCCGGCCCAGGGAAGGCGCGAGCGCGAACAGCGAGAGGAGGTAAAGGGCCCCTCCACCCTGGAGCGGGTGCTACCGTTGGTCTACGGGGCGGTGCTGGCGCTCGCTGCCGCAGTCTTGTTCCAGGCCTTCGGGCCGGCGTCAGGCATCTCCATCATGCCCTGGCTCCTCTCCATCGTCGCCTTGGGCGTCGTCCTCTGGGCGGGCACCATGGTCTCGTGGCGAGCGGCCGGGCAGGTGGCCGCCGTGGCGCTCTTCGCCGCCCTCCTGGTCTTCACCGTACGGGCCGGGATGATGGCCGCCTACGACCAGGGCGAGCCCGACGGCTATCCCCAGGAGATCCTTATCTACGCGCAGGGGTCGCCCAAGGTGGGCCTCATTAACGACGAGATCGACCGGCTGGCCCGCGAGTCCGGGCTGGGCCGCGACCTGAAGATCATCATCGACAACAGCGTGAACGTCTGGCCCTGGCCCTGGTACCTGCGGGACCGCCCCTACGAACTGAATAACTTCGACACGGACTTCTCGCCGCCGCCGGGGAGCGTGGTCTTGATCAGCAACGCCAACCAGGCGAAGATCCAGCCCTTCCTGGACCAGTACCAGGACCCCATCCCCTACACCCACATGTGGTGGTTCCCAGAGTTCTACCGAGGGCTGGAGACGGATGACTTCCTCAAGGACTTCTTCAGCGGCGGCCTGCTCTCCACCTGGCGCGGCTACTTCATCGACCGGATAGTACCAGGCGCGACCTCCACACCGGACATGCTCGCCTACTTCCCGAAGGGGGGCTTCGTACCGGTCATACCCCCGCCGCCGCAGGTGCCCGGCACGGCGGAGGCGCTCCCGGAGGAGAGCCTGACGGTCATCGGCAGCGCCGGCAGCGAGGCGGGCCAGTTCTCCCAGCCCGCTGACCTGGCGCTGGACGCCCAAGGCAACCTCTACGTCGTCGATACCCTCAACCACCGGATCCAGAAGTTCACCTCGGACGGCGAAGTCCTCACGCTGGGCAAGGCAGGCACCGGCGAGGGCCAGTTCGCCAACCCGCGAAGCGCGGAGTACGAGGTGGACGACGGGCCCTGGGGCATCGCCGTCGACGCGGAGGGCAACATCTACGTGGCCGACACCTGGAACCACCGCATCCAGAAGTTCAGCCCGGACCTGGAGTTCATCCTGGAGTGGGGCGCGGGCGACTTCTTCGGCCCGCGAGACGTGGCCATCGATAGCGAAGGTAACGTCCTGGTGGCCGATACGGGGAACAAGCGCGTCGTCAAGTACACACCGGAAGGCCAGCTGATCCAGGTGTATGGCAAGGCGGGCGACGACGCCGGTGACTTCATCGAACCGTCCGGTATCAGCGTCGCGCCCAACGGCCACATCTACGTGGCCGACTTCTGGAATCAGCGCATCCAGCACTTCGACGCGACCTTCGAGTACATCGATGAGATCAGCGTCCCCAGTTGGGGCAGCCAGGGCATCACCGACCGGGCCTACATCGCCGCGCTGCCGGACGGCAGGGTGCTGGCGACGGACCCCGCTAACGGGCGGATCCTGGTGTTCAACCCGGCCGGAGACGAAGAGGCGGCCTGGCGGCTGCCCTCGGACACCGGCACGCGGCCGGTGGGGATCACCGTGGGCGCCCTCGGGGCGGTCTACGTCTCCGACGGCCTCACCTCACAGGTGGTGCGGCTGCCGCTGACGGCGCTGCTGGCGACGCCCGCTCCTGCCCCCTAGAGGGGCCAGCGGTCCGCCAGGGAGACGCGAACGCCCCCGCTGGTCTCCAACACTTCGAGTTGGGTGCGCTGCCCCCGGCGGTAGAACAGCAGGTCCGCGTGCCCGCGCCCGACCCGCAGGCCGCGCACCTGCACCGTGTTCAGCCAGTAGGGCAGACGCGGCCGGATGACCCGCAGGACGCCCGCAGGCGCGTCCGCCTTCAACCCCAGGATCGCCTGGAGCAGCATGGGGAAGGCGCCGGCGGCCCAGCCCTGCGGCCGGCACGCCACAGGGTACGGCACCGGCGCGTGGTGAGCGGTGCGCGCTTCGCCGCCGAAGAGCTCCGGCAGCCGGTAGTAGGGAAACGCGGTGGCGGCGTCGAAGAGCGCCGTCGCCACTTCGTTCAGCTCCTCCTCGCACCCGTACATCTTGAAGCCGAAGGCCGCGATGGCCGTATCGTGGGGCCAGACCGTCCCCAGGTGGTAGCCCAGGGGGTTGTAGCGCGGGTTGCCCCGACTCAGGGTGCGGATGCCCCAGCCGCCGAAGAGGTCGTTGGCCAGCATGCGTTCCGCCACCGCGGCGGCCCGCTCGCGGGCGATGATGCCGCACCAGAGAGCGTGGCCGACGTTGGAGGCGATGGTGGCGCAGGGGCGCTTCTGGCCATCCAGCGCCAGCGCGCAATACTGCTCGTCCGGGAGCCAGAAGTCCTCCTGGAAGCGCTGGCGCAGCGCCCGCGCCTCCCGCGCCAGCCGGCGCGCCAGCTCTGAGAGCCCCAGCACTTCCAGCACCGGCGCCAGTCGATGCTTGGCGGCGTAGACGTATCCCTGCGCCTCCACCAGGGCGATGGGCGGCTCCGCCAGGGAGCCGTCGGTGTGGACGATGGCGTCCACTGAGTCCTTCCAGCCCTGGTTCACCAGCCCCCGAACCGAGCGCTTCTCGTATTCGATGTAGCCATCGCCGTCCATGTCCCCGTAGCGGTAGAGCCAGTCGAGGGCGGCCAGCAGATGAGGCCGCAACTGCTGGAGCAGGCGCCGGTCGCCCGTCCAGGCGTAGTATTCGGCGATGAGCAGGAGGAAGAGGGGCGTCGCGTCGATGCTGCCGTAGTAGGGACGGTAGGGCAGCTCGCCGGCGAAGGAGAGCTCACCCTGGCGAAGCTCGTGCAGGATCTTGCCCGGCTCCTCGTCTCGCCACGGGTCAAGCTGCTTGCCCTGCCAGCGGGCTAGCGTCTTCAACGTCTCGCGGGCGATCTCGGGCCGGAAGGCGAGGGTCTGCAAGCCCATGATCAGGCTGTCGCGGCCGAAGAGGGCGTCGAACCAGGGCGTGCCGGCGGCCGGGAAGCGCGTCCCCTCCTCGGTCTCGTCCCAGAGCATGCGCAGGTCCTGGATAGAGCGGCTCAGCGCCTTGTTGAAGAACTCGTTATCGGTGAACACCTGGGTGCAGCCGGCCGACCAGCGCTGGTAGGAATCGACAGCCGCCTGGAACCGGTCGCGCCGGTTGCGACCGGCCGCGCGGGCGTACAGGCTGTTCCCCACGGTAACGGTGATGCGGGCGGTCCAGGTCTGCCGGTGCGCCAGCGTCAGCCGGAACATGACGCCAGCCGCCAAGAGCAGGGCGGGCCTGGGAGTCACGGAGACGACGGTGCGGCGCACGATGCCGTCGATGCCCTGGTACTCGTAGGTTACGTCGTCCGCCGTCACCGCAGGAGGGACCAGGGTGCCGGGGCGCGTTCTCTGGAAGCCGCGCACCTCAAAGATATCGGCGAAGTCCGCCGCCAGCTCCAGGTGCAGCTCCAGGGTCACGGGCTGGTTATGGTAGTTGGTGACCTGGAGGGTCTCCTCCAGCAGGCCGTTGAGCACCCGCTGCCGTCGCACCTCGATGGTGCCGCGAGGGATGATCTGCTCCTCCCCGATGCGTAGCTGCGGGTTGGTGAGGACATGCTCCGAGCCGAACCCCAGCTCCGCCGTAGAAAGCAGGACGACCGGTGGCGAGGTATGGAAATAGAAGTTGAAGCCGGAGAGGTGACGGGTATCGGCATGGTAGAGGCCCAGCCCCCGCTCGTTGCCGATAGGGACGTTGCCCACCTCGTCGGTCAGCAGGAAGACGTCCCCTTCACGAATAATCAGGGCATCGTGGATGTCCTCGATGCCCATCGGTTCCCCTTCGGGAAGGGTGGCGCGGCGTTCGGTCAGCTGGCGTTTGGCGCTGCTCATCATGCGCCTAGCTCATGGTGGACACCCTTGACAACACAGTTATCGGCGCGCTGGGGAGATCCCTGTAGCCGCACTGACCCGACCATTGCCGGGCGACGGACGCTTCACCCGCAGCCGGTTCTCCACGTCGCGCACGCCGCCGACGGCCCACGCCAGCGCCTCCGCCTCACAGCGAGCGACCGGAGAGCAGACGCAACCCCCTAGCGTCACTTTCCCATCGAGCGCGCTGACGGCGATGCTCTCGCCTGCCAAGTCGGGAGAGGAGCGCAACGCCATCCGCACGAACTCCGCGAGCTCCGCGTCACGGCGGTGCCCCTGGGGGACCACCCGCAGCCGGTTCACCACCCGGGCGTAGCCCAGCAGGCGGGCGGCGGTGGCCTCCGCTAGCTTCTTCGTTCGGTAACAGGCGACTTCGCCCTCCATGAAGAGCACACCCGCGATCGCCGTCAGCCGAAGCCCCCTGATGTCGAAGGAGCGCGTCAGCATCTCACGGTGTTGCTCCGTAGCGGAAGGTGGTAGCGCCTTAGCGAGAGAGTGTCGGCTCATAGCAGTCCTCACGCAATAGCTGCCGCTTCTCTGTCATCGTCCTTGACCTTCGGCAGGGCAGGCGCGGGAGCGAGCCAGCGCCGCTTCGCCGTCTGGTCAAGGATGGCCCGGTAGGCCTTCAGGTAACCGCCCGCCATGACGGCGGGAGCGAAATGCTCAGCCACGTGCCTCCGGCAGCGGACGGGATCGATGCGCTCGATCTTGCCCACCGCCTCCACCATGGCATCGAGGTCGTCCACCAGGTAGCCCGTCTGGCCGTCCACGATGATCTCCGAGGCGCCGCCGCGGGCGAAAGCCACCACGGGCGTGCCGCACGCCATCGCCTCCGCCATCACCAGGCCGAAAGGCTCGTCCCAGCAGAGAGGCATGAGCAGGCAGTAGGCCCGCCGGTAGAGCTCGCGCTTGCGGGCAGAGTCCGCCTCGCCCAGGAAGACCACCTGCTCGCCGTCGATGAGGGGCTCCACCACGTCGCGGTAGTAGTCCTGGTCAGCCCGGTCCACCTTGCCCGCCACCAGCAGCCGCATCCCCAGCCGGCGCGCTACCTCGATGGCGAGGTGCGTCCCCTTATCCGGAGCGATGCGAGCGAGGAAGAGAAGGTGGTCGTCCTTCTCGGCGGAGAAGGGGAAACTCTCCACGTCGATGCCGTTGTGCACCGTACCGACGAACCTGCCGCCGCGGACCGGGGGCATCGCCCTCCGCTGGGCATCACTGATGGTGTTGTACCAGCCCCGGTAGCGGTCCCAGACGAACCGAGTGTCCGGCGTGATGAGGCAGTGCATGGTGGTGAGCATGGGCACGTCCACCAGATGGCTCATCGCCATCGGCAGCTCACCGGCGTGGTTGTGGATCAGATCGTACCCTTGCGCCTCTCGGAGGGAGAGGGCGGCATGCATCCAGTCGTACGGCGCGGCGTCAGCCAGGTCCTCCGCCGTCCGCAGGCTGCGGTGGTACACCGTATGGAGCCGCGCGCTGGTGCGCGAGTCGCCGGAGGCGCACAGAGTAACATCGACACCGAGCCGCACCAGCGCCTCGCATAGGACGCTGACGACGGCCTCGGTACCGCCGTAGGCGGGCGGAGGCACTGTCTCCCAGAGCGGCGCTACCTGGAGGACACGCACAAGCCCACACCTCCCTGTGTGGCGTCCCTATGTGCTCCCGCGTCGTCTGTTGGCGCTCAGGGTGGCGGGGTGGAGGCCGCGCACCCTCGCCTCGTTCAGGGACTCGGGCAGCCCCAAATGTTATGCAAAGGGGGCGAATCGTTCAGTATTTTCATACCATAACGAGCCCCCTCTTCGCAAGGAGCGCAAACAGCGCTCTCAGCCGTCTACAGGCAGGGTGGATGCTTTCATCTGCAGCGATCTCGGCCGCTCATCGCCGCGGCCCGATGGATGAGGGTGAGGCCTCCCGATGAGACGGACTGCGGAGGCCGGGCCCCTGCCCTACCGCAGGTGCCGCTGGATGGGCAGCTCCCGGTGCCGCTCGCCGGTCAGGTCGAAGACGGCGTTGGCGATGGCCGCCGCGATGGGCACGATGGCCGGCTCCCCCGCCCCGCTGGAGGGCGTCCCGGGGTCGCCCACCAGCGCCACATCGATGGCCGGCGCATTGTTGATCCGCGGCACCCGGTAGCGGGCGAAGCTGGAGTTCAGCAGAGATCCGCCCTGGAAGTCGACCGCCTCGTAGAGGGCCGTGCCCATCCCCATTACGATACAGCCTTCCACCTGGTTGGCGGCGCCTTCCGGGTTCACGGTCAGGCCGCAGTCGAGCGCCGCCGCCACCCGCTCCACCTTCACCTCCGACCCCTGCACGCCCAGTTGCACGCAGGTGGCGACGTAGCTCCCCACGTCCAGCCCGATGGCGACGCCCACGCCCCGCCTCGATGGCGGCTTCGCGCCGCTCCAGCCGAAGCGCTCCGCCGCTGTCTCCAGCACCCGGCGGAAGCGGGGATGGCTCAGGTTGCGCAGCCGCAGCTCCACCGGGTCCAGCCCCACCGCCTCCGCGATCTCGTCCATGTGGACCTCCCGGGCGAAGTGGTTCAGCGCGCCGCCCAGCGAGCGGTAGGACCCCGTCCGCAGCGGGCTCTCCGAGGAGAAGACGGTCACCTGCACGTTCGGTATGTCGTAGGGGGTATCCGAGCCCCGGCGGCCGATGAAGGGCCGGTCACCGGCGTGGTAGGCCTTGAACTCCCAGGCCACCACCGTCCCATCCGACTTGAAGCCGCTCCTCACCTGGAACAGCGCTGCCGGGCGGAAGGTGGCCCAGGCCATCTCCTCGCTCCGGGTGTAGGCCACCCGCACCGGCCGTTCCGCCACCCTGGCCAGGCGCGCCGCCTCCAGCGCGACTGGGTACAGGCTCTTGCTCCCGAAGCCGCCCCCGATCTCCGGCGCGATCACCCGGACGCTGCCCTCATCCACGCCGAAGTGCTGCGCCAGCTCCGCCCGCAGCCCGAAGGGCCGCTGGGTGCCCGCCCAGACCGTGAGCCGGCCGTCTTCCCACTGCGCCACCGCCGCTCGGGGCTCCATGGGCACGTTGGAGACGTAGGGGAGGTAGTAGGTCCCCTCCAGCACGCCGTCCGCCGCCCGGAACCCTTCCTCCAGCGAGCCGGCCTCCTGGGTGGTGAACGGCTCTCGCGCCGTCCGCAGCAGCAGGTCGGGCACGTCCCAGTGCGAGGGCTGGTCCGCCCATTCCTCCCAGCGGGCCCGCAGCAGGGTAGTGGCCAGCTCCGCCTGCTCGTCCCTCTCCGCCAGCACCGCGACGAGGTCGCCGTCGCGGACCACCTGCGCCACGCCGGGCATGCGCTCCGCCACAGAGGTGTCGAGCTCGACCAGCTTCGCGCCGTAGGAAGGCGGCCGCAGCACCCTGGCGAAGAGCATCCCGGGCACCCCGACGTCTTGCGAGTACTGGGCCTGGCCGGTGA
>MGOB01000080.1:35400-37739 GCA_001796995.1 Chloroflexi bacterium RBG_16_68_14 | reverse complement strand
CCCGCCCGCCGCCTTGATCTCGTCAGCCACGTCCTTGGCGGGCCCCTCGCTGGGCTGGCTGCCGTCCACGGCGACCCCGTAGTCGTTAACGACGACCTTCGCCCCCTCCTTAGCGAAGAGGAGGGCAATGCCCCGGCCGATGCCCCGGCCCGCGCCGGTGACCACCGCGACTTTCCCGTCGAGCGCTCCCATCGCCGCCTCCTAGCCGCCGTTCCGGGAGGGCAGGGTCACCACCGCCTGGCCCGGGCTGGTCTTCTGTCCCTGAGGGTTCTCGGTCCAGATCTCCAGCTCGACGATGTTCTGGTCGCCCTCGCGGTACTTCTTGCTGACCAGGCCGCGGCAGACGATCTCCTGGTTGGGCTCATCCATGCCGCGATAGCTGCAGCCGAACTTCTTGACGGCGCCCTGCCCGCCCACCCAGTCGTGCAGGAGTTGGCCCAGGAAGGCGTTCTTCAGGGCGCCGTGGACGATGATGTTCTTCAGCCCCGTCGCTAGGGCGAAGTCCTTATCGTAGTGGATCTGGTAGAAGTCGCCCGAGGCGGCCGCCCACATCACCAGCTGCTGCGTGGAGCAGTTCTTCACCAGCTTGGGGATCTCGTCGCCTTCGTTCACGTCTTCGAAGTAGACCTGCTCTGTCATTGTCCTCTTCCTTTGCTGGTATCTCCAGACCCTTTCTGACGGCTTGTGCCAGTGGTCGGGCCGACCTAAAGTCGGCCCCTACGAGGACGTGCGCTCCGGTCATCCGTAGGGACAGACCTTCAGGTCTGTCCGGCCCCAACACGGCAGCGTTGTTCTGCCTCACCGTCCGCCACCTAGTACTGGATCGTTGTGCCGTACATCTTGGCAACCACTTTGCCGTCCTGGTTCGTGTAGGTGGTCTCTCGACTCGTAATGAGCATGGGGCCGATGCTGCCCACGCGTTCGTTGAAGTTGCTGATCTTGGTGCGGGCGCTGAGCACGTCGCCGGCGCAGACGCTGTCGAAGTACTCGTACTCAGTGCCGCCGTTGAGGACACGCTTGTAGGGGATGCTGAAGCGGCGGCCGGCCATCTCGCCGGGCTGGCGCTCGCCTCCCGGCCGGTGCGTTGGTGTGCCGAGAAAGCCCGGTGGCGCTACGATGCTGCGATAGCCTCTGCTCTTGGCGTACTCCTCGTCGTAGAAGATGAGGTCGGTGTGGCCGACGGCGCGGGCGAACATGCGGCAGCCGGTCTTCTCCACCTCCAGGGTGACCGGCTCGCCCTCCTTGCCCACCACCTCCCGCATCTCGTCCGTGATGACGGACGGGAACCCTTCGGCTCGGCTCAGGGCAGGCTCCTGCTTCTGTTGGGTCATCGCCACCTCCTTGCGCCGTAGCGAAGGCGCTCGATGGTTAGGGAAGCCCTAACGTTTGCGTAAAGAGCGGAATCCAGCGACGAGAGAATACACCCAGCAGTGCGCGTGTGTCAATGCGAAGGCCGGGGCGGCAACGCTCAAGATAGCGGGAACGCGAGGGTCTAAAGACCCTCGCCTACGACGGGAATACCGGCCTGCCTCGCCGCCACCCTGGAGAGGTCCACCGGGCGGAAGCGCCCGGCCCTCAGCTCCTCGATGAGATCATCGATGTTGCGGACGTCGCGCTCGAACTCGGTGGCGCAGCGGCCGATGTCGGGCCGGGCGTGGGCGTCAGAGCCGGCGGTGCCGCGCATCTCCATCAGCTCGCACAGCCGCTGGGAGAACTCGTTCTCTTTCTCGGTGCCCCGGCCGTTGATCGCCTCCAGCGCCGCGCAGTCCCGATAGGCCGGGTTGCGGCTGGCCCGCTCCAGCGCCTCCAGGTAGTCGCGGTCGCTCTCGATGAACCAGGGCATCTGCCGCCGGTAGGGGTGGGCGGCGATCATGGCGCCCTGCGCCTGCTCCACGTGGTGGGCCAGCTCATGGGAGCGGTGCATCCCGTAGACGTACTTGCTCAGACCGTAGGCCAGGATGTGGCCGTCGTCGGTGTTGATCTCGATGGCGGGGAGCACCAGGTAGTTGTGCCGCTGGGCCAGCTCCGCCACGTCCTCCGGCTTCCAGAAGAAGTCGTGCTCGGAGAGGCAGATGCCGTCCAGGCCGGCCGCCCTGGACCGCTCGATCAGCTCGTCCGGGGGCAGGAATGAGTCCCAGGAGAGGGGTCGTGTGTGGGTGTGCAGGTCGATGAGCATAGGGCAGGTCTCTGCATGGTAACGGATCGGCCGCCGAGCGAAAAGCGGCGTTTCCCCCAAGGCGCTCAGCCTCGACGCAGCCATCCAGAGCGCCTAGAATGGTTGACTGCGGCAGCGCAGCGCTCATCTGCGGGAATAGCGAGGAGAAAGCAGCATGCGGATC
>MGOB01000080.1:32177-35374 GCA_001796995.1 Chloroflexi bacterium RBG_16_68_14 | reverse complement strand
CTCGAGGCGAAGCTCCAGCGGCTCGAGGATCTCGTTCAGCAAGTCGTGGATGCGGAGCGGGAGGGCTTCGACAGCTTCTGGTTCGTCCAGATCTTCGGAGCCGATCCCCTGACCGCCATCGCCGTGGCGGGGATGAGGACGGAGCGCATCGAGCTGGGGGTCTGCGTCGTCCCCACGTACCCGCGCCATCCCTTCGCCCTGGCCCAGCAGGCGCTGACGGTGCAGGCCGCTACGGGCGGGCGGCTCACGCTGGGCATCGGCCCCTCGCACAAGCTGGTGATCGAGAACATGCTCGGACTCTCATACGACCAGCCAGCCAGCCATGTGCGGGAGTACCTCTCCGTCCTGCGGCCGCTGGTGAACGAAGGCCGCGTCGCCTTCAGCGGCCAGCACTTCCGCGTGGCCGGCGGGCTGGGTGTGCCGGGCGCGACGCCGTTCCCCATCCTCATCTCCGCCCTGGCTCCGATGATGCTCCGCGTCGCCGGCGAGCTTGCCGACGGCACGGTCACCTGGATGACCGGCCCCAGGACGCTGAAGGACCACGTCGTGCCGCGCATCAACGCCGCCGCCGAAGCCGCCGGCCGTCCCAGGCCCCGCGTCTGCGCGGGCCTGCCCGTCTGCGTGACCGATGACGCAGGGCAGGCGCGGGAACGGGCAGGGCAGGAGTTCCAGGTCTACGGCCAGCTACCCAACTACCGGCGCATGCTGGACCGGGAGGGCGCGGCCGGCCCGGCGGACATCGCCATCGTCGGGAACGAGGAGCAGGTGGAGGCGCAGGTACGCGCTTTCGCCGCCGCCGGCGCCACCGATCTGGCGGCGTCGATCTTCCCCGCCGGCGGCGACGAAGCAGCCTCGCTAGCGCGGACGCGCGCTTTCCTGAGAGGGCTGGTCGGGAAGGTGTAGCGCGGCTAGTCTACACCAAGTATCAGCGTGCCGGTGGTGGAGAGGGAGCCGCCGGTGCCGTTCACGAGCGCGGTCCTGGCGTTGGGCACCTGCCGCTCGCCGCACTCGCCCCGGAGCTGGCGCACCGCCTCGATGATGAGGAACATGCCGTACATGCCGGGGTGGGTGTAGGAGAGACCGCCGCCGTTGGTGTTCATCGGGAAGTCGCCCCCCGGCGCCGACCGCTGGTTGGAGAGGAAGGGGCCTCCCTCGCCCTTGGGGCAGAAGCCCAACTCCTCGATGGTGACCAGGGCGGTGTAGGTGAAGGAGTCGTACACCTCCACTACGTCGATGTCCTTGGGCGTGAGGCCGGCCATCGTGAAGGCGCGCTCGCCCGAGTAGCGGGCCGGCGTCCGAGTCAGGTCCGGGTTGTTCACCAGGCTGGCGTGAGTCGTCGCCTCGCCGGAGCCCAGCAGCCAGACCGGCTTCTTGGGCAGGTCGCGCGCCCGCTCGGCGCCCACGATGACGCAGGCGCCGCCGGCGTCGGTGACCAGGCAGCAGTCGTACACGTGGAAGGGGTAGGCGATCCAGCGGGAGCTGAGCACGTCATCGATGGTGAGGGGATCGCGCATGAACGCCTTGGGGTTGAGCTGGGCCCACTTGCGGGTGGCGACGGCGATCTCGGCCAGGTGCTCGTGGGTGGTGCCGTACTGGTGCATGTGGCGCATCGCCGCCAGCGAGTAGGCGCTGGGCGCCGGCCCCATGCCGTAGGGCAGCTCGAACTGGGCCTGCGCCGACTCCGGATCGCTCCAGCGGCCGCCGGCGCCCCGGGAGGCGCGCCCGCGCCGGGCCGAGTAGCCCATCTCGCCGTGCGTGATGAGCACTACGTGGCACAGCCCGGCCTCGATGGCCGCCGCCGCGTGCTCCACCTCGATGACGAAGGAGGAGCCGCCGACGCTAGTGCTGTCCATGAAGCTCGGCTGGATACCCAGATACTCGGCCGTCTGCATCACCGAGGGCCCGGCGGTGCACAGGCCGTCCACCTCCGAGATGTCGATGCCGGCGTCCCGCAGGGCGTTGCGCGCCGCCTCCGCGTGCAGCATCAGCGCCGTCTTGCCCTCGCAGATGCCGATCTGGTCCGACTCGTCGACGCCGACGATGGCGACCTTCTTCGATAGGCTCACGTCTCCCTCGCTCCTAGTCCTTCGGCTGCGCGGGCCGGAACATGGGCAGGCTGATCTCGTCCGTCAGGTCCTCGAAGACCACCTCTACCGGCATGTCGCAGCGGATCTTCTCGGGGTCCGGCTCGATGCCCACCAGGTTGGTCATCATCCGCGGCCCCTCCTCAAGCTGGACGATAGCGGTGACGTAGGGGGGCTCGAAGCCCGGGGCGTACGCCCGGTACTGGATGGCGTAGGTGTACAGGGTGCCGCGGCCGCTGGCCTGCCTCCACTCAATCTCCCAGCCGAAGCAGCGGGGACAGAAGGGACGCGGGTAGAAGAAGCACTCCCGGCACCGCAGGCAGTAGGGGAGCCACAGCTCGTGGCGCTTGCAGCCCTCCCAGTATCGCTGCGTCTCCGGGCTAGGCTGGGGGAGAGGCCGCTGGGGGCCATTCATCCGAGGCTCCTTTTAGAATTGCGTACCCTTCCGAAAGCGGCAAAGAAAGGCGCGTCGCCTGGCACACACCGAAGGGATACTATAACGTGTACGTAAGATGCGTCAAGTAGGGCAATACACCTCTTGACGTGGTGTTGGGGTACGAATACATTGGCCGTGGCTGGTGGGGCGGAAAGCCCAACATGAGTTGGCCTTGGCCGAACATTATGTAGAAATCGAGCCGACATTTCGGAACCACAGGAGACAGTCGCAGCGAGCGGCATCTTCGAGCGGCCAAGGAGAGGGGTGGCTTTGAGGAGGATCTGGAGAGCTCCAGCGGCGCCAGCGCTACCCACCACGATACCTCGCTGGCAGCCAGGCAAGCCCAAGGCGCTACGGGCGCCTTGGAAGGCCCCATCGACGCCAGCGCTCTCGACGGATCTACCCCGCTGGCAACCGAGCGAGCCTCCCGTTGCGGTTCCCATCGCTCCACTGACGCTAGCGCCACCGGTGGCGGCTCCCGTCGCTCCACTGACACCAGCACTATTAGCGGCCCCCGTCGTTCCACCAGCGCCAGCGCCCCCGGTGGCGGCTCCCATCGCTCCGCTGACGCCAGCACTATTAGCGGCCCCCGTCGTTCCATCAGCGCCAGCACCACCGGCGACGGTTCACATTGCTCCGCCAACGCTAGCGCCACCGGTGGCGGCTCCCGTCGCTCC
>MGOB01000080.1:27802-32097 GCA_001796995.1 Chloroflexi bacterium RBG_16_68_14 | reverse complement strand
GCCACCGGTGGCGGCTCCCGTCGCTCCACTGACACCAGCACTATTAGCAGCCCCCGTCGTTCCACCAGCGCCAGCGCCCCCGGCAGCTCCCATCGCTCCGCCAACGCCAGCGCCACCGGCGGCTCCCAGCCCTCCGCTGACGCCAGCGCTGTCGCCGGCACTCCCCAGCGCTCCACCGCTCCTCGCGCTGCCAGCGCCCGCACCGTGCGAGCGGCGCAGGCGGCCTGCCAGGAGGGCCAGAGGGCGACGTGTCTCCGTCCACCTTCGACGCCTGCGCCGCAGGGTCGCTACCCCATCGCTGGCCCGCGTGCCGGTGCTGGCAGCTGTGGTCTTCCTTTCGGCCTTCCTCGCGCCAGCGCAGGGAATCATTCCGATATCGGCGGGCCTCGACCGGGCGGAGGGGCCTTTCCTGCAACCGCACCCCGTGGTGGTGTCGAACGACCGCCTCGTCTGCACGCTGCTGGGCGAGGACGAGAAGGCGGTCGGCGTCCGAGGAAGGGACAACGGCGGCACAGCAGTGGCTGACGGCGTGGCGTACTGGACCTTCGGCGATACGGTGCTGGCCGACGGCGGGATGCTTCCCAACCACGTCGGGTCCAGCCAGGATGGCGACGCGTCCGACTGCATCGCCCTGGCGCCGAAGCAGGAGAGCGGCCGTGCCCAGCCGCTCCTCCAGCGCGAGCCGGGCGGCGAGCTAAGCGTCTGGCCCATGGGAATGGAAGCCACGGCGCCCGGTCGGGTCTATTTCTACTACGCCTCCGTCGTCCCAGACCCGGAGGCCAAGTGGCGCGTTCAAGGGGTGGGGATCGGCTTCTTCGACACGGAGACGCTCTCTGCCCAGCGTACGCTGGGGGGAAGGCTGCTCTGGGGAGACGGCATGCCGGTGCCTACCCGCACCTTTGCCGACGAGCGCTACGTCTACACCTTCCAGGACATCTCCCGCGCGCCCTGGACCAAGGACACCATCCTGGCGCGAGTGCCCAAGGAGTCCATCGAGTCCCCTGCCAGCTACGAGTACTGGGACCCGGGCAACTGGGTCATGCCCGGTCGCTGGGTGGGCGGCCTCTGGAACGAGGAGACCGGCTCCTGGGACAAGGCCGTCGCCGACCTGGCCCCGCTCTGGCGCCAGGGGGGCATGCACAACGGCATAGAGGTGGCCTACAACGAGTACCTGGGCCGCTGGCTGGCGGTCTACACCACGGGCTTCATGAGCACCGTCAACGTTCGGTCCGCCTCCGCCCTGACCGGCCCCTGGGACGGCCCGGAGACGGTGCTGGTCGACTGCCCCACCTTCCACCCTCCGCCACAGGAAGGCTTCCTCTGCTACAGCGGGGCGCAGCAGGAGTTCTACAGCCGGGACGGCGGCCGCACCATCTACATCTCGTACAGCAACAGCGATACCTATGAGCCTTACCTGCACGAGATCCGGCTGGCCGCCCCCGTTACCCAGTGGAGGGACGAGGAGGGCCATGCCGTCTACCTGGCCGGCGACGCGCAGGCGCCCGAGGGCTTCAACTCTGATGGGCTGGTCTTCTACGCCTCCGACATCCCTGCGCCGGGCCTAGTGCCCATCCACCGGTGGCAGCACCTGGAGAGCGGTCGCATCCTGTACGGCCCTTCCCCGCCCGAGCCACCAGAGGCGTACCGGGACCTGGGGGTAGACTTCTACGCCGCCGCCGATGCCGCCGCCGCTGACGCCACCCACGCCCTCTACGCTCCGGTGTACCGCTGGAGCCAGGGCGAGACCGAGCGCTATTCTCCGCTCGACCTCAGGGAGGCCGGCTACATCCGGCTGGAGGTGGCGTTCTACGCCGCCTGCCCCGACGCCGACAACGACACCCTCACCGACTGCCGGGAGTCGTTCCTGGGGACCGACCCCTCGCTGGCCGATACCGATGGCGACGAGCTGGCCGACGGCTACGAGCTAACGACGCCGGGCTGCAACCCGCTGCTCCACAACGACGACCGCGACGGCGTCCCCGGGCCGGAGGAGATCGTCATGGGAAGGAACCCGTGCCTCGGGGAGGCCCGCACCTGGGTGACCTCCCAGTAGCAGCTCTCATTATCTAATCCCCGACAAGACCCACCGAAGACCAGACGTACGGCCGGTTCCGTGAAAGAACGCACTATGCTATACTCACGCGAATATAAGCGACGATTTTCACAAACGGGGGTCCACTCGTGCTGGAGCAGTTCGGGCGCGCCGGGTTCCTGCTTCTCTTCGCCCTCGCCTTCCCGCTCATCCCCATCGTCGCCTCCGTCGTCCTCGGCGCCCTGAAGATCCGTCCTGAGCGACCCGATCCGGTCAAGTCCGCCACCTACGAGTGCGGCGTCGAGACGGAGGGGGACACCTGGGTCCAGTTCAACGTCCGCTACTACCTCTACGCCCTGATCTTCGTCGTCTTCGATGTAGAGGTGGTCTTTCTCTATCCCTGGGCGGTCTCCTTCCCGGAGGTGGGCATCGCCGGCTTCGTCGCGGGGGCGCTGTTCCTGCTCATCCTGGTGATAGGGCTGGTTTACGACTGGGCCAAGAAGGCGCTCGAGTGGACCTGATGGCGACAGCGACCGCCGTCCTTCCAGGTGCCCAGCTCGCCCAACGGATCGATGCCGCCGTCCCCGGCGCTGCCGAGGAGACGGGCGAAAGCTGGGTGCGCGTCCGGCCGGAGAAGCTCCTCGAGGTCTGCCGCTTCCTCCACGACGACCGGGAGTTGGACGCTCGCTACCTGAACAGCGTGAGCGGCGTAGACCGCTACGACCACTTCGAGGTGGTCTACCACCTGACCTCCCTCTCCCATAACCACACCTTCGCGCTCAAGGTACGGGCCGACCACGAGGAGCCCGAGGTGCCCTCGGTGGCGTCGGTCTGGCAGGGAGCGCACCTCCAGGAGCGGGAGGCATACGACCTGTTGGGCATCCGCTTCAGCGGCCACCCGAACCTGAAGCGGCTCTTCCTCTGGGAGGGCTTCCCCGGCCACCCGCTCCGCAAGGACTTCCTGACGCTGCCCGGCGGCTTCAAGCCGGGCCTGAAGCGCTTCCCGAAGGAAGACCCCAGCCAGTGGGGAGGCGAGTTCCGTGCCCCTTAAGACCGAGCCACTCATCGTCAATATCGGGCCGCAGCACCCCTCCACCCATGGCGTCTTCCGCATGCGGGTCACCCTGGACGGCGAGCGGATCACCGACGTCGAGATGATCGTCGGCTACCTGCACCGCAGCATGGAGAAGCTGGCGGAGGAGCGCACCTGGACCCAGAACATCCCCTTCACCGACCGGATGGACTACCTGGCGGCGATGGCGGGCAACCTGGCCTACTGCCTCGCCGCAGAGCAGCTGGCCGGCATCGAGGTGCCGGAGCGGGCCCAGTACCTGCGCGTCATCTTCGCCGAGCTCCAGCGCATCGCCAGCCACGCCATGGCTAACGGCACCTTCCTCAACGATTGCGGCGCCTGGCACACCCCTCTCTTCTACATGTTCCGCGAACGGGAGAAGATCCTGGACCTCTTCGAGATGACCTGCGGCGCCCGCCTCACCCTCAATTACATGCGCATCGGCGGCGTCTCCTTCGACATCCCTGACGAGTTCATGCCCAAGCTCCGCGAGCTGCTGGACGAACTGCCCGACCGCATCGACGAGTACGAGCAGCTCCTCGTCGACAATGAGATCCTGCTGATGCGGAGCAGGGACGTCGGCGTCCTGCCGCCGGAGCTGGCCATCAGCGCTTCGGTGAGCGGCCCCATGCTGCGGGGCTCCGGCATCGCCTGGGACATCCGCAAGGCTGACCCCTACTGCCTGTACGACCGGTTCGACTTCGACATCCCCGTCGGCCACAACGGCGACTGCTACGACCGGTTCATGGTGCGCATGGAGGAGCTGCGCCAGAGCGTTCGCATCATCAAGCAGGCGATGGAGCAACTGCCGCCCGGCCCGCACAACGCGCAGGTGCCCCTCAACCTGCGCCCGCCCGCCGGCGAGGTGTACGCCCGCATCGAGTCGCCCAAGGGGGAGCTGGGCTTCTACCTGGTGAGCGATGGCGGCCCCACGCCCTACCGGTTTCATGTGCGCTCGCCCTCCCTGATCAACCTTTCGGCGCTCAGGGAGATGGTGGTCGGCCAGACCGTGGCCGACGCCGTCGTCACGCTGGGCAGCGTGGACATCAACGTGGGAGAGGTGGACCGCTAGTGTCGCTGCTGGCCCGCTGGTACGACTTTCGCGACCTGGGGAACGCCGTCGCCCGGCTGGTGGACGCCCTGCGCGACGCCGGCGCGCCGGAGGGCGTGATCTACGTCGTGGCGGCGCTG
>MGOB01000080.1:20535-27702 GCA_001796995.1 Chloroflexi bacterium RBG_16_68_14 | reverse complement strand
CCAATCGGGTCGGGCCCTTCGGCCTGCTCCAGCCCATCGCCGACGCCATCAAGCTGATCCAGAAGGAGGCGCTCACGCCTCGCGACGCCGATAGTTTCCTCTTCACCCTGGCCCCCGTCGTCGTCTTCATCCCGGCTATCCTCGCCTTCGCCGTGCTCCCCTGGAACGAGAAGATGGTGCTGGCCGACCTCAACGTGGGCGTGCTCTACCTGCTCGCCCTCGGCTCAACGACGACCATCATCGTCTTCATGGCTGGCTACGCCTCCAACAACAAGTACGCCCTGCTGGGGGCGATGCGCGTGGTCGCCATGCTGGTCAGCTACGAGATCCCCGGCGTGCTGGCGCTCCTGGCGGTGGTGTCCTTCACCGGCACCATGAGCCTGAGCGGCATCGTCGCCTTCCAGGACATCCACTGGTCCTGGCTGGTCTTCTTCCAGCCGCTGGCCTTCCTGATCTTCCTCATCGGCTCCACCGTCGAACTGAACCGAACGCCGGCGGACATCGCGGAGGCGGAGTCGGAGATCGTCGCCGGCTACCATATCGAGTACTCGGGCATGAAGTGGGGCCTCTTCTACGCAGTGGAGCTGGTCAACGCGGTGGCGGTGTCGGCGGTCTCGGCCTCCCTGTTCTTCGGCGGCTGGTGGACCTTCGGCCTCGAGAAGGTGGTGCCGGGCTGGATCCTCTTCACCGCCAAGATCTACGCCGTCTACTTCATCCTCATCTGGCTCCGGGGCACCTTGCCCCGTTTCCGCATCGACCAGTTGATGGCGTTCGCCTGGAAGTTCCTCGTGCCGCTCTCCATCGTGAACGTCTTCCTGGTCGGGCTGGAGACGCTCATCTGGAGAGAGTACGAGGTGAGCGCCGGAGTAGTGCTGCCCATCTTCGCGCTGGTGAACGCGGCTGTGGCCGGCGCCCTCATCGTCGGCTGGGGGCGACTGATGAGCCGTCCGTTCGAGCGCCTGCCCCGGAGGCCGCGCCTGGTGCGCGAGATCGAGGTGCCGCTGCCGGCGGAGCGCGGACGCGAGGCCGCCGCCGTCTAAGGAGGAGGTATCGCTGGAAGGTATTGGTGTCGTCATCGCCTTCTGGTCGCTAGCCGCTCTCACGGTGGGAGCGGCGGCCATGGTCATCGTCGCCCGCAACCTCCTGCATGCCGTCCTTTTCCTCATCCTCAGCTTCGTGGGCATCGCCGGGCTCTACGTCACCCTCTCGGCCGATTTCGTCGCGGTGACCCAGGTGCTCATCTACGCGGGCGCCATCGCGGTGCTGATGATCTTCGCGGTGATGCTCACCCCGCTCTCCAGCCGGGACAACGCTGGGAACTACCTGCAGGCGCCGGCGCTGGCGCTCTCGGGCCTGGTGGTCGCCGTCTTCACCTTTGTGATCCTGGAGACGGACTGGCGCGAGGCGGGGCGGGGCCCCTTCGAGGGCACCGCCAGCGCTATCGGCGAGGCGCTGACCAGCCCCTTCGTCCTGCCCTTCGAGATCGCCGCGGTGCTGCTGACGGCGGCGATGATCGGCGCCATCGTGCTGGTGAGGGAGGACTGAAGTGGTGGAGCCGTTGCTCGCGGCGCGGGTGGAGCTGGAGCACGTGCTCATCGTGGGTGTTATCCTCTTCGCCATCGGCCTGTACGTGGCGCTGGCGAAGCGGAACGCGGTGGCGGTGCTGATGGGCATCGAGCTGATGCTCAACGCCGTCAACCTGACCCTCATCGCCTTCGCCCGCTTCATCCAGTCGCCGCGGCCTCTGGACGGCCACGTCTT
This sequence comes from Chloroflexi bacterium RBG_16_68_14, assembly GCA_001796995.1. Lineage (GTDB taxonomy): Bacteria > Chloroflexota > Dehalococcoidia > DSTF01 > RBG-16-68-14 > RBG-16-68-14. The sequence continues at coordinate 25,941 of MGOB01000080.1, read as the reverse complement.
CGCCATCTTCGTGATCACCGTCGCGGCGGCCGAGGCGGCGGTGGCGCTCGCCCTGGCCGTCGCCATCTACCGCTATCGGGAGACCATCGATGTCGACCGGATCAACCTGCTGCGCTGGTGATGGACGAGAACAACAACCCCAGCCTGAAGGCTGGGGCAAGCACGGGAACGGGGTTCGATGCCCCCGCCTTTAGGCGGGGGTCGAGGGTGGGCTAGCTGCCGCCATGTGGTCCAAGCTGATGGAGGTGAAGAGCGGCTACACGGCCCAGACCTGGCTGGAGTTCTTCCAGGCCGAGGGGGTGGCAATCCGCGTCGTGCCGCCGCTGGAGAGCGACACGCCGATGACGGCGCCCCGCGAGCTCTGGGTGCCCGATAGCAAGACCCACGTGGCCGCCGAGCTGCTGAGGAAGATCTGAGCATGCTGCCCCAGGTGCCCGAAGGCGTCGTCTGGTCGATCCTCCTGCTGCCGCTGGGGTCGCTGGTGGCCATCGCCCTCTGGGCGCGGCCTTACCCGCGCTGGAGCGGCTACCTCACCATCGGCGCCATCGCCCTCGCCTTCCTCTTCTCTCTCTGGGTGCTGGACAGCGCCATCGACGCCGACGGCGCCCCGCTGCCCTTCCAGACCCACGAGTGGCTGACCATCGCCTCGCCGGTGGGCCAGGACCTGGTGGTGAACGTAGGACTGCGCGTCGATGGCCTCACCGCCATCATGCTGCTGGTGGTGACGGCGGTCTCGCTGCTGGTGCAGGTCTACTCGCAGGGGTACATGGCGGGCGACGGCGGCTACTCCCGCTACTTCGCCTACATGTCGCTCTTCACCGCCTCCATGCTGGGCCTGCTGCTGGTCGATAGCATCCTCCTCCTCTTCGTCTTCTGGGAGCTGGTGGGGCTCTGCTCCTACCTGCTCATCGGCTTCTGGTTCCACCGGCCGGCGGCGGCGCGGGCGGCGGTGAAGGCCTTCATCGTCACGCGCCTGGGCGACCTGGGCCTGCTGCTGGCGATCATCCTCATCTGGACCAAGACGGGGACGTTCCAGATTGCGGAGATTCAGGAGCTGGCCGTGACGGGCGCCATCAGCGTGAACGTGCTCACCGTCTTCGCCCTGGGCGTCTTCGCCGGCGCGGCGGGCAAGTCGGCCCAGTTCCCCCTCCACGTCTGGCTGCCCGACGCCATGGAGGGCCCCACGCCCGTCTCCGCCCTCATCCACGCGGCGACGATGGTGGCCGCCGGCGTCTACCTGGTGGCGCGCCTCTTCCCCATCTACGAGGTGGCGGAGGGCGCCCGGCTCACCGTCGCCGCCATCGGCGGGACGACGGCCCTTATCGCGGCGCTTCTGGGCTTGGTGGTGACCGACATCAAGCGTGTCCTCGCCTACTCCACCATCAGCCAGCTGGGGTACATGATGCTGGCACTGGGCCTAGGGGGTTACGTGGCCGCCATCTTCCACCTCTTCACCCACGCCTTCTTCAAGGCGCTCCTCTTCCTGGGGTCGGGCAGCGTCAACCACGCGACCAACACCTTCGACATGCGCCACATGGGTGGCCTGCGGCGGGTCATGCCCTGGACCTACGCCACGTTCCTCATCGCATCGCTCAGCCTGGCCGGGGTCTTCCCCTTCGCCGGCTTCTGGAGCAAGGACGAGATCCTGAGCCACGCCTGGAACGAGCAGCAGGCGCTCTTCTGGCTGGCGCTGGCGGTGGTCTTCCTGACCGCCTTCTACATGTTCCGCGCCGTCTTCCAGACCTTCGAGGGCGCCTACCAGGGCGGCGAAGCACCGGAGGAGGGCCACGGCGCCGACCCGGCCCACCCGCACGAGTCGCCGCTCGTGATGGTGGCGCCCCTGGTAACGCTCGCCGTGGCGGCGCTGCTCATCGGCCTGGCCAACGTGAGCGGCGGCGTGGAGCACCTGCTGGCCGGCGCGCTGCCGGCCGAGACCCGCGAGGCCCTCCCCGAGTTCGAGTTCAACTGGGGCATCGCCCTCGGCTCGACGGCGCTGGCGCTGGCCGGCATCGGCGGCGCCTGGCTCTTCTACGGCGCGAGGGTGCTGTCGGCGGAGCGAGTACGCCAGGCGGTGCGGCCGCTCCACCTTCTCCTCGAGCGCAAGTACTTCCTGGACGACCTGTACGAGGGCGTGCTGGTGCAAGGGGTGCTCTACCGGGGAGCGACCGCAGTCCTCTCTTGGTTCGATACGTACATCGTCGACGGCGTGGCGAACGGCGTCGGTGGGGCGCTGCGCCTCGGCTCGAGCGGGCTACGGCTGCTCCAGACCGGGCAGGTACAGGTGTACGGGGCGATGGCCTTCGTCGGCCTGCTCATCGCCACCGGCCTCGCCCTGCTGCTGACGCCGCTATGAGGATGACAGGATGACTAGTGGGAGACTACGACGACCTCAGCCTGAAGGCTGGGCCATGGCGGTTGATGCCCCCGCCTTTAGGCGGGGGTGGAGACAACGCACATGCTGACGTTTCTGGTCTTCTTCCCGGTGCTGGGCGCCGTTGCCATCGCCACGCTGTCGCGGGAGCAGGAGCGGCAGGCGAAGCAGATGGCGCTGGTGGTGACGGGCGTCGCCCTCGTCGTCTCGCTGGTGGCATTCGGGCTGTTCGACCGGGGCGAGGAGGGGCTCCAGTTCACGGAGCGCTTTCGCTGGATCCGGCAGGGGGACGCGGGCTTCGATATCCAGTACTTCCTGGGCGTGGACGGGCTGGGGCTGACGATGGTCGTGCTCACGACCTTCCTGTTCGTCGTCGCCATCCTCGTCTCCTGGAACATCGAGCTGCGGCCCAAGGAGTACTTCGCCTGGCTGCTGGCGCTGGAGACGGGCGTCCTGGGAGTCTTCACGGCGCAGGACCTGATCCTCTTCTTCCTCTTCTGGGAGGTGGAGCTGGTGCCGATGTACCTGCTCATCTCCATCTGGGGCTCCGGCCGCAAGGAGTACTCGGCCATGAAATTCGTGCTCTTCACCATCACCGGGAGCGCGCTGATGCTGGCCGGCTTCCTGGTGCTCGCCTTCTCGGCCGACCCCTCCACCTTCGACATGCAGGCGCTGCGCGAGGCCGACTTCAGCGAGGCGCTGCTGCCGCTGCCCGCCGTCTTCTTCCTCATCTTCGCCGGCTTCGCCATCAAGCTGCCCATCTTCCCGCTCCACACCTGGCTGCCCGACGCCCACACCGACGCGCCGACCGCGGTGAGCGTGATCCTGGCCGGAGTGCTCCTGAAGATGGGCGGCTACGGCATGCTGCGCATCCTGGTGGGGATCATGCCGGACACGGCCCAGGACTACGCGGTGTGGCTGGCCTCCATCGCCGCCATCAGCATCATCTACGGCGCCCTGGTCACCCTCCGCCAGACCGACCTGAAGCGGCTCATCGCCTACTCCAGCGTGAGCCACATGGGCTACGTGCTCCTGGGCATCGCCGCGCTGGGGCAGGTGGGGCTGACCGGCGCCACGCTCCAGATGTTCAGTCACGGCCTGATCACCGGCCTGCTCTTCGTGATGGTGGGGCTGATCTACGACCGCGCCCACACCCGCAACATCGATGAGCTCTCCGGGCTGGCCCACGTGACACCGGTCATCGCCACGGCGATGGTGATGGCCGGGCTGGCGTCGCTGGGGCTGCCCTCCATGTCGGGCTTTGTGGCGGAGCTGACCATCTTCCTGGGGACGGCAAACCGCTTCGCCGCGCCCACCATCCTCGGCGTCATCGGTATCCTGCTGACGGCGGGCTACATCCTCTGGATGGTGCAGCGGGTGATGTTCGGGCCTAAGAGCCCACGCTGGGCCCACCTGCCCGACGCCACCTCCTGGTGGGAGCAGGTGCCGGTGGCGGCGATGCTGGCGGTGATCCTGGCCGTGGGCATCTTCCCGCGCCAGTTGGTGGACGTCATCGAGCAGGGGGTCGTGCCTCTGGCCAGCCGGCTGGCGTAACGAGGCGCAGACGACATGCTACACGACCTCGACCGTCTCGGCCCGGAGCTGATCCTGATGGTGGCGGCGGGCTGGGTCCTCCTCGCCGACCTGGTGCTGCGGGAGAGGAACCGGGGCTGGCTGCCCTTCGCCGCCCTGGCCGGGCTGGCCGCCTCCGTCATCTGGGCGGTGGTGCTCATCCTGCGCGACCGGGAGGCGGTCGCCTTCAGCGGGACCTACTCCCTGGATACCTTCAGCATCTTCTTCAAGTTCCTCTTCATCGGCGTGGCCGGGCTGGTGATCATCGCCTCCGTCGGCTACGTGCGCCGGCTGCGCCACCAGGGCGAGTTCTGGGCCCTGCTGCTCCTGGCCACCAGCGGCATGATGCTGCTGGCCGGCGCGCGCGACCTGATCCTGATCTTCATCGCCCTGGAGCTGACCAGCATCTCCCAGTACGTGTTGGTCGCCTTCCTGAAGGACGACCGGGCGAGCGAGGCGGGGCTGAAGTACATCCTGCTAGGCGCCATCGCCTCCGCCGTCATCCTGTACGGGATGGCCTTCCTCTTCGGCCTCTCGGGGACGACCAAGCTGGTGGCGCCCGACGGCGGGCCCAGCATCGCCGCGCTGGTGGCGGAGGGCGACCCCGATCTGCGGGCGGGGCTCGTCGCCGCCATGGTGCTGCTGGCGGCCGGCCTCAGCTTCAAGGTGGCGCTGGTGCCCTTCCAGATGTGGGTGCCCGACATCTACGAGGGCGCGGCCACGCCGGTGGCCGCCTTCCTCTCGGTAGGGAGCAAGGCAGCCGGCTTCGCCGTGGTGCTGCGCATCTTCTACGAGGGCTTCGGGCCGGAGAGCTTCGTCGGGAGCGACTGGTCGAACCTCTTCGCCGCCGTGGCCGCCGTCTCCATGTCGGTGGGGAACGTGCTGGCGCTGCTGCAGACGGACATCCGGCGACTGCTGGGCTACAGCTCCATCGCCCAGGCCGGGAACATCGCCATCGGCGTGGCCGCCATCGCCGCCTCCGACGGCGGGGTGGCCCTGGGGGCGAGCGGCGTGGCCTTCTTTCTGGCGGCCTACGTCTTCACCAACCTGGGCGCCTTCTTCGCCGTCCTGGCCATCTCCCAGCGGCTCGGCTCCTTCGCCATCGCCGACTACGCGGGCATGGGGCGGCGGGCGCCTCTGCTGGCAGCGGTGCTGGGCTTCTGCTTCGTCTCCCTCACCGGCATTCCGCCCACGGCCGGCTTTGTCGCCAAGCTGTACATCTTCAACGCCGCTGTCCAGAGCGACCTGGTGTGGCTGGTCATCGTGGGCGTGCTCAACACCGCCGTCTCCGCCTACTACTACCTGCGAGTGGTGAGCCACATGTACCTGGCGCCCGCCCCGGCCGAGGGCGACATCGCGCCCGACCGCTGGCTGGTGACAGCGCTGGCGGTGGCCGGCGTGGGCGTGCTGGTGCTGGGCCTCATTCCCTCGCCCCTCATCGATGCCGCCCAGCGAGCGGTGAG
>MGOB01000080.1:20153-20494 GCA_001796995.1 Chloroflexi bacterium RBG_16_68_14 | reverse complement strand
CGGCAGGCTGTCCAGCAGCCCCGCCACGAACTGGAGGATGAGGGCAGCGTCGATGGCGTTGACCCTGCCGTCCCCATTCACGTCCGCCGCGTTCAGGCAGGGAAGGGACGTGAGAAGGAGCGCGTCGTGCTGGAGGACGAGGGCAGCGTCGATGCTGTCCACGGACCTATTGCAGTTGACGTCGCCGAACTCGATGGGCGGCGTGGGGGTGGGGGTCGGGGTGCGCGTGCGCGTTGGGGTAGGGGAGCGGGTCGCCGCGGGAGTGGTCGGCGGCAGGAGCGATTTGCCGCGGACGAAGACATCGGTCACGCCGTTGGTATCGCCAGAGATCAGGTTAGTGG
>MGOB01000080.1:19807-20122 GCA_001796995.1 Chloroflexi bacterium RBG_16_68_14 | reverse complement strand
CTGATGGAGGCAAAGGAGCTGGGGCCGTCGGTTGCGTCACCGCTGCTCGGCACGCTCACCTGCTCGATGGCGCCGGTCCCCACGTTGTACAGGAAGATGTCATCGAAGTTGTTGGCGTCCCCGGGCACCAGGTTCGGCGCGATGGAGTGGAAGGCGATGAACCGGCCGTCGTCGCTGATGTCGGCGAAGAAGCGGGGCGCGTTGCCGGCGCCAGCGATTATGGTGGTCGTATCCGCTTCCCTGTCGCGCAGGAACACGTCCGTGTCGTTAGCGCCGTCGTCCGGCGCCAGCGTATTCGATGCGGTGTGGAAGACC
>MGOB01000080.1:17185-19781 GCA_001796995.1 Chloroflexi bacterium RBG_16_68_14 | reverse complement strand
CGCTCACGCTGGGATAGATGCTGTCGTCGTTGCCTTGAGCGCCGTCGGTGCTGACGCTAATGATCTCGGTGACGCTGGCCAGCCGGTCGCGGATGAAGACGTCGTCGCGGGCGTTGGTGTCGTTCGGCACCAGGTTGCTGGCAAAGGAGCCGAAAACAACGTAGCGGCCGTCACCGCTGATGCGCCCGCGGCCGGCGCCCAGCCAGCCGCTGCCGAAGTTCCCCGGAGTGCCATCGCTGGCCACGCTGGCCAACTCGGTGGTGCCAGTCTGCCGGTCGTGGACGAACACGTCCCAGTCAGCGTTCATGTCCTCGGGGACGAGGTTGCCCGCCCGCGAAGTAAACGTGACATAACGGCCGTCACCGCTGATGGACGGCGTGATGCTGTCGGCGTCACCCTGCGACCCGTCGCTCGCGATGCTCGCCCGCTCCGTGGCGCCGGTCAGCCGGTCGTGGACGAAGACGTCGTCCTCATCGTTGGTGTCGTCGGGCGCTAAGTTGGACGATGCGGAGTAGAAGGCAACGTACCGCCCATCGTCCGAGATCGCCGGGCTGAGGGCGGCCCGATTGGCCTGCGTCCCATCGCTGGCCACATCGACCAGCTCGATGGCGCCGGTCTGGCGGTCGCGGACGAAAACGTCGCGGGCGCCAATGTCGTTGGGCACCAGGTTCAAGGCGTCGGAAGCGAAAGCGACGAACCGGCCATCGGCGCTCACCGCCGCCTCCACGCTGAGGAAATTACCCTCCCCGCCGGCGCTGGAGACGCTCGCCCGCTCCGTGACCGGATCGGCGCCCCAGCCCACATGCAGCAGCCCCAAAGCGACCGCTGCGCCAGCCAGGCCCGCGGCCACCAGCGCTTTGCGGCCAACCAGACGCGTCCCCATGCTGTCGATAGTAGCGAGACAGCGCCGCGACGACAAGGCGTAGCTTGGCACGCCGGAAGGCCGAATGCGCTATCCTGGCCCCGATGGCCCCCTCAGGCTATGCCGTCCTCCTGCGCGTGGAGCCAGCGTTCACCCGCGGCGTCAGGCGCCGAGGGCTGGTGGCCCTGGCCCGCCGCGTGCTGGCCGCCGGGGGAGTCCAGGCGCCTGCCGAACTCGGCATCGCCGTTACCGACGACGCGACGGTGCGCGAGCTTAACCGCCGCTATCGAGGCCTGGACGCTCCCACCGACGTCCTCTCCTTCGGACTGGAGCGCGGCGACGGCTTCGTGACGCCGCCCGACAGCGCCCGCCAGTTGGGGGAAGTCGTTATCTCGTACCCCACGGCCGCCCGCCAGGCCGAGGAGGCCGGCCACGGCATCGATGAGGAGCTGGCCCACCTGCTGGTGCACGGCCTCCTCCACCTGCTGGGCTACGACCACGGGTCGCCCCAGGAGGCGCGGACGATGCAGGCGCGGGAGGAGGCGCTGCTCGGCTTCGCCCTGAGGCACAGCCCGGAGGGCCGGTCGGCGCATTGAGGCGCCCCAGCCCCGCTGCTATACTGACGGCGATCCCGTGACCGCGCGCTTTCGACCTCCACCGCGCTCGACATGACCACCGAAGTCCTCTACCGCAAGTGGCGACCACGCGCCTTCTCCGAGCTCGCCGGGCAGGAAGGGGTGGTACGCACCCTGACCAACGCCATCGCCGCGAAGAAGGTAGCCCACGCCTACCTCTTCTCCGGGCCGCGGGGCACCGGCAAGACCACCACCGGTCGACTGCTGGCGAAGGCGGTGAACTGCGCCAAGGCCAAGGCGGGCGAGCCCTGCAACAAGTGCGAGAGCTGCAAGGCCTACTTGGAAGGTCGCGCCCTGGACCTCATCGAGCTGGACGCCGCCAGCAACCGCGGCATCGACGAGATCCGGAACCTGCGCGAGAAGGCTAACTTCGCCCCCGCCGGCGGCGCCGACGCCCACAAGGTCTATCTGGTGGACGAGGTGCACATGCTCACGGAGCCGGCCTTCAACGCCCTCCTCAAGACGCTGGAAGAGCCGCCCCGCCACGTCATCTTCGTCCTCGCCACCACCGAGGTGCACAAGGTGCCGGCCACCGTCGTCTCCCGCTGCCAGCGCTTCGACTTCCGGCGCATCCCCTTGAGCGCCCTCGTCGAGCGGCTGAGCCACATCGCCGGCCAGGAGGGGATCCAGTGCCCGCACGAGGCGCTTGAGGTCATCGCCCGAACCGCCACCGGCAGCGTGCGCGATGCCATCAACCTGCTGGAGCAGTTGGTCGATTCCTACGGCAAGGCGCTCTCGCTGGAGCAGGTGCGAGAGGGGCTGGGGCTGGTGGTCGACGCCCGCAGCGCCGAGCTCTCCGCCCACGTCCTGCGGGGCGAGCTGGCCCAGGGCCTGGCCCGCATCTCGTCGGTGCGGGATGACGGCCTCGACCTGCGCCAGTTCCAGCGACAGGTGGTCGCCTACCTGCGAGGCCTGCTGCTGGCCAAGGCGGGCGCTCCACCTACCGACGCCTGGAGCGAGGAGCAGCTCGCCGAAATGTGCGCGCTGGTGGCCGACGTGCCCGCTGAGCGTATCGTCGCCGCCCTGCGCGCCTTCGGCGAGGCCGACCTCCGGGCCGATCCCCTCTCGCCGCTGCCGCTGGAGCTGGCGCTGGCCGGCT
>MGOB01000080.1:17065-17132 GCA_001796995.1 Chloroflexi bacterium RBG_16_68_14 | reverse complement strand
GCCGCTGCGCCGCCTGCGCAGCCGCCAGCGCAGCGACCTGCGGCCCCACGCCCGTCCAGGCGCCGCG
>MGOB01000080.1:12261-17056 GCA_001796995.1 Chloroflexi bacterium RBG_16_68_14 | reverse complement strand
GAGCCCGTCCCGGCCCACGCCTCGGCGCCCACCGGGCCAGCGGAGGATGAGTCCGCGCCTGGGCCGATCGCGGAGGAGCCCGCACCCGTCCCAGCGGCAGCCCAACCGTCCTCGGCGGAGGTCTCGCCGCTACTGGCTGAGGCGCGCGCCCGCTGGCAGGAGATCTACCGGCGGGCAAAGGAGTTGCACTATCGGACGGGCGCATTGCTCAACAGTGAGTGTGGTATCATCGACGTATCCGACCGCGAGATCGTGTTTGGCTTTCGGCGCGACATTCACTTCGGCCGAATGGTCGGCGACGGCGGCGAGAACATGCGGGTCCTCCAGCAGGCGGTAGACGACGTGCTCGGCGCGGGCCGGACGGTGCGCTGCGTGCTGGAGCCCAACGTGGAGACGTCGCGCCCCTCCCGCGGCGGCCACCTGGTGCGCGCCGCCGAGGAACTGGGCGGCCGAGTGCTCTCCAGCGATAGCTAAGGAGGCCTACCGATGGGGATGAACCGCGACATGATGGCCCGGCTTCAGCAGATGCAGGAGCGGGCGCTGAAGGTGCAGCAGGAGCTCAGCGAGAAGACCGTAGAGGGCAGCGCTGGCGGCGGCGCCGTCGCCATTAGCGTCACCGGCGGGCTTCAGGTCCAGTCCCTCAAGATCGCGCCGGAGGTGGTGGACCCGAACGACGTCGAGATGCTGGAGGACCTGGTGACCGCCGCCCTCAACGAGGCGCTGGGAAAGGTGCAGACCATGCAAATGCAGCAGCTGGTCGGCCTGGCGGGGCAGTTCGGGATCAACCTCCCGGGCTAGGCCAGGGGTGGTGATGCCCACGTGAGCGAAGGAGCTCCCCCTACCGGCCGTCCAGCCTCCACCGCGGCGCCCGTCGCCCGACTGATCGAGGCGTTCCATCGGCTGCCCGGCATCGGCCCCAAGAGCGCTCAGCGCCTGACCTACCACCTCCTGCGCGCGCCCCAAGAGGAGGCCCGCACCCTGGCCCAGGCGATCGTCGAGATGAAGGAGAAAACCACCCTCTGTTCAGTCTGCCAGAACGTCACCGAGGACGACCCCTGCGGGATCTGCACCGACCCCCAGCGTGACCAGTCCTCCATCTGCGTCGTCGAGGAGCCGCTGGACATCCTGGCGCTGGAGCGCAGCGGCGGCTATCGCGGCCTCTACCACGTGCTGCACGGCGTCATCTCGCCCATGGAGGGCGTCGGGCCGGAGGACCTGAAGCTCAACGAGCTGGTCGCCCGGCTGCGCAACGGCACCGTGCGGGAGGTGATCATGGCCACCAACCCCAACCTGGAGGGGGAGGCGACCGCGATGTACGTGAGCCGCTTGCTCTCGCCCATGGGACTGCGGGTCACGCGCCTGGCCCGCGGCCTGCCCACCGGCGCCGACCTGGAGTACGCCGACGACGTGACCCTGGCCCAGGCGCTGGAGAACCGCCAGGAGGTGTAAGCCCCACCGGCGCCGCCCCCCCATGCCCCGCCCGCCGCGCGTCTACAAGACCCCCGCCATCGTCCTCCGCCAGCGCAGGCTGGGCGACGCCGACAAGATCGTTACCCTCTACACGGCCAACCACGGCAAGCTGGACGCCGTGGCTAAGGGCGTACGGCGCGTCAAGAGCCGGCTGGCCGGCCACGTGGAGCCGCTGAACCACGGCTCGTTCCTGCTCGCCCACGGTCGCAACCTGGACATCATCACCCAGGCCCAGACCATCGAGTCGTTCCAGCCGCTCCGAAACGACCTGGACCGGCTGAGCCGCGCCCTCTACGCGGCCGAGCTGCTGGACCGCTCCACCGAGGAGCGCGCGGAGAACTTCGCGCTCTACCGGTTGCTCCTCGATACCCTGCGGCGGCTCGCCCAGCGGGACGACCTGGACCTGGTGCTGCGCTTCTTCGAGATGTCGCTCCTGGGGCAGCTCGGCTACCGGCCGGAGCTCGGGCAGTGTGTGGTCTGCGGGCGCCCGCTGGAGGCGGAGGAGAACGCCTGGGCGCCGGGCGCCAGTGGCGTCGTCTGCCCCCGCTGCCAGCCGGGTGAGACGGCGCTCAGGCCGCTCTCCCTGAACGCCTTCAAGCTGCTCCGCCTGCTCCAGGGCGGCCGCTTCCAGGAGGTGGCCCGAGTGCGCATCGCGCCGGAGTTGGGCAGCGAGCTGGAGCGCCACCTGCGCGACGCCATCCACCACGCCCTGGACCGGGACGTGCGCTCGGCGGCGTTTCTGGACATGGTGCGCCGTAAGCCACGGGCCCGCCCCGCCAATGCCATCCGGAGCGCTGGCCCTCGCTGAGCGGCCCGGCTATAACTAGAGCGTGGCCCAGCACATCGGCATCGTCGGCTGTAGCGCAGAGGGAGCAGCCCTCTGCTACCGCACCATCTGTCTGGAGGGAGGGGCGCTGATGGGCCGGCACGCCCACCCCCAGGTCAGCATGCACACCCACCCCCTCAGCGAGTACGAGCGATACTTCGAGGCGGACGACTGGGACGGCGTAGCCGACCTCATGCTCTCGTCGGCGGAGAAGGTGGCCAGGGCCGGGGCAGACTTCATCGTCTGCCCGGACAACACCATCCATCAGGCGTTCGACCGGGTGATCGAGCGATCGCCGTTGCCCTGGCTGCACATCGCCGAGGAGGTCGGCGCGGAGGCGGCACGCCGTGGCTACCGCCGCCTGGCCCTGCTCGGCACCCGCCTGCTGATGGAGGGCCCGGTCTACCCCCCGAAGCTGGTCGCGCTCGGGATCGAGTACCTGATCCCCGAGCCGGACGAGCGGGAGCGCATCGACCGGATCATCTTCGACGAGCTGGTCGACGGAAAGTTCACAGCGGAGTCGCTGCGCTACTTCACCGGCGTCATCGGCCGCATGAAGGAACAGGGGTGCGACGCCGTGGTCCTCGGCTGCACCGAGATCCCGCTGCTGGTCACGCCGGAGAGCTCGCCCCTGCCGACGCTGGACTCGACGCGGCTCCTGGCCCGGGCCGCGCTGCGGAGGGCCGTGGGCGCAGAGCCCGCGAAGTAGGGAGTGTGCCATGCCGCTGTACGAGTACTACTGCGAGAGCTGTGACGGGATCTTCGAGGCGCTGCGACCCATGCGGGAGGCCTCGGACCCGGTGCCCTGCCCGGTCTGCGACCGGGACGGCCGGCGGATCATGCCCACCAGCTTCGCCGCCTTCACCTTCCGCGAGGGCTACGCCCGGCGCCTGCCCGACAAGGGCACCTACTGGCACCTGGGCAAGGAGGTGAAGTCGCGCATCCGCGGCCCGGCGCGCCCCTTCGAACACCCGGAGATCAACAAGCCGAAGCCACCGCCCAGGAAGTCGAAGGGCGACCGAGAGGTCGAGCGGGAGAAGCAGCACCTGCGGGGGAAGGAGATGCAGAAGATGCGCGCGTCCGGCGTCCGCCCCTCCAAGGCCCGTCTCCCGAAATCCTTGAAGTAGCCGCTAACAACACAGAAGGCCGGGGTCGCGCCCCGGCCTTGGCATCTCTCCGCTGCCCGGCCTATTCCTCTCGCTTCGAGTTAGGCCGGTCGAGCTTGTACTTCTTCACCAGGCTCTCGAAGGAGAGGTCGGGGTTGGCGGCGTCCACCATCTTCTCGTACTTCGGGTCGAGCTGCTCGAACTTGCTGACCTGCGACTGGTGGAAGGCGAAGCTGCTGATGAGCCGGTGGACGTCTGTGCCGCCGCACTCGGGGCAGGCGGGCTGGACGTCGTCGCCGATGCGCCGGATCAGCAAGCTGACCACCTTCTTGCAGTCCATACAGGTGTATTCGTAGACGGGCACAGCGACGCCTCCACCAGGAAGTATAGCATGGGCTGTTCGAGCGGTTAGCGGCGCCGGCGGATCACGTAGTCGGCGATATCGACGAGGGCGGCTCGTTCCGGCGTGCCCGGCAGCGGTTCCAGGACGGCGACGGCCCGGTCCCGGAAGTCCCGCGCCACCGCGTACGACTCGTCCAGGATATCGGAGTTCTGGATCATGAAGATCGCCTCGGCCAGGTGCTCACGGCGGCGCTTGTTGCGGAAGAGCTTCTTCACCGGGTTGTCATCCGGGTTCCGCTCCATGAGGAGAAGGGCGGGCAGGGTGAGCGTCCCTTGCATGAGGTCGCTGCCGGTGGGCTTCCCCAGCTCCTCCTCGTCCCCCTCGAAGTCAAGAATGTCGTCCACGATCTGAAAGGCCATCCCCACGTTCTCGCCGTAGTTCCGGAGCGCCTCGATCCACTCCTTGGACGCTCCCGCCACCATGGCGCCTCCCTCGGCACAGGTGGCGAACAGGGAGGCGGTCTTGCCAGCGATGCGGTGGAAGTACTGCATTGTGCCCTGGCCGTACTGGTAGGCGCTCATGTCCTGGGTCAGCTCGCCGGCGGCCATCGCCATCAGGGTACGGGAGAAGACCTTCACCACCTCGATGCTCTCGGTGCGGCAGATGAGCGCGGCGGCGTGAGCGAACATATAGTCGCCCAGCATCACCGCCGCCGCGTTGTGGTAGCGGGCGTTGGCGGTGAGGCGGCCGCGCCGGGTGTCAGAGGCGTCGATCACATCGTCGTGGACCAACGTGGCGGTGTGGAGCAACTCGATGGAGGCGGCCAGGGGCACAAGCAGCTCCAGCCGGTGCTCACCGAAGCGCCCTGCCAGCAGGGCGATGGTGGGCCGCAGGCGCTTCCCCTCCCCGGAGAGGACGTGCTGGAGCATCCCCTGGAGCCCGGGGATATCAGATCGGGTGACGGTCTCCAGGGTAGCCTCTACCTGGGCCAGCTCCTCTTGCACCGGTGTCTGGATAGACGCGACGCGCATAGCGCGATCCTCTCCTCGT
>MGOB01000080.1:9757-12250 GCA_001796995.1 Chloroflexi bacterium RBG_16_68_14 | reverse complement strand
CACTCCCCGCCGCTGCCGCCTTCGACCCGAGGCCGAACAGGCGCAGGGCGTTCTCCGCCGTCGCTACCGCCACTTGCTCGATGGGCTCGTTGCGCAGCTCCGCGATCTTCGCCACCGCCTCCAGGACGTAGGCCGGCTCGTTCCGCTCGCCCCGGCGCGACTGGGGAGCCCCATAGGGGCTGTCCGTCTCCACCACCAGGGCGTCGAGGGGGAGCCTTCGGGCCACCTCCTGCAGCCGCCCATTCTTGGGATAGGTCACCGAGCAGTGCACAGAGATAAGGAAGCCTAGCTCTACATAACGTTGACTCAGGCTGGCATCCCCGCTGAAGTAGTGCATCACCCCCAGCGGTCGCCCGTCGGGGAGACGGCCGCCCAGGCGGCGCGACCACGCCTCGACCAGCGGGAAGAGCGCCTCGTGCGCCTCCCGGCAGTGGACGGCGACCGGCTTTCCCACCTCCTCCGCCGTCTCCAGTTGGCGGCGGAACACCTCGACCTGGCGCTCGTGAGGGGAGAAGTCCCGGTAGAAGTCGAGGCCGATCTCGCCCACCGCCACCACGCTCGGGTGCCGGGCCAGCTCCGCCAGCCTGGCCAGCGACGCATCATCCATCTCCTTGGCATCGTGGGGATGGCAGCCGGCGGCAGCCAGAACGTCCGGCTCCACCTCGGCCAGGGCGATGGCCTCCTCCGAGGTAGCAACGTCCACACCGAGGACGAGCAGGCCCACCACGCCGGCCTCGCGAGCCCGGGCGAGCACAGCCGCCCGGTCGCCGTCGAACCCCGAGAGCTGGAGGTGGGTGTGACTATCGAAGAGCCGCATCGGCGGTCAGGCGCTCCTCTTCTTCCTCAGCGATGGCCGGCTCCAGCTTGGTGAACAGGGGTACGGGCTCCCGCAGGGGCTGCCCTACGGCCGGCCGCATCAGCGTCCAGCCGTCCTGCGTCATGGGGGCGTCGTAGCCCAGGTAGGAGTGGAGACGCTCGCAACTGAAGGGCAGGTACGGCCAGAAGGCCACCTTCAGCCCGTTGATGGCGCTGATGACGGTGTACAGGCTGCGCGCCGCGGCGGGCCGGTCGTCCGGCAACGCCTTCCAGGGCGCGGTCTCGTCCAGGAAGCGGTTCGCCTCCTGGGCCAGGCCCATGGCGGCGGCCAACCAGGCCCGGAAGTGGCAGGCCCCCAACTGCTCGCCCGCCTCCGCCAGCGTCGATTCCACTCGCTGGAGGAGCTGCCGTGAGCGGGCGTCGAGCTCCCCCGGATCGGGTACGCGGCCGTCGAAGTTGCGGTAGGTGAGGGTGAGCGCGCGGTGCACCAGGTTGCCCCAGGTGGCGACCAGCTCGTTGTTGTTGCGGGCGACGAAGTCGTGCCAGGTGAAGTCCGAGTCGCTCGTCTCGGGCATGGTAGCGCATAGGTAGTAGCGGAACGCGTCCGGGTCGTAGCGGCCGATGAGGTCGGAGATCCAGACCGCCCAGTTCCTGCTGGCCGACGCCTTGAGCCCGGCCACGGTGTTGTAGTGGTTGGCTGGCACGTCGTAAGGAAGGTTCAGGTTGCCGCCCTCCCCGTCGCCGTAGGCCATGATGGTGGCCGGCCAGCTTAGCGTATGGAAAAAGATGTTGTCCTTGCCGATGAAGTAGTAGCTGCGGCAGTCCGCGCTCTGCCAGAACTCCCGCCAGGCCTCGGGCTCGCCCCGGCGCTGCGCCCACTCCTTGGCCGCCGAGAGGTAGCCGATGACGTTCTCGAACCAGACGTAGATGCGCTTGCCCGGGCCCAACTCCTCGGTGGGCAGCGGGATCCCCCACTCCAGGTCGCGGGTGATGGCGCGGTCGCGCAACCCCTCGTTGAGCATGCCCAGGCTGAAGTTGAGGACGTGCTTCCGCCAGTGGCTCTGCTGCGAGAACCACTCACGGAGCCGGTCGCTATAGACGCTGAGACGGAGGAAGCAGTGCTCGGACTCCCGCGCCTCCGGCGGGGCGCCGCACAGCTTGCAGCGCGGCTCGATGAGGTCCATGGCGTCCAGGGCGCGGCTGCACTGCTCGCACTCGTCGCCCCGCGCGTGCTCGTAACCGCAGTGGGGGCACTTGCCCTCCACGTAGCGGTCGGGCAGGAAGCGCCGGTCGCTGGGGCAGTAGAGGAGAAGCATGCTGGCTTTGTAGATATCGCCCTGGTTGAAGAGCTTCAGGAAGATGCGTTGGACGGTCTCCCGGTGGTTCGCCGTGCCGGTAGTGGTGAACAGGTCCATGCTGATGCCCAGCCAGTCCAGGGACTGGACGAAGCTCCGGTGGTACTCGTCCACCACCTCCTGAGGCGAGCGGCCTTCCTGCTCCGCCCGGACGGTGACCGGGGTGCCATGCTGATCGCTACCCGAAACCATAAGCACCCGGTCGCCCCGCAGCCGATGATAGCGGGCCAGGCAGTCGGCGGGCAGGAAGCTGCCCACGATCTGCCCCTGATGCAGCGGCCCGTTGGCGTACGGCCAGGCGACTCCAATGAAGATGGTCTCA
>MGOB01000080.1:0-9625 GCA_001796995.1 Chloroflexi bacterium RBG_16_68_14 | reverse complement strand
GGCGCTCGCCGCGGCGGCGGGCCTGGAGGGCTTCGAGCTCATGCTTGGTCTGGATCCACTGACGGTGGAGAGAGCTCCCGTGGCGCATGATCCGTTCGAGGTCGGCGTCGGGCGGCAGGAGACGGCCGTGCTGGCCTTCAGCGACGAGGGCAGGCTCAGGCTCAACGATCTCGTTGCCCTCACGGAGGTAGTTTGCGGCGATGGCCATATCGTTGGCGGTGCTCTCAATGTGGCGCATGATGGCCGCGACCTGGTAGGCGGTGAGGCGGTCGAGTTCCCAGAGGGCGGTGGCTATCCGCCTGGCGAGCACCTCTTCGAGGTAACCGTCAGGATTAAGGCTGGCGACGATGCCTGCGCGGTGACGTTGCCATTCCTTCTCGTCCTCGATGCCTGGGATGACGGGGCTCTTGGCAGCGAAGCCATGTTTGAGGGCGTTGAGCCTGGAGATGGCGCGGCCTCGTTCCGTCTTGGGGCCACCGCCAGCGCCGCGCATGGTTATCCTCCCTCACCCCCGGCCCCCTTCGACAAGCTCAGGGCAGGCTCTCTCCCGCGAGCAGGAGAGGGGGTAGTGGAGGGCGGATCGCCCCCTTCGGCTCCGCTCAGGGCAGGCTTCGCCTCGCTCGAGGGCAGGCTATGCGCCCCTACAAGGCAGGCACCGTTCCGCCCCAGGGCGCATCGCGATGCGCCCCTACAGGGGCCGACTGGGGGAAGTTCGTTCTGCAAAAACGCCTGGTATCTGTATATGCGCATGATCGGTTCACCAGAACTGGTGATCTACATTACGCGTTATCGTAGCACGGTTGTGCTGGTGAGGTCAAGGGGGGGACGAAGGCGAGCCAGGCTATCAGCGGAGCCAGGCATACAGGCACGCAAAAGTGCTAAGTTACGCTAACAATATTAGACCGTTGGAGGTGGCGAGTCAAGCTGCCGGTTCCGGCACGCTGCCCGGAAGCGGCCAGCCGCTGTGGTCTTCGATAGTCCCTTGCAACCTCCTAGCCAGCAGGGACTCACTCCGGCTGGCGGTTCACATCCTCCAGCAGTTTTGCGAACTGCCTGCGCCACGACGACGGTGGCGAATGACACATTCCATCGATGCGCACAAATGCGCAAACAGCGGGCATTGAGTGCTTCCGGCAGATGCTGGGTTCAGTATGTCGACAACCGCAAGTGACCTCCACCGAGTCGCCTTGTCGGAGTGGGGCATGAAACCGTTTGTGTTGAGGCAAGTTCACCCACGCATCGTCATCGTTTGCCATGAGTGCCGTAACCTCGTCAATCTCGTGCAGCTAGGCTCTTCGGAAAGGGCCAGCCCCCGTGCTCTTGGATGACGGAATCAACCTCGCTCATGAGCCGGATGGTTTCTTGTATCGCCACGACGATACGGATGTAGTGCCTGAGGTCCTCGTCCGCGAGCGTGCGGCCGCGGCGGTCCTTCAGCCATTTGTGGCAAACTTGGTAGCCGCCAATGGTGAAGTGCCAGGTGTCCTCCGGCACCGAGTTGAAGTGCGATGACGGATTAAGGGCGACGCTGCAATGGTGGTATTTCGGATAGACGTTGCCGACGCCCCGAGCTCCGCCCTCAAACGCTATGTTGGTCCGAGTTAGCGGGTTCGACGCATTCCCAGAGTTCCAGGAGGCCCACTGGTAGTCGTCGTCCAATAGGTGAAGAGCTACGAGGTCGGCACCCAAAGACGCAATAACTGAGAACAGGCTGGGGTCCTGTGGTGCGATAATGCGCGGGAAGTCCACTCTAAGGAATTCGCCGTACCGCTGCCGGTACAGGCGTGAGTAGAACAAACCATAGGCGTAATGAAGAACATCCTCCGGTGATACCGCTCTGCCGACCGAAACTCCTAACGTTCTGACAAAATTCGCATCTAGGTTTGAATGAAGACCATCGTCGAGTGACAAGCCATCGAAGCCAGCATCAGTGAACAGCGGAAATAAGGCGGACTGGGTTGTTGACTCACCGCACTTGGCCTCCATGATGACTCGCGTAACAAGGAAGTGGTCAGGAGTACCCGACTTGTTACTTCTGGCCGTAACGAGCGCTAGATTTCTGCCCGAGAGCATGTGCTGCATGACGGCGTAGCGACGGCGGCCTACTAAAGTTGGGTCGTACAGAATGAAGCGCCAATCAAACGGTCTGTACAAGATTTGGCGGATGGCCTCATGCGGCAGCCCAGCAGCATCAGCGAGTTCGCGTGCTTCGTTGAGCGATATAGCAATCGCCCCGGCATCGTTTCCAGTTACTATTCCCACAGTACCGATGCGGAAAACCGTTGGAACCGGCAAACCAGCCTGGTACTCCTCCCAGAGCTCTTCGTTTTGCGGCCTGTAGAGGTAGAAGGGCGGCGATACCGACAAGGTCTGCCACGTAATGGTTCCAGCAGAACTGTCTTGGAGGATGCTGTACTTCTCGGAGCGCGGGCCGACTAGGTCCGCATGTGCAATGCTTACAGTGTCCTCGCGAAGCAGACCATTGCAAAACAGGCCAATTGCTACAGGTTGCTTGATGTCAAATACATTTTCATCCGGCGCAGAAGTGCGCTCCTCGACCCTGCGGGCTTCACCATGTAAGTCAAGGACGAAAATGCGCGAAAACGTCGTCGCGAGAGATTGGCGCATTCCTCGGAATGTAGGGTTGCCGAGGTAGCCGTCATTGGTGATGAACCCAAGAACGCCTGCTGCGGATTTGGCGATGCGATACTGTCCGTAGCGAATGAACTTGACGTAGTCGTCATTTAGCCACTTCGGGTTGCGCTCGCCCAAGGTTGCCCCATCCACTTTGAAGAAGCTGTCAGCGCCATCCTCAAGCGATTCGCGCAGAAGGTCAGCTATCCATGGCCCAGTATTTGCGGACTCTTTTGCGTATGGTGGATTGCCAATGATTACTGTGAATGCGGTCTTGCTCTTGGCCTTTTCAGAGGCTACAGCCTCGTGCGCAAGCGCAGGGACCATTTCTTCGAATTGTCCGGACGGGTCCCAAGGAGGCTCAAGTGAGTTGGTCAAGTAGATGCGCAGCCGCTCGCCTTTGGCCGTCTTGTAGCCGGTTTCCTCTAGCTTGAGCCCAATCTTCATGTGAGCGATAGCATACGGAGCCATCATGAGCTCAAACCCGTAAAGTCTGGGCAACAGATGGTTGGCTACGTAGTCGTTCCATAGCTGCGGGATGTCGAGCATCGGCAAGTGGCCCTCGCGTCGCCACTTGTCGAACATCGTGCGGTGAACCACGTTGATAACTTCAACAAGGAACGTCCCGGTTCCCACCGCCGGGTCGAGAATTTGCACGAATGGTGTTTCGGGCTTTGTTCCGTTCGGCAGCGTAAGGTGAGGGTGGCGTTCTATCATCTCTCCCCAAGTGGTTGTGTCAGCCAGGCCGTCCTCCAGGCCGAACTCCGTCCGTAGGAGTTCGTCCACGGACCGGACAATGAATGAGACCACCGGCCGGGGCGTGAAGAAGATGCCGCGCTGAACGCGCTTCTTCGGGTCGTATTCCTTCAAGAACAGCTCGTAGAAGTGGATGACCGGGTCTTCGAGGGGGTTCTTGTCGCCGAAGTCGGCGACAACCGCCTCCATGTTGGCGTTGTTGAGCATCTGTACCAGGGCATCGATGCCGAGCTCGTCGAAGTCCAGCGTCTTTGTCAAGCCGCCGACCTCGGTGAACTCGGCGAGCAGGTCTCGCAGGAACGGATTGGTCGGCGGGACCATGTCGGCGGCATTCTCTGCGGTGATGCCGATAGGGCGAGACCGGCGCGCAGCGAATAGGCCGTAGGTGATGGTCTGCGCGTACATGTCCGCGAAATCGTCCTCGGTGAGGTCGTGCAGCAGGACTTCCTGGAACGCCTTGTACATGCGCCGGAGCGGCCCCTTGTCCGACTCGACGGCCATGGCGGCGTTCACCCGCCCTCGAATCAGGCGGGCCATGTGTGCCATTTCGAGCGCGAGCTGCTTTGAGGTCTTTGCGACCTCGCCGAGCTTCAAGGCGAAGGCCGAGGCCCACGTCTCGCGCCAAGTCTCTGCGTCCGACGGGTCTTCGGGCCAGCGAAGACGGTGTAGCTCTTCCGCCGTGCGAAGCATGTGGAAGTGGCTGTCCTCCTCGTCCCAGTCCACGACGCGCAGCGTGGCCCGGCCGGAACCGTCTCCGTCTTCGCTGAAGTGCGCGAGGTTAATGCTCCGGTCTCCGTCTTCACCAAGCCTGGAGATGAAGAGCAGGTCGTCGAGCTCCCAGAGCTTCTTGTCTCCTCTGCTCTCGCGCTTCTTAATGACGAGTGCGCGCAGGATGCGCCGGAGCACGGTGACGGGGAGCTTGCCAGGACGGAAGTCTATGTAGAAGATGCCCCACGGTTGTCCGGCGACGAGAGGCCGGAGCCGGACGATGCGATCGATCTTGACCGCGCTGGGCGGGTCTAGGCCAACTTCCTCTGGCGTGTAGTCGTAGACCATATCCTCTTCCGCCACGTGCTCGGCGATGGGCCAGTCGAGCTCCTCCCGCAAATACCTGATGAGGGCCTTGAAGTCGTGGATGGAACGGAGGCGTTCCACCTCCGGCGCTATCATGACAGCTCCATCCAGGCCTTTAGGATGGGCTTGACGCCGACAGGCGCGTCCATCCGCTTCAAGTACGTATTGACGATCTCTCGTTCAACCCTCTTGCGCGCTTCTGAAAGTTCATCCTGGGCGACGATGTGCCGGCGCGGCGTGTCTGGCGCACAGCGAATAATCTCGTGAATGGCTGCCGCGTCGTTCGTCAGTTCACCCGTCTCAAAGTCGTGCAGGTACCAGACGGTCGTGCCTGCGTCTTCGGTCCAGGTAGCAGCGGGGTTGTCTGGGTCCGGCTTAGCGTCGGCCTTCTGGCCCGGCAGGACATAGCAGAAGAACACCGCCCGTGACCCCTGGGGATGGGCCTTGCCGCTGAAAACCCGGCCCGGCAGCAAAGCCAGGCGCTCTTCCAGGTGCGGGTTGTCACGGAGCAACTGCTGGTATTCGAGGTGCATCTCCTCGTCGCTTGTCGGTGTGCCTTCGTATGTATGGTTGAAGTCTTTGAGCGCGTCGTAGTCGTCCTCGGGCTTGAGGAACTTCCTGCCCTCAATGCCGAGGGTCTTCGATATCCTGAGCGCCTTCCGCGAAAGCGTCTTGTAGATGTTCAAGAGGTTGTCCAGCTCGTCCGGGGGAAGGAAGTTCCAATAATGAATCCTTCGCCGAACGCGAGCACGTTCTGGATGGTCGGTGGCTATGGCATCCTCGATCTTGGGGTCGAGGCGGCGGTCAACGCGGCCAATGCGCTGCATCAGCCGCACCGGGTTCCAATGGAGGTCATAGTTGATGAGCAGTGTGGAGTCCTGGAGGTTAAGGCCCTCCGAGAGCACGTCGGTGGAAATGAGGATACGCGTCTCGGTCAGCCTTCGTTGCGCCAGCCCGGCCGAGGTGGTGCCGTTGTAGTACGGCGAAAACTGGCGGATGATGTCGCCTCGGTCGCGCTTCACGCTGCTATAGACTTCGTCGACGTGAGAGAAGCCTGCCTTTCTTAGCTGCTCCGCTATGTACTGGGCGGTGGCTTTGTACTCCGTGAAAATGAGCACCTTGTGCTTGCTGAGAAGACGATCGTCCTTCAGAAGAGAGAGCAGAGTCTTGAGCTTGTCATCCTGAGCCGGCGTCAGCGCCTGCATCTGTTCAAGGAAGCGGGCGATTTCATCCAGGTCGCGGTACGTTTTCTCCAATATTCCCGGCACGTCGTAGAGGTCACGCGAGAGTTCGGGGATATCGTCGAGCAATTCATCCGCGACGATATTCCAGTCCTCGTCGGCCTCGTCGTCATCCTCTCCATCTTCCGCGTGTGACTTGACGGTCGCCATCAGGTGGGCATGTTGAGCCTGCCAGCGCTCAAGCCGGCTGTGCTCCGTCTTTATGGTGCTCTGCTTACGGACGAAAGCAAGCAGCTTGATGAAGAGGGCCTCGCACGAGCTTTCGAATGCCCGGACCGAGCTCTCGAAGCGTTTTAGAAACTGGATTCGAATGAGTCGAACCAGCTGTTTCTGTCGGTTCTCTTCGAACTTGAAGCCTGTCAGCTCTCCCGTAGCTGCGCCGCTCTGGGCGTCCAAGTCGCCCCGTTCTCCCTTGTAGAAGGCTAGGGGATAGTACGCCGCCAGCGAGAACAGCGGTTCCAACATAGAGAATGCTTTTTCGATGTCGTCCAGAATCGAGCCATACGTGTCCTTTAGCGAATACGCCGCAACTTTCGGTGGCTCTCGTTCCGGGAAGATGGCGGCGGTCCCGCCGTGTTGTTCCTGACTCTTCCGAACGTAGGCCCGACTTCGCTGCACCACTAGAGCGCGAAAGAGCGAGTCGTTGAGCAAGACCTTCTCGGCCTCATTCTCATCCGTAACAACGTCCTCGTTCTCGACATGGCCATCTTCCGACAGCATTGCCTCAAGCTGGCGTTCCATCGTTCGGAAGTGGCCGGGCAGAGAGTGGATGCCGAGGGGTGCGCGCCGAAAGTAGTCTGCCTGGCGTTGTGGGAACAGTTCCATGAGATGCTGCAAGTCGATGAGCCGGTTGTTAATCGGCGTGGCGGTTAGGAGATAGACCTGCTTCCCTTGCAGCAGCTCAAACATTTTTCGGTAGCGAGACGGGCGCACTACCTGTCCTATCCCCTTCGTCCCTGGGTTCCGGAAATGGTGCGCCTCGTCGATGACCACGGCGTCGGCGGCTTCCGTGATTCGTTGCAGCCCTTCCTGCACATCCGCGGTTGTTCGCAGGAGGTCAGTGTGATTGTAGATGGCTAGGTTGCTATAGACCGGGCTGCGGTGTCCAGGAAGATAGCGGTCTAACTCGAATTCCCACACCGGCCTCCTCGCGGCCTTGGTTACGAACAGCGCAACCTTCTTTCTCTCGCGCAGCAGCCGCTCGATTACCATGAGTCCAATGAACGTCTTGCCCAAGCCGACGCCGTCGCACAGGAACGCGCCATTGTACGTGTCGGCGATTTTCATGAGGGCCTGGTAGCCCTCCTTCTGGTATTGGTCGAGGACCGGGTACATGCGCGATTCCTGGCGCTCCCATTCCGTCACCGTAAGCTCATGCCCACGGAAGTACTGCTGGAGCGCGAGCGCGTAGACCTCGAACGGAGAATAGTCGGCGGTATGCCTTTCGATAATGCGGAGAACGTCGGGCGTAACGTCTTCCGCTTCGTTCCAGTGCCGCTCGAACCACTCTTGTAGTAGCTCAACCTCGCGCCGAAGCTGAACGTTCAGCTCGACGTTCGTGGTGAGACCGGGGAAAGTGAAGTTGCTCGACCCCACAAGTGCGGTGGAGCCGATGACCGCCGCCTTCCCATGTGTGATGTACGCCTTGGCGTGGAACTTCGCTCTGGTGTAGACCTTCGCTTGAATTTGGCCCGATTGGAGCGCGTCGACGACGGCGGGCACCCCCGTCAAGAAGTCGTTGCGCTCCTTCTCGCTCTCGATGCTGTCGTCCAGGGTGCCGGCCACGCCCGCCAACAGGGCGTTTCTCGTGCGCTTTGTGACCTCGTCGCCCATGAGGATGTGGATCTTATCGAGCTTCTGCCAATGGCCGTCTAGGCCTAGTAATGCTCCAATTTCGAAATACGAGGTGGCGATATCGAAGGTGTGGGCAATGTCCGTCCATTCGCGAAGGTACTGGAGGACCTTCCAGTCCTGGGCGCTGTTGTCGACGATGAAGAGGCCGCCGCCTGAACGCGGCCGGCGGCCAGCGTCCATGGGCGTGCCGAAGAGTTCGTGGCCTAGCGGTGGCTGCTCTTCTCTAGGCATCGCCAGTCCCCTATACGAGTAGCGCGACGTACCCGATTGTACCTCACGGGGCGCCGGTTCGGGAACGGAAGTTGCAGGGGGGCGGCCCGACGCAGGCGGCCGCGTCCGTGTTGTTGCGCAGCTTGTCGGCTGCCGCCCACATCGTCGCCTCGAAGCCGAGGTTGGCCCCGTTAGGGGCGGTGCCGTATTTTGCCTTCGCTCTGCGAGCGATGGCTCTCGTCTGGTGGTGCCGGCCGACAGTATAGCGCGACGGTCGTCACCCCTGGGCCCCAGGGCAGATGCCTTGGCCGAGGGCGCGCGGGACGAAGGGCCTGTCCGGCCGGTCATGTGCATCATGACACCAGTATCTGGACGAGTACAACGGATGTCTATTCCTTCGATAGCGCCAGCCAGCGGCGGTAGACCTCCTGCCGCGACATGCCCGAACGCCGAGCGACCTCCCGCACCGCGTCGCGGGCGCGCAGGCTCTGCGCCTTCAGCTCCCGCAGGTGCCCATCGATATCGACCGGGGCTTCACGCTTCGGTTTGCTATCCCCCGCTCCTTCGATGACCAGGGTGCACTCGCCGCGAGGCTCCGTGAAGTGGTCGAGGGCGGTGGAGAGAGTGCCCCGGAAGATCTCCTCGTGTAGCTTGGTCAGCTCCCGGCAGACAGCAATGCGGCGATCGCCCAGCGCCTCCCGCAGGTCGCCCAACGTCCGGCGCAGCCGGTGCGGGGCCTCGAAGGCGACCAGCGTTTCGGGTAGGGTGGCGACCTCTTGCAGCAGCCTACGCCGCCGGCCCGCTGTGCGCGGCAGGAAGACCAGGTAGTGGAAGCGCCGCGTCGGCAGACCCGACGCGGCCAGGGCGGCGGTGAGGGCGGAGGGGCCGGGCACCGGCACCACTCGGCAGCCAGCGGCAGCAGCGGCCTCCACTAAGTGCACGCCGGGGTCGCTGATGCCGGGCATCCCGGCCTCGGAAACGAGGGCGACGTCTCCTTCCTGGAGCGCGGCCAGGATGGCCGGCGTACGGATTCGCCGGTTGCGCTCGGTGTAGCTGAGCAGTCGCGGCCGGCGGATGCGGTAGTGGGTCAGGAGCTTCCGGATCGTGCGGGTGTCCTCAGCGGCGATGAGCGGCACCTCACCCAGCACGCGAAGGGCCCGCAGAGTGATGTCCTCCAGGTTCCCGATGGGGGTAGCAACGAGATACAGGATACCCATGAGTAAATTTACATAACCACCGAAGATCGTCTACTCGCCTACATTCTTATACAATTTTGTCGCACCGTCTGCCAGCTCCTATTGACGGGAGGGGAAGGGGTCTGCTACAGTGCGAAAAACCGCAGCCTCGCCCGGAAGCAATTGTGAGTCTTACGGTGATGGTGCAGGACTGCTGGCTGAGGAGCCTCCGCCGGCCTCGATCCGCGTATCTCGCGGCGGACGGGGACCGGCGACCAGAGAGGAGATAGGATATGTCCGTCCCGCAGGCGAAACAGATGCGGCGCGCTTACAGCTTCGATGAGGTGGCCATCGTCCCGGGCGACGCCACGATCAACCCGGCGATGACGGAGATCTCCTTCCAGATCGACCACCTGGAGTTTCCGCTGCCCATCCTGGCCGCGGCGATGGACGCCGTGGTAGACCCGTCCTTCGCCGTCAGCTTCGCCCAGATGGGCGGGCTGCCGGTCCTCAACCTGGAGGGCGTCCAGACCCGCTACGAGCAGCCCGACACCGTCTTGGATGAGATCGCCTCGGCGCCCCAGCACGAAGCGACGGCGCTCCTCCAGAAGGTCTACGCCGCGCCCATCCGGCCGGAGCCCATCGGCCAGCGCGTCCAGGAGATGAAGCAAGCCGGCATCG
>MGOB01000079.1 GCA_001796995.1 Chloroflexi bacterium RBG_16_68_14 | reverse complement strand
CGCCATGCCGCCGTCTTCCCCGAAGAGCATCAGGTCACTGCGGCGGCGCAAAAAGTCCTCCAGCGTCATGGCCATCTCTTGGCGAACGGCATGGACGGCCTCGGCCGCCAGCACCGGACAGCCGGGAATCAGAGGCTCGAGCAGCCTGGGCTCTCGAACAGCGTGACTCAGCACCCGTACGTGGTCTGTCCCGTACACACCGACCAGGCGACGGGCCACCTCCTCAGACATTTGCCAGCCATCGCGAAGGGCTGCCACCGCGCCCTTCTTGTACCGGGCGAAGTCGCCGGCGCCGCCCCCGGGCAAGGGTTCGCGGGCCGTCCGGCAACGCGCCGGCCGCCTCGAAAATTGCTCGCGCTCGATGATGTGGTCCACTAGGTGCTCGGCCATGGCACGGAAAGTCGTGAGCTTGCCCCCGCAGATGGTGTATAGGCCGGGAGGACCATCGAGGATGTCGTAATCCCGCGAGACGTGGGAGGGGTCACCCTCCTCGCTGAGGAGGGGCCGCAGACCGGCCCAGGCGGATATCACGTCGGACATCGAGAGTTCGGTCGTAAAGGTGCCGTTGGCAGCCTCCAATATGTAGGCAACGTCCTCGTAATCGGCCTCGATGCAGTCGGGGTCGCCGCTGTGGTCTGTATCTGTCGTGCCGACGTACGTGTACTCGCCATGGGGGATGGCGAACAAGTCACGGCCGCGCCAGCCAAAGGCAACCACGGCGTTCGGGGCGAGGCGGGCGCGCGGCACCACTACGTGGACGCCCTTTGTAGGCCGTAGAAGGCCCGCGCCCCCGGCCAGCGACCGCACCCGGTCGGTCCAGGGACCCGCCGCGCTCACTACCGCGCGGGCCCGAACCGCGCCCTCTCCGCCACCGACCAGGTCCCGGTAGTTCACGCCGGCGATGCGTCCGCCCGTCGTCTCGAGGCTCGCACCCTCGACGTAGTTCAGCGCAGCAGCCCCCTGCCTGACAGCGGACTGCGCCACCGTCAGCGTAAGGCGAGCGTCGTTGGTTATGGCATCAAAGTAACGGAAGGCCACCTGCAAGTCTTCGGACCGCAATTGAGGCTCCTCGAGTAGCACCTTCTCCCGCGAGATGCCACGGTGGCGACCGATGCCCAGCGTGCCCGCCAGCAGGTCATACCCGGCCAGGCCCACCCGCAGGCGCAACGGCCTGTGGTGGCTATCCTCGTACAGAGGCAGCACGAAAGGCGTGGGCCACACCAGGTGGGGCGCCAGCCGCAGCAGCAACCCCCGCTCGCGCAGCGCCTCCCGCACCAACCCAAGGTGCCCCTGCCCGAGGTAGCGAAGGCCACCGTGGATCAGGCGCGAAGAGCGCCCGCTAGTGCCCGAGCCGAAGTCCCCCTTGTCGATGAGGGCCACGGAGAGGCCGCGCATGGCGGCATCGCGGGCGATGCCGGCGCCCGTTATGCCGCCTCCGATGATCGCTATATCGAAAGTCTCTCGCTCCAGGCGCTCCAGCAGAGCGCCGCGGCTGTATTCGGCCTCGTGCATGTTCCCGGCCGTCGATCCCCTAGCCACTTCGGGCCTCCGTCTCCGCCGGAGACGAATTCGCCGGGAGCGGCGGCCCGGGTATCAGCTTCCCGGGGTTCATGACGCCCCCCGGGTCCAGCGCCGACTTGATGGCAGCCAGCCATTCCACCCCGGCGGATCCCAGGTACGCCTCCATCCAGGCCCGGTGGTCGCTTCCGATTCCGTGGTGATGGCTGAGGGCGCCCCCCTGCCGGGTTATCGCTTCCGTGGCAGCGGCCTTCACCCGCTCCCACTGCTCGATCTCGCCGTCGCGCTCCTGCGGGCCCAGGAACGTGTAGTAGATGGAGCCGCCGTCGCTATAGCAGTGAGACAGGTGCGCCATCACAACACCCCGGTCCCCCAAGGCGCCGCGTATCGCCTCGCGAACGGCGGCGTAGAGGGAAAGGTATCGATCCCAGGTCGTAGCCGTCTCGAGCGTGTCGACCATGACACCGCCGTCCAGGAGGAGGTCGCGCAGATAGGGAGCATCGTAGCGAGACCGCTCCCAGGCCCGTCCCGGCGCGGCCCCCAGCGAGCGGGCGTCGTGACGTCGCAGGATGGACCTAGCGGCCGCCGACTGCTCTCGGACGGCCGATTCCTTCCCTTCGAAGCCCAGAATCATCAGGCAGGCGGTCTCCAGGCGCAGGCCACCTCGGGACAGATACCATCGGCCTGCCCGCTCCACCACAGCCGCCATGCCCTGCGGCGGCGGACGCATGGCAAGCGCGGACTCCGTCTCCGCCTCATCGGAGAGGCGGAGGACAGCCGGCCTCAGTCCCGCTTGCACTAGCTCGCGGGCGGCGGCCACGCCATCCGTGAAGCCGGGGAAGAGATAACCGCGGTAGTCCTGGTGCCGCGGTATGGGCGAAAGGCGAAGCGTAGCCTCGGTGATCACGCCCAGCGTACCCTCGGAGCCCGCAACCAGTTGCACGAGGTCGGGCCCGGCGGCGGCCGCCGGCACCGCCGGCGTGGCCAGCAATCCGCCGGGGTAGGCCAAGCGCAGCGCCTGCACCCGCTGCTCGATCTTGCCGTAGAGCGTGGACTTCTGACCGGCAGAGCGGGTGGCGATCCACCCCCCGACCGTCGAGAACTCAAAGGACTGG
This sequence comes from Chloroflexi bacterium RBG_16_68_14, assembly GCA_001796995.1. Classification (GTDB taxonomy): domain Bacteria; phylum Chloroflexota; class Dehalococcoidia; order DSTF01; family RBG-16-68-14; genus RBG-16-68-14. The sequence goes on along the minus strand of MGOB01000079.1, from coordinate 5,225 downwards.
GGGAAGTGGCCCAGCGTGAAGCCGGCAGGGTTCAGGTGGCGCTCCAACTCGGGGCCCGTGACGCCCGCCGCCACCGTAGCCGCCGACGACTGGCTATCGATGCGCACGCCGCCGGCCAGCGCCGCCAGGTCCAGGGTGAGGACCGGGCCCCGGCCCGCGGGCTCCACTCCGCCGACCACGGACGTACCGCCGCCAAAGGGTATAACGGCGATACGCTCACGCGCCGCCAGGTCCACAAGGGCCGTCACCTGCTCCTCGGTCTGGGGTCGCGCCACGGCATCGGTCGGGTTCGCCACCTGGCCCCGGCGAATGCGCACCAGGTCCTTGTACCCCTTGCCCATGCTGTACACAGCCCGCTCTGCGCTCTCCGTGGAGAGGCCTTCCTGGCCGACGATGCCCGTCAGGGCCGAGAGCGTCGCCACCGGCAGTCGCGACGGGGATAGGTGGACTCTCTCCAGCGAGTCGATGCGGCCGCCGGCCTCTGTGGGGCCCAGGCGCGCGCGGAGGTACCGCCAGAACCGCTGCGGGTCGGGCAAGTGGTACTCCCTCCCAGCATCGCCCCAGCCCCACCACTTGGAAATCATCCTCTCCTCCTTCGCAGTGACCCGCCGACATTGTAGCCAGATTCAGGCCTTGTGCGGAAGTTCGTATTGGCTGGCGGGCTCTATTTCCTCGCATAACGCCACCCAGCACTGCGATGTACAATAGTCATGGCGAAGGACGCCGGAGCGAGCTTTGAAGCGCATCCTATCTCGCCGTCAGGTACGGCAGACCATCAAGCGCCTGTCGGACCTAATTCGAGAAGAGTACAGAGACAAGCGCCCGCTGCTCGTGTGCGTGCTGAAAGGCGGATTCGTCTTCCTTGCTGACCTCATTCGGGAGCTGGACATGCCGCTGCAGGTGGACTTCATCACCGTCTCCAGCTACGGGTCCGGCCGCGCCAGCAGCGGCGAGGTGCGCATCGTCCAGGACATCACGACCGACGTCACCGGCCGCCATGTACTGATCGTGGAGGACATCGTGGATAGCGGCCTCACCCTGGACCGGCTGCGCCAGCGCCTCCACAGCCGCTCTCCCGCCAGCCTTCGCGTTTGCGCATTGCTGGCCAGACGCGATGCCCTGGCCGACAACCCTGACCTTGCGGACTACGTTGGTCACGCCGTCCCGCCCGGCTTCGTCGTCGGCTACGGGATAGACAGCGGTGAGGACTACCGCTACCTGCCGGACGTCTGGATGCTGGAGGACGAGTAGGTATGGACAGGGAAAGGGTCATAGCTGTGGCCAGGGGTGACTCGGCCGGCGATCTGCTGCTGGCAGGCGGGCGCATCGTTAACGTCTTCACCGGCGAAGTCGAAGAAGGGGACGTCGTTATCGCTGGCGGAATCATCGCCGGCATCGGTAGTGACTATCAGGCAGCCGAAACCGTACACCTCGATGGCGCCTATCTCTTGCCGGGATTCATCAACGGCCACACCCACATCGAGAGCTCGTTCTTGGGCCTTCCCCAGTACGCCCGCGCGGTCCTCGCTCACGGCACCACCAGCGTCGTCACGGACCTCCACGAGCTGGCGAACGTCGGCGGACTACCGGCCATCCGCGCCATGCTGGACGAAGCGGCCGGCCTGCCCCTGGACGTGTTCCTCATGGCGCCGTCTTGCGTCCCGGCCACCCATCTGGAGACGGCCGGAGCCGCTCTGGACGCCGATGCCGTGGCCGAGGCCCTGGCCTGGCCGGAGACGCTGGGCCTGGGCGAGCTGATGAACTTCCCCGGCGCCATCGCCGGCCACGGCGACTGCCTGGACAAGGCGTCAGCCGCCCGCGATCGCGGTAAGGTCGTCGACGGCCACGCACCCGGCCTCTACGGCGCCCTTCTCAACGCCTACTTGGCCGCCGGCCCCCGCTCCGACCACGAGTCCACGGCCCGTGGGGAGGCGCGCGAAAAGCTGCGACGGGGCATGCATCTCATGATCCGCGAGGGCACGTCCGAGAAGAACCTGGAGGAACTGCTGCCCCTTGTCACGGACCAGACCTATCCCCGCTGCCTTCTGGTGGTAGACGATCGCTCCTGCCGCGACCTGCTCGAAGACGGCGACATCGACGCGGTGGTGCGCAAGGCGGTCCGCCTTGGGCTCGACCCCGTCCGCGCCGTCCAGCTAGCGACCATCAACCCCGCCACGTACTTCGGGCTGAGGGACCGCGGCGCCATCGCTCCGGGCTACCGGGCCAACCTCCTCGTCGCTGACGACCTGCGGGAACTGCGGCCGCGCCAGGTGTACTATCAGGGACGCCTGGTGGCCGCCGACGGCGTGAGCGCGTTCTCCCGCGAATCGCCGGCGCCCCCTGTCCTCCTGGACACGATGCGCGTCAAGCCGCTGGACGAGAACGCCTTCGTCATTCCGGCGACTTCACGCCGTCATCACGTCATCGAGGTGATTCCTCACCAGATAACGACACGCAAGACCATCCTTGAGGCCCGCGTCAGCGGCGGAGAGGTCGTGGCGGACGCGGAGCGGGACGTCATCAAGGCGGCAGTGGTGGAGCGCCATCACGCCAGCGGAAACGTGGGCCTGGGCCTGGTGCGCGGCTTCGGCCTCCGCCGTGGGGCGCTGGCCACCTCCTTCGCCCACGACTCCCACAACGTGGTGGTCGTGGGCACCGACGACAGCGACATGCACGCGGCCGTTGCCCAGGTCAGCCGCCTGGGCGGAGCCCTAACCGTTGTGGCCGATGGAGAGCCGATTGCCTCGCTACCCCTGCCCGTCGCCGGCCTCATGTCCCACGAACCCCTGGAGAAGGTGGCCGCGCAGCTCCAGGAGGTGGAAGAGGCCGCCGCTTCCTTGGGGGTCGGCCTGCCCAGCCCCTTCGCCGTCCTCTCGTTCCTCGCCCTCCCCGTCATACCGGAGCTGCGACTAACCGACATGGGCCTGGTAGATGTCGGCCGCATGGCTCTGGTGCCACTGGCCGCCGACTAGCCTCCTGTTCCGTACAGAGACGCCGCCCGCCTAATCCGGGATGATCAGGGCGATTAGCCAGCCCAGGCCGAAGCAGATGGGGAACGTTAGCACCCAGGCGGCCACGATGTTGTAGGCGACGCCCCAGCGCACTGCGGACACACGGCGCGTGGCGCCTACCCCCATTATGGCGGTGCCGATGGTGTGGGTTGTGCTCAGGGGGATGCCGAAACGGGACGTCACGGCCAGCGTAGTGGCGGCCGCGGCCTCCGCTGCGAACCCCTGGTAGGTCTCCAGGTGGGTGACCCGCATACCCAGGGTGCGGATGATGCGCCACCCGCCCGTAGCGGTGCTGAGGCCCAGGGTGCCGGCGCCCAGGAGGATGACCCACAGCGGAACGCTGAACTCGCTCGTCGGGGTATCGTTGTAGATCGCCAGGGCCATGGCCATGACGCCGATCGCCTTCTGACCGTCGGCGGTGCCGTGGCTCCAGGCCATGAAGGCGGAAGACCCCAGCTGCAGCCAGCCGAAGACGCGCCGGGAGCGGGAAGGGCTGGAGCGGTAGAAGAGCCAGAGGATCAGGATCATCAGCAGGAAGCCGCCGCCAAACCCACCCATCACCGCCACGCCCACGCCGGTGAACACCTTGGTCCAGCCGTCCCAGATGATGACGTCCCAGCCGGCTACTTGCACAGCAGCGCCAGCGATGCCCGCCACTATGCCGTGACTCTCGCTGGTGGGGAGGCTTAGGTAGGCCGCGAAGCTGCTCCAGAAGACCACCGCCAGAGCGGCCGCGGCAACCGTCTCCAGGCTGATGGCCTGGATGTCCACGATGTCCTTACCGATAGTGGTGGCCACCGCCGTGCCGGAGAGGGCGCCCAGGAGGTTGAACACGCCCGCCATGATCACCGCCGCCACCGGCGCCAGCACGCGCGTGGATACCACGGTGGCAACGGCGTTGGGGGCATCTGTCCAGCCGTTCACCGCCTCGAAGGCGAGGATCGCCGCGAAGGCGAAGATCAGGAAGCCGAAAGTATCGGTCAACGCTTCTGGAATGAGAAGAGGGAAGCCCTGCTTCCCTCTTCAGACCAGCCAGTCCAGCTACTAGGCATGCTTTAGGACAATCGCCTCCAGGATGTAGGCCACCTGCTCGCAGCTGTCGGTGGCCTGCTCAAGCTGATCGTAGATATCACGCCATTTGATGATGTCAATAGAACTCATCTCGCCCTGGAACAGCTCCGCCATCGAGTTGAGGAACAGGCTGTCCGCCTCATTCTCCAGGCGGTTGACCTCCTTGAGCTGCTCCAGGATCGACTTGAGCTGGCCCCGGTGACGCAGCGCCGTAACCGCCCTCTCGAGCTGCACGGTCTGCAGACGGATGAGGTCCGCAAGGCCGCGGGCGGCGGTCGTCGGTTGTGTGATGCCGTACGTGCGGATGGCCGTTGACGCCCCCTCCATGTAGTCCATGACATCGTCCATGCGTTGGGCCAGAGCGGCTATGTCCTCTCGATCGAAAGGAGTTACGAACGTCTTGTGAACCTGAAGATAGATGTCATGTGTGACGTTGTCGGCCTCGTGCTCCAGGTCCTTGATGTGAGCCGTCTTTGCCTCAACGTTTTCGAAGTGCTCGAGGAGATCAGTCAGGGCCTCACCGGCCACCACTAGCTTGCGGGCGCTCTCCTCAAAAAGATCGTAGAAGCGGCCCGTGCGGGGAATTAGTGAGAAACGCATGACGCCTTAGCGGTCAGGCCGTTTCTCTTGCCCAGTCCGGCGCTCAATTCGTGAGGGTGTCTGCTATTCGCTCGCTGAGATCTCGCCGGACAGAAGCTTCGTTGATTCCTTCATTCAGTTGCTTCCGCAGCCAACGTAGCAAGCACCCCAGGCACTGTCAAGACGCTGGCGATGCGACTTCACCGCAATCTTTTCTATGCCCCCGATAGACACGATTTGACTGGCAGGCCGGCCCGCGACTCACCCCGCGTTGGGCTCCGGCTCCTCCACCCTCAGACCGGCCTCCCGCACGCTCTCCGCCGTCACCGCGTCCGGCAGCCGGTAGCCCCGGAAGAACAGGAAGCCGATGAGAGAGGCGGTACCAGCCACCGGCCCGACCATCCTGATTCCCAAGGGATTATCGGCAGTCTCGCCCAGCAGCAGCACACCCGCCAGTATGGGGGCAAAGAGCGATCCGGCCCACTTCTCGATCGTGGCCTGAGAGCCGTAGTATATCGCCTCCCGCCGCATCCCCGTCCTAACCTCATCGTAGTCGATGATGTC
>MGOB01000078.1:52877-54030 GCA_001796995.1 Chloroflexi bacterium RBG_16_68_14 | reverse complement strand
GGACGATGAACCGCGTCGAAACCTTCAGCCAGCACCAGCCGCTCCTCTTCGCCATCGCCTATCGCATGCTGAGCAGCGCCATGGACGCGGAGGATATGGTGCAGGAGACGTTCCTGCGCTGGCAGGCGGTGGGGGCTGAGGAAGTGCGATCGCCGAAGTCATATCTCTCCACCATCGTCACGCGCCTCTGCATCGACCGGCTGCGTTCGGCCAGGGCGCAGCGAGAAGAGTACATCGGGCCGTGGCTGCCGGAGCCGCTGATCGCGGAGGAGACGACGGATATGACAGAGCAGCTAGCCCTCGCCGATTCTCTCTCGATCGCTTTTCTCGTCCTGCTGGAGAACCTTTCGCCGGTGGAGCGCGCCGTCTTCCTGCTGCGGGACGTCTTCGAGTACGACTACGCCGAGATCGCTCGCATCGCGGACAAGAGCGAGGTCAACTGCCGGCAGATCGCGCGGCGGGCCCGCCGCCACCTCGCCGCCCGCGAGCACCGGTTCGATGCCTCCTCGGAGGAGGTAGAGCGGATCACCAGACGGTTCGTCCTCGCCGCCACCAACGGCGACATCGCCGGCCTGCTCGGCCTGCTGGCCGACGACGCCACCCTCTGGTCCGACGGCGGCGGCCAGGTAGCGTCCGCCATCAACCCCGTCTACGGCGCGATGAACATCGCCCGCTTCTTCATCGGGCTGGCGAAGAAGACACCGCCGGGGTTCGCTGCGCGGGTCGCCTCTGTCAACGGGCAGCCGGGCATCGTCACGTACGTGAACAGTCAGCCCGAGAGCGTCATCACCGGGGAGATCGCCGGCGGCAGGATCCGCGCCATCCACATCGTCCGCAACCCCGGCAAGCTCCAGCGCGTACCGCCGCTGAAGGCCGACGCCTGAACTACCGGCCTAGGGGGAGGAGAGCTCCTCGAACGCCGCCTCCGCCGCCGCCAGCGTCTCCTCCACCTCCCGCTCCAGATGGGCGAGGGAGAGGAAGCAGGCCTCGAACTGCGAAGGCGGCAGGTAGACGCCCCGCTCCAGCATGACGCGGAAGAAGCGAGCGTAGCGGTCGGTATCCGATCGCTTGGCCGTCGCGTAGTCGGTCACCGGGACATCGGTGAAGAAGAGAGTGAACATGGAGCCGACGCGGTTGAGCTGGACCGCTACCT
>MGOB01000078.1:52665-52865 GCA_001796995.1 Chloroflexi bacterium RBG_16_68_14 | reverse complement strand
CCAGCGCTACCAGGCCACCCGCGAGGCGTCCGGCCAGCTCGTCCAGGGTGCGATACGCTCCCTCACTTTCGAGCATGCGCAGCGTGACGATGCCGGCCGCCATCGCCATCGGGTTGCCGGAGAGGGTGCCCGCCTGGTAGACCGCGCCCAGGGGCGCCACCTGCTCCATGATCTCGCGGCGGCCGCCGTAGGCGCCCACC
>MGOB01000078.1:52234-52484 GCA_001796995.1 Chloroflexi bacterium RBG_16_68_14 | reverse complement strand
GCGGCACCACGCCCATGTTGGCGGCCACCGGCTCCACGATGACGCAGGCGATCTCGTCGGGGTAGTGCTGGAAGAGCTGGCGCGCCGCCTCCAGGTCGTTGTAGGGGGCCACCAGCGTCTGCTCGGCGAAAGCTTTCGGCACGCCAGGGCTGTCCGGCAGGCCCAGCGTGGCGACGCCGGAGCCGGCCCGGGCGAGCAGGCCGTCGGCGTGGCCGTGGTAGCAGCCCTCGAACTTCAGGATCTTGTCGCG
>MGOB01000078.1:50383-52098 GCA_001796995.1 Chloroflexi bacterium RBG_16_68_14 | reverse complement strand
GAAGCTGGTGCCCCGCTCCGCCGCGCGCTGGAGGGTCTCGACGATGGAGGGGTGGGCGTGGCCGAGGATGAGCGGGCCCCAGGAGAGGACGTAGTCGATGTACTCGTTGCCGTCCACGTCGAAGAGGCGCGGGCCGCGGCCGTAGGCTAAGACTACCGGCTCGCCGCCGACGGCCCGGAAGGCGCGGACGGGGCTGTTCACCCCGCCCGGCATCAGCCGGCGCGACGCCTCGAAGATCTGGCGGGAGCGGTCATGCTGCTTAGCCACAGATGAACACAGATTGGCACAGATGGGCGCAAGGGGCGAGGGCCATCTTGGGTAAAGGTAGGGGAAAACGTAGGGGCGCACGGCCGTGCGCCCCTACTACCGCGTCGACAGCTCGTCCAACTGATCCAGTGACCTGATTTCCGCCTCCGGCGGCTCCATATCCTCCGGCCAGGTGACGCCGTGGCGGTTGACCCAGACGGCCCGCATCCCGGCGTGGCGCGCACCCTGGATGTCGGCCCAGGGGCTATCGCCCACGTAGAGCGCCGAGGAGGGCTCCACGCCCAACCGAGCGCAGACCTCCCGGAACATGGAGACGTGTGGCTTGTAGGCGCGCACCTCCTCGGACGCGACGACGGCCTCGAAGGCAAGGCCGTTCCGCTCCATGCTGGAGGCCAGGAAGCCGCTGTCGGCGTCGGAGAGGACGGCGAGGCGGTAGCGTTCCTGCAGCGCCGTCAGCGCGGGTGGAGCATCGGCGTAGACGGCGGCGCTGGCGTGCGCCCCGGCGTAGGCGTCGGCGCCCAGCTCGGCCGGCGCGTCGACGCCCCAGCGCTCGAAGAGCTGGCGGCTGCGCTCCAGCCAGACCTCCCGGAAGCTCACGAAGGGTGGCGTCGGGCCGTCCAGCGGTGGCTGCTGCTGCCCGGCCAGCCGCAGTACCCAGTCCCTGGTGGTGAGCTCGCGCCAGTGGCGATACGCCTCGCCCGGCGCGAGGTCGAGCCCCACTCGCTGGGCGAGGTCATCGAAGATGCGCTCACGGATAGAGGCAGATATCTCCGCCAGCGTCTCATAGTAGTCGAAGACGACGGCGCTGAGATTAGCCACAGATGAATGTCACCATGAGTCCTTCGCTGACGTTCAGGATGAACTCCACGAAGGGTCTAGCGGATCGAGGAGAGCCAGATGCTTCGCTGCGCTCAGCATGACGTATCCGGGCACCTACTCCTCCAGCCCCAGGAACTCCTTCATCGCGCGGCGGAGCTCCCGGCGGTGGTCCGGGAGGCCCAGGTTGAGGCCGTAGTGGTTGATCAGGCGCGCTGACATCTCCCGCCACTCGTCCCAGCAGGCGGGGCAGACGTGCTCGACGATGGCCTTGCCCAAATCGCCGCCCGCCGGCGGCTCCGCCAGCGGCTTCCTGCGCCGGTGACAGCGATTGCACACGATGGTCGCCATCGCGCGCTCTACGCTTCGTCCCGGAGCCAGCGAGCGGCTTCCTTGGCGTGGTAGGTGATGATGATGTCGGCGCCGGCGCGCTTGATAGAGGTGAGGATCTCCAGCGCGACGCCGCGCAGGTCGAGCCAGCCGTTGCGGGCGGCGGCATGCACCATGGCGTACTCGCCGCTGACGTTGTAGGCGGCCAGGGGCAGGTCGAACCGCTGCCGCGCCCTCGAGAGCACGTCCAGGTAGGCCAGCGCCGGCTTCACCATGACGATGTCCGCGCCCTCCGCGATGTC
>MGOB01000078.1:44016-50334 GCA_001796995.1 Chloroflexi bacterium RBG_16_68_14 | reverse complement strand
TAGCCGCGCCAGTCGCCGAACTGGTGAGCGGACTCAGCCGCCTCCCGGAACGGCCCGTAGAACGCCGAGGCGTACTTGGCGGCGTAGGCCAGGATGGGCGTCTGGGTGAAGCCGGCTTCGTCCAGGGCGGCGCGGAGGGCGGCCACCCGGCCGTCCATCATGTCGGAGGGGGCGACCACATCGGCGCCGGCGCGGACGTGGGAGACGGCCGTGCGGGACAGCAGATCCAGCGAGCGGTCGTTGTCCACCTCGCCGTCCACGATGACGCCGCAGTGGCCGTGCGAGGTGTACTCGCACAGGCAGATATCGGTGATGACGACCAGCTCCGGGTCGGCCGACTTGAGGGCGCGCACCGCCCCCTGGACGATACCGTCCTCGGCGTAGGCCTCGGAGCCGGCCTCGTCCTTGGCCGCCGGCAGGCCGAAGAGGAGCACCGCCGGCACGCCCAGCGCGCGCAGCTCCTCCGCCTCCTGCGCCAGCCGGTCGAGCGAGAGGTGGTACTGGCCGGGCATGGACGGGATCTCTTCGCGCACGTCCTGCCCGTGGACGACGAAGAGGGGGTAGACGAAATCGCTGGGCGAGAGCGCCGTCTCCCGCACCAGGCGCCGCAGCCCCGCGCTCCGGCGCAACCGGCGGAAGCGGGCGAAGGGCTGGGAGACAGTAGTGCGCGTGGTCATGGGTCCACCCTCTACGCCCTATGTTGCCGGCAGGTCCCGGTAGATCTCGATCAGGTTGCCGTCCGGGTCGCGAAAGTGGGCGGTGCGGATGCCCCAGTCCGGGCGGTCCTGCGGCTCCGTCACGAACTCGACGCCCCGGGCCTTCAACTGCTCGCACGCCGCATCCACGTCGTCGACCGCGAAGTTGAGCAGGGCGCGGTCCTGGACGTCCGCATCCCCCGGCAGGGCGGCGGTGCCCACAGCCTCCGCCATCAGCTCTCGGCGGTAGAGGGCGACCATGGCGTCACCGGCACTGAAATCGGCGTACCTGCCGTCCTCATCGCCCCAGGCCACGTCGAAGCCCATCACATCGCGGTAGAAGCGAAAGCAGGCCTGGTAGTCCTGGACGAGGAGCCTTACGTGGGTCAGGCGCGGGTGCATGAGAGCGCTCTTTTCTGCTTTCCCTTGGTGCCACTGGCAATGTACACGATCCCACCCGCATATTCACTCCGGGAAACCTCCTCCAGGAGGCTGGGCAGCTCCTCCCACGGTCTGCGGCTCAGATCCACGCCACCGAAACGCCCCGCGAAGGCCACGAAGGGAGTCAGGGCCCTGGCCCACAGCGCCGAGCCGCGCTTGGGCTCCAGCAGCACCAGCCGGCCGCCGGGCTTGAGAACCCGTACCGCCTCCGCTATCGCCCGCCGGTAGTCCGGGATGATCACCATGGCGTAGGAGCAGAGAACCGCATCACAGGATTCGCTGGCCAGGGGCAGGGTGGCGGCATCGCCCTCCACCAGGGCCACGCCCTCCCAGTGCTGGCGGACAACCTTCCGTCGCGCCTGCTCCAGCATGGCGCGCGTACAGTCCACGCCGACCAGCCTGCCCTCGGAGCCGATCCAGCCAACGATGTGGGAGAAGTTCAGGCCCGTGCCGCAGGCCAGGTCCAAAACCGTGTCCCCCGGGCGAGGGCGCAGGGCCTTAAGAGCAGCCTTCCGCCAGCGCATGAACAGGCGAACGCGAAGGTCGTAGATGCCAGCCCAGCGGGTCCAGATGCGCTGTATCCTGCGTACTTCGGTCATGGTCCCGTGTCGCCGGCGCCCGAGAGATGTTCTTGCCGTTTCCTACCCCTGCCTCTGCTGGCGCAGGTACCGCTCCAGGTCGCCGATGAGGTCGCCAGCGGGCGGCAGGTCGGGCGTGCCCGCCTCGCTGACGCCGGCATCGATGCGCCGCTCCAGCTCGTTGAGATAGGACCGCATCTCGGTGTTGTCGGCCAGCGCCGCCTCCACCTGCTCTTCGAACTTCTGGCTGGCCTCCACCAGCGGCGTCAGGTCGGGCGCGAAGGCGAAGAGCCGGTCCAGCATCTCCAGCAGCGCCAGCGCGCCCCGGGGGTTGGTCGCGTCGCCCAGGTAGGGCGGCAGGCCGGCCCAGAGGCTGGCCGCGGGCAGGCCGGCCCGGCGCCAGGCGTCATGCAGCGTGCCGACGATGCCCGTGGGGCCTTCGTAGCGGGCGCGGGAGATCGTCATCCCCTCCATTCGACGGCGCAGCTCCTCCTCGGTGCTGAAGCCGGTGACCGGCGGCGGCCGGGTGTGGGTCGTCGCCGCCACCAGGGCGCCGAGGGTGAGCAGGCGGGCGCCGTCCAGGCGCTGGAACAGGTCGCGCACCGTCTCCGTGAAGGCGCGCCATTTGAGGTGGGGCTCCGTGCCCAGGAAGAGCACCACATCGCCCTCCGCATCGGCGCGCTGGTGGTAGAAGAAGCGGTTGGAGGGCCAGAGCAGGTCGCGCTGGCCCTCGTCGGTGATGCGGATCAGCGGCCGGGCGACGGTGAAGTCGAAGAACTCCTCCGGGTCGATGGCGGCGAACTGCTTGGCGGACCAGCTCTCGACGAGGTGGCGCACGGCGAGGGTCGCCGCCTCGCCCGCATCGTTCCAGCCCCGGAAGGCGGCGATGAAGGTGGGCCGTCGCAGCGAGGGCAGCTCGTCCAGTTGCAGATAGTCCATAGCGCTCCGTCACCTGAGCAAAGGGCTCAGTTCTATTATAGACCGGCAGGCAGTCCGATTGCGGCTACACGCCGGAGACGCGGCGCTTCTGGCCGACCCAGAAAGGCTCGCGGAGCTGGCGCTTGAGCACCTTGCCGCTGGGGTTGCGCGGCAGCTCCTTCACGAAGTCGACGGAGCGGGGGCGTTCGAAGCCGCCCAGCTTGCCCCGGCAGAAGTCGATGATCTCCTCCTCGGTCGGCGCCGCCCCCTCGCGCAGGACGACGATGGCCTTCACTGTCTCGCCCCACTGCTCATCGGGGACGCCGATGACGGCGGCGTCGGCGATGGCCGGGTGCTGGTAGAGGACGTCCTCGATCACGCGGGGATACACGTTCTCGCCGCCGGAGACGATCATGTCCTTGACCCGGTCCTGGATGTAGATGTAGCCGTCGTCGTCCATGGTGCCCGCGTCGCCGGTGTGCATCCAGCCGCCCTTGAGCGCCTCGGCGGACTCGTCGGCCAGGTTCCAGTAGCCGCGCATGAGCTGGGGCCCGCGGGCGATGATCTCGCCGATGGTGCCGCTGGCCACGGGGTTGTCGCTCTCGTCCACGATGCGTAGCTCGGTGGCGAGGACGGGCCGGCCGGCGGAGAGGAGAAGCTCCGGCTTCTCCGACAAGGCCCACCCGTGGTCTTTGGCGAGGAGGAAGGTGAGGACCGCCGTGGTCTCGGTCATGCCGTAGGCCTGGGCGAAGTCGCACTTGAAGACCTCCAGGGCGCGCCGGAGGGTCTGCTCCGCGATGGGCGAAGCGCCGTAGATGATGAGGCGCAGGTCATCGTACCGGCGCTGGGCGACATCGGGCGCGAAGACCAGGCAGGCCTGGATCATCGACGGCACCAGCATCGCCGTGCCGATGCGCTCCTCGCTCAAGGTCCGCACCACCTCGACGGGGTTGAACTCCTCATGGATATACAGGCAGCCGCCCCAGGAGACACAGCAGAAGGTGGTGAGGGCAGCGGCGGCGTGGTACAGGGGCACGACGATGAGGTAGCGTTCGCCGACCACCCCCTCGAGCCCCGTCAAGATCTGCACCATGTTGGCGGTGACAGCGCCGTGGGTGAGCACTGCGCCCTTGGGGTTGCCCGTGGTGCCGCTGGTGTACATCTGGTAGACATCGTCCTCTTCGGTGATGCGCCGGTCGGGGGCGGTGGTCGGCTGGCCGGCGACCCACTGATGGTAGTCCTCCCATCCCCGGGCTCCCGCCGCCTTGACCGCTACGAAGCGCCCGACGCTCTTGAGCTCGCCGCGGATGCCGTCGATGGCGTCCACGTACTCACCAGCGGCGATGAGCAGCTTGGCGCCGGCGTCGTTGATGATGTAGGCCCATTCCCGCGGCGCCAGGCGGTAGTTCAGCGGCACCGGCACCGCGCCCGCCTTGGAGGCGGCGTAGTAGAGGAGGGCGTACTCGATGCTGTTCTTGGAGAGGATAGCGAACCGGTCGCCCACCTGGAGCCCGGCGCTCACGAAGGTGTTGGCGAGCCGGTGCACCTCCTCCTGCGCCTCCCGGTAGGTCAGGCGCCGGTCGCCCAGAACAGCGAACTCCGCCTCCGGTTGCTCCCGCGCCCGGTAGTCGAAATAGTCGTGCAGCCGCATGTGCGATCCCTCCTACCGATACCGTCTGTGCATGAATTGGTGTTTGGCGAACCCTATTGTAGCAGTCGCACTAGCTCCGATGGCGAGAGCACCCTGAGGTCGCCGAGGGCACCGGTGCGTCCGTGCGCCAGCAGGCGTTTGTCACCCGTGCACAAATGGTCCACCCGCCCGGCCACGGCGCCAGCGATCACGGGCGCATCGGAGCCAAACTCCGCAAGCCAGCGCTGGATCTCTTCCTCGGGCGGGTTCACGAACTCAAGTCGCGCGCTCGTCAAGAATCGATTCAAATCCGGAAGCAGTTGTGGTGCCTTGCGACGGATATTCCTCGTCAGCTCTGCAAGTACGTCCACTGAGACCACGAACTGGACTTCGGTCTCGGCCCTAGTGGCCGCATCGATGATCCTGCTGGGAGGCCCGAGGAAGGAAAGAAGTCCAGAGAACAGGACGTTTGTATCTAAGAAGACGCGCACCTAGGCGCTCCGCCGCCGACTTCCCTTCCGGGGCGCGGGACCGCGCTTCTGAACGAGATGGCCGTATTTCTCCCGAAACAGCTCTTCTCGGACCTGCCGACCGCTCTCCAGTAGCTCCTCAAGCGTGACGCCCGATTCCGCGAATGCCTGCCGGAGGGCCTGGAGCGCCTCCAGTGCCACCTGCCTCTGCGGTCGAGCGACGACAGCTCCATCCGCCACCTCCAACACCAGCCGATCGCCCGGCTTCACACCAAGCTCGTCGCAGACTCGCCGTGATAGCGTTATCTGGCGTCGGGGTCGTAGAGTAACTCGTTCTTCCATATGTTCATCTCCTGCGTCAGATGTCTGCCGTCGTACGTCAGACAGTATAACTCTCCACCAGCGCCTCCACCAGCCCGTCGATAGTGTGCTCCCACGCTACCACGTCCGGCGGCGGCCGAGCAGCTCCTCGGCCGTCGCCGCCGTGACCGGGCCGATGCAGGCGATACGACAGCGGCGCAGCGGCTCCAGGTCGTCACCCAGCATCGAGGCGAAGTTGCGCACCGCCGAGGAGCTGGCGAAGGTAGCCACGTCGATCTCGCCGGCGCGCAGGCGGCGCAGGCCCTCAGCGTCGGGATTCTTCGGCGGCGCCGCGACGTAGAGCGTCACTTCCTCCACCGTCGCGCCCCGCTCGATGAGCCCGTCCACCAGCGCTTCGCGGCCGCCCTCGGCGCGAGGCAGCAGCACCCTGCGGCCGTCCAGCTCGACCCGCTCCAGCGCGGCCAGCAGGCCCTCGGCGGTATAAGCATCCCGGCCCGGCGTCACGTCGGCGGCGATGCCCCGGCGGCGCAGCGCCTCGGCTGTCGCCGAGCCGATGGCGGCCACCCCCGCCCGCACGCTCCTTGCGTCCAGTCCTTTACCCTCCAGGAAGTCGAAGAAGATCTCCACCGCGTTGGCGCTGGTGAAGACCAGCCAGCCGTAGGCGCCCTCCCGCAGGGCAGCGACCGCCGCCGCCAGCTTCGTTCGGTCGAACCGGGGCGTGATCTCGATGGTGGGCAGCTCTACCGGCTCGGCGCCGGCGGCGGCCAGCGCGCGGGACAGCTCGCTCGCCTGCTCGCGCGTCCGGGTGACCAGCACCCGTAGCCCGAAGAGGGGCCGCGTGTCGAACCAGCGCAGCGCCTCCCGCAGCCGCACTACCTCGCCGACGACGGCGACGGCCGGCGGCGCGATGCCCGCCTCTTCCACTCTCGCCACGATGTCGCCCAAGGTGCCGGCCACCGTGCGCTGGCGAGGCAGGGTGCCCCCCTCGATGACGGCGGCGGGCGTGGCGGCGTCGCGGCCGGCGGCGACCAGCCGCTCCACGATCTGCGGGAGCTGACCGACGCCCATGAGGAGCACCAGGGTATCGACGGCGGTGGCCAGCTTCGGCCAGTCTACATCCGAACCGATCTTCGCCGGGTCCTCGTGGCCGGTAACGAAGGCGACGGAGGAGGCGAGGCCGCGATGAGTGACCGGGATGCCGGCATAGGCGGGCGCAGCGATGGCGGAGGTCACGCCCGGCACCACCTGGAAGGGGACGCCGGCGG
>MGOB01000078.1:43630-43952 GCA_001796995.1 Chloroflexi bacterium RBG_16_68_14 | reverse complement strand
TTCAGCCGCACCACCCGCTTCCCCCCGCGGGCGCGGTCGACCAGCAGCGCGTTGATCTCGTCCTGGGACATGGTGTGCCCCTTCGGCCCCTTGCCGACGAAGACGCGCTCCGCCCCCTTGGGCACGAGATCGAGCAGTCGTGGGTTGACCAGCCGGTCGTAGACGATCACCTCGGCCCGAGCGAGCACCTCGACGGCGGCGACAGTGATCAGCCCCGGGTCGCCCGGCCCGGCGCCGACGAGGAAGACACGACCAGTTTGTTCCTTCATCGATACCCTTCCACCCACCGAAATCCGTAGGGACAGACCTTCACCTGCCCGCC
>MGOB01000078.1:43085-43431 GCA_001796995.1 Chloroflexi bacterium RBG_16_68_14 | reverse complement strand
GACGAAGCCGCGCGCCCGCAGCGTCCCGTCCTCCACTGTCGCCAGCGCGCCGAAGGGGAGGCGGCAGCCGCCGCCCAGCCGTCGCAGGAACGCCCGCTCCGCCTCGCAGGCGGCGCGCGTGTCGGGGTCGTCGATGGCGGAGAGGAGGACGAGCAGCTCCGCATCGTCGGCGCGGGCCTCCACCGCCAGCGCCCCCTGGCCCACGGCGGGAAGCATGACATCCGGCGAGAGCACCTCCGCCGCCCGGTCGAGGAGGCCCAGCCGCTCCAGCCCGGCGGCGGCCAGCACGACGGCGTCCACCGTCCCTTCGTCCACCTTACGGACGCGCGTGTCCACGTTGCCCCTG
>MGOB01000078.1:41967-43026 GCA_001796995.1 Chloroflexi bacterium RBG_16_68_14 | reverse complement strand
TGGCTGCCAGTGCCGACGCGGGCGCCCGACGGCAGCGCGGCCAGCGCCGCCCCGTCCCGGGACACCAGGACATCGCGGGGGTCACCGCGCCTCGGAAGAGCGGCCAGCGTCAAGCCGGGAGCGAGCGCTGCCGGCACGTCCTTCAGGCTGTGCACGGCCAGGTCGATGTCGCCCCGCAGGAGGGCGGCCTCCAGCTCCTTGACGAACACTCCCTGGCCGCCGATGCGGGAGAGCGGGGCCTCCGGCCGCCGGTCACCCTCGGTGCGCACCTCACGCACCTCGAACTGGAGCTCAGGGTGACGGGCTCGGAGCAGCTCGATGACTAGCTCTGTCTGACGCAGGGCCAGCCGGCTCCCGCGGGTCCCGACGATGATGATCCGCCGTGGAGCCACCTCAGGCCTCGGGTACCGGGTTCTCAGGGCGAGAGCCTGCTGCGCGGGTCTGCTCTTCCGCCAGGACGTCACCGTCCAGGCTGAAGAGCTCGCGCAGGGCAGCCACGTAGCGCTCGCCGTCGTCGCCCTTCAGGCGGGCGATAGGGTCATGGAGGAGCTTCTTGACCAGGGCACTCGCCATCGCCTCCACGCTCGCTCGCTGCTGAGGGGTCAGGTCACGCAGGCGCTTGAAGGTGCGGGCCACTTCGTCCTGCCGCAGCGCGTCGGCACGCCCGCGCAGCGCGGCCACGGTGGGGACGACGCCCCGGGCGCGCAGCCACCCCTCGAAGCGCCGCAGCTCCTGTTCAACGATCCGCTCTACCTTCGTCAACTCCCGCCGGCGGGCGTTCCGGCTCTCCTCCACCAGCGCCTGGAGATCGTCGATGTCGTAAAGATGGACGAGAGGCAGCCCGCGCACGGCGGGGTCGATGTCGCGGGGGACGGCGATGTCGATGAGCAGGAGCGAGCGGCCGTCGCGCTGGGCCATCGCCTCGGCTACCTCTCGCGGGCCGATGAGGAAGTCGGGCGCGGCGCTGGAGCTGATGACGATATCAGCTTCCGCCATCGCCCAGCCCAGCCGCTGGAAGGCGACGGGCTCGCCCCCCAGGTCGACCGCCAGCTCCCGCGC
>MGOB01000078.1:38796-41948 GCA_001796995.1 Chloroflexi bacterium RBG_16_68_14 | reverse complement strand
GACCAGCAATCGCGAGGCGCCGTGCTCCGCCAGGCTGCGGGCGGCCAGCTTGCCCGCCTCGCCGGCGCTCACCACCAGCACGGTGCGGGACGAGAGGTCGCCCAGGATGCCTCGAGCGAGCGCCACCGCCGTCGAGCTGACTGAGACGGCGTGCCGGCCGATGTGCGTCTCGCTGCGCGCCCTCCGGCCCACGCGGATGGCGGTGTGGAAGAGCTGGGAGAGGACGGCGTTGTGGGTATGGGCGGCCGTCGCGGCGGCGAAGGCGCCCCGCACCTGACCCAGGATCTCCGACTCGCCCAGCACCATCGACTCGATGCCAGCGGCCACCCGGCAGAGGTGGCGGGCCGCCTCCAGGTCGCCTAGGTGGTAGAAGGCCTCCTCCGGAGCCTCGGCGCCGCCCTTCAGCTCGCGCAGCAGGGCAATGACGGAGCCAGCGGTAATGGGGTGATGGGCGGCCAGGTAGACCTCGATCCGGTTGCAGGTGGAGAGGAGCACCGCCCCGCCGCCGAAGCGGGGCAGCGCATCCGGCATCTCCTCCGGCCCAAAGGCAAAGCGCTCGCGCACCGCCACCGGCGCCGTCCTGTGACTGATACCGACCAAGGTGATGTGCATCTGCTTCTTTCCTCTTCGCCGGCCGCGTGGACCTCGTAGGGACAGACCTTCAGGTCTGTCCGGACCGCCGCAGGCGGTCGGTGCGACACAGGCGCCCTGCGGTCGCCTGGACAGAGCTGACGCTCTGTCCCTACGATGCTCTACCCGGCACCCTCCTCCGCGCCGGCCAGCTCCATCACCAGCTCGCCGGCGCCGAGCGATCTTAGCAGGCGCGCCTTCGCCTGCCGGTACTTGCGCTGGGCCAGCAGCACCCGCAGCTCCTCGTCGATGGCCCGCTGCCAGACCTCCGGGTCCGGGACGATAGCCCGCGAGCGAAGCTCGCCCCGCACCTCGGCCAGCAGGTCGGCCAGGGCGGGCATCTCCTCCGTCAGGTAGGCCTCCAGCTCCTCGCGCAGGCGCCGGGCCAGGGCAGGGCTCCCCCCACCGGTGGAGGCGGCGAGGGTGATGGAGCCGCGCCGAATGACGGAGGGGAGGATGAAGTCGCAATTGGGCGGATCGTCCACGGCGTTGACCCAGACCCGCCGCCGCTTTCCCTCCGCGGCGACCTGGGCATTCACGGCGCCATCGTCGGTGGCCACGATGCAGACCTCGCACCCCTCCAGATCGCCTTCCTGGTACTCCCGCTGCACGCAGTCGATCTCGCCGGCGGCCAGCCTGCGCTGGAGGTCGCGGGTGAGTTTGGGGGAGATGACGGTCACGCGGCCGCCGGCGGCCAGCAGCCCTTCCACCTTGCGCTGGGCCTCCCTGCCCCCGCCGATGACCAGGCAGGGCCGGTCCTTCAGCTCCACGAATACGGGGTAGTAGGCCATCTCTCCCTACTTGCGAATAGTCTTCATTTTGCTCTTGGCCACCGTCCGTCCCTCGTACGCCTCCGTCAGCCCCACCAGCACCTGGTCGACCAGCGCGGTGACCTGCTCGCAGGCGCTGAGGGCCTCGCTGGCCGAGAGGCCGTGGCGCTGGCTGGCCTGCTTGGTGGCACCGTCCAGGCTGCGCCGGAAGAAGATGAACGCCTCCACCGCCTGGGCCAGGGGCAGGCCGGAGGCGGCCAGCTCGCGGCCGTATTCGCGGCCCAACCCGCGGGCGTCCTCCAGCAGTCCAGCGCGGCGGGCCCGGCGGCCTAGGTACTCAGCCGCCAGGGCGGCCAGCTGGCGGCCCAGCGGGCGGAGCCGCTCCCGGCTCGTCTCGTCCACCGTGGCGTACCAAGGTGCCTCCCGCGCCGGGGGCCGGAGGAGCTGGCGACGGATGCGGCTGACGGCCAGGTCGCCCAGCTCCCGGTAGCGCTGGCCATCGTGAGCGCGGCCGGAGAGCAGCTCCTGCACGTCGACTTCAGCGAAGCGCCGGTGGCCGCCCGGGGTCCGGAAGGCGCGCACCTGACCGCTGTCGGCCCAACGGCGCAGCGTCGATTCGTCCACCCCCAGCAGGCGCGAGGCCTGGCCCAGGGTAAGCCAGCGGTCGCCGTCAGGCTTGGCACGAGAGGCATGCAATGCGGGCATGAAATCTAGCTAAACCTGTGTAATTATGGCAGTAAGAGAACTATCGTTAGATTTTATTCCACCAGCGCGATGGTGTCAAATGAGGGCAACACCGCCTGCGGGTAGAGAGCGGACAGCTTAGCTCAGCCCCACCAGCGCCTCCAGCCCGCGCACCAGCTCCCGGCGGCGCATCACCTCGCGGGTGGCGAGGAGCACGCCCGGGATGAAGGACTCGCGGCCGGTGGTGTCGTGGCGGATGGTGAGGGTCTGCCCCAGCCCGCCGAAGATCACCTCCTGGTGAGCCACCAGTCCGGGCAGCCGCACGCTGTGGATGGTGATGCCGCCGATCTCTCCGGCGCGGGTGCCCGCCAGCGTCTCCTTGTCCGGCACGTTGCGCTGGAAGGGCCTGCCCCGCGCCGACAGGATCTCCCGGGCGGTGGTCAGGGCGGTGCCGGAAGGAGCGTCCACTTTCCGGTCGTGGTGGAGCTCGATGATCTCGGCGGCGTCGAAGAAGCGTCCGGCCACCTTTGCCAGGTAGATCATGAGGACGGCGCCGATGGCGAAGTTGGCGGCTACGACGGCGCCCACGCCGCGCTCCCGGCACTGGGCCTCCAGTTCGTCCAGCCATCCGTCCGGCAGGCCGGTGGTGCCGATGACCAGGCGTACCCCACGCTCGAGGGCGGCCCGGGCCATCTGGGGCGTCCACTCCGCGTTAGTGAAGTCGATGACCACGTCCGGCTTGGTGCCGTCCAGCAGGGCCTCGGGGTCCGCGCTCATGGGCACGCTGCCGCCGCCCGGCAGGGCGATCTCCTCCTCCGTCGAGAATTTCTCCAGGACGCCCACGGGCTCCAGGTCGGCCTCCCGCGCCACGGCGGCCAGCACCTGGCGCCCCATATTGCCCGTCCCGCTGACGACGACCCGAATGGTCATGGCTTGCTCAGCGTACACCTTCTGCGCCGAGGAATGAAGACGCCCTCAGCGCGCTGAGGGCGTTCATGCCGTCCTTCCTGTGGCTAGCGCTGGATGGGACCCGGTCCCATGGTGGGCCCCGGCCGGTTCGACGGCTGG
>MGOB01000078.1:33350-38595 GCA_001796995.1 Chloroflexi bacterium RBG_16_68_14 | reverse complement strand
CCCGGGGCGCGGCCCGGGGCGCGGCCCGCCGCGCGGCCGGCCCTCACGCGGAGGACGCCCGCTCGGTGCGCCGACGGGGGCAGCCTCCCCACCACCCTCCTCGCCCGTGAGGACGGCCCGGCGCGAGAGGTTGATCCGGCCCATGGAATCGATCTCGATCACCTTGACCATGATCTCGTCGCCCAGCGCCACCACGTCCTCCACGCTGGGCACGTGGTAGTCGGCCAGCTCGCCGATGCGCACCAGCCCGTCCTTGCCGCCGGGCAGCTCCACGAAGGCGCCGAAGTCGACGATGCGGACGACCTTGCCGGTGTAGATCTCGCCCACCTGCACTTCCTTGGTCAGCCCCTCGATGATCTCGATGGCCCTGCGCGCCATCTCCTCGCTGGTGGAGCCCACGAACACCGAACCGTCGTCCTCCACGTCGATGCTGCACTTGGTCTCTTCGATGATGGAGCGGATCATCCGGCCGCCGGGGCCGATGACCGCGCCGATCTTGTCCACCGAGATCTGGATGCGGTACATGCGCGGCGCCCACTTGGAGAGCTCGGCGCGGTGCGTAGGAAGCGTCTCCTGCATCTTCCCCAGGATGAAGAGCCGCGCCTCCCGCGCCTGCTCCAGCGCCCGCTCCATGATCTCCAGAGTGATGCCCTTGACCTTGATGTCCATCTGGAGCGCGGTGATCCCCTCGGCGGTGCCCGCCACCTTGAAGTCCATGTCGCCCAGGCCGTCCTCCAGCCCGGCGATATCGGTGAGGACGGCATAGTTCCCGGCTTCGCCCATCACCAGCCCCATGGCGATGCCCGCCACCGGCGCCTCGATGGGCACACCGGCGTCCATCAGGGCCAGCGTGCTGCCGCAGACGCTGGCCATGGAGGTGCTGCCGTTGCTGGACAGCACCTCGGAGACGAGCCGGATGGTGTAGGGAAACACGTCCTCGTCGGGGATCACCGGCTCAATGGCGCGCTCGGCCAGGGCGCCGTGGCCTACGTCGCGACGGGACGGGCCCCGCATGGGCCGCGTCTCGCCTACGGAGAAGGGCGGGAAGTTATAGTGGTGCAGGAAGCGCTTCCGCTCCTCCGGCGAAAGGGTGTCCAGCTTCTGCTGCTCACCGAAGGAGCCCAAAGTCGCGATGGTAAGCACTTGCGTCTGGCCCCGCGTGAAGAGGCCGGAGCCGTGGGTGCGGGGCAGGATGCCTACCTGGCAGGAGATGGGCCGGATCTCGGTGGGATGGCGACCATCGGGACGGACGCCGCGCTCCACGATAGACGAGCGCACCGTCTCCTTGACCACCTCGTCCAGAGCGGCGCCGATCTCATCCGCGCCGTACTCCTCGCCGAAGCGCTCCAGCAGCTCCTGGCGCCGCCCCTCCATGCCGCCCCGGCGCTCCTCCTTGGCCGCCGCCAGGATCTCGTCCAGCCGGCCTTCCAGGGCCGCCTTCACCTTGTCCTTCACCCCCGAGGGCAGCGGAGGCGTCTGGAACTCCAGCTTCGGCCGGCCCACCTTGGCGATGAGCTCTTCCTGGAGCGCCAAGACTTCCTGGTTCGCTCGCTGGCCGAACTCAATGGCTTGGAGCATGACGTGTTCCGGCACCTGGCTGGCGCCCGCCTCCACCATCATGATGGCGTCGCGGGTGCCCGTCACCACCAGGTCCAGCTCGCCCTCCTGGAGCTGAGCGAAGGTGGGGTTCACGACGAACGCGCCGTTGATGTAGCCGACCCGCACCGAGCTGACCGGCCCGGCGAAAGGCACCCCGGACATACACAGAGCAGCGGAGGCGCCGATGGTGCCCAGCACGTCCGGGTCGTTCTCCTGGTCAGCGGAGAGGACGGTGATGATCACCTGGATGTCGTTGCGAAAGCCCTTGGGGAAGAGGGGCCGGATGGGGCGGTCGGTGAGGCGGGCCGCCAGGGTGGCGTCCGTGCTGGGCCGCCCCTCCCGCCGGAAGAAGCTACCCGGGATCTTCCCCACCGCGTAAAGCCGCTCCTCGTAGTCGATGGTGAGGGGGAGGAAATCGACCCCCTCACGCAGTTTGTCGCTCACGCAGGCGGTGGCCAGCACCACCGTATCGCCGTAGCGAGCCGTCACTGCGCCATCGGCCAGTCCGGCGAGCTCGCCTACCTCCAGCGTGAGCAGCTGGTCTCCTATCTTTCGTTCAAATCGCTCCGCCATAAGAGCAAGTGTTCCTCCAATACTGTGAGATTTCGCGCAGGTCCCCGCCCGCTTCAGGGCTCAGGGGGCGACGGCGCGCGGGACCGCTGCCTTCGGATGGTCTTGGTGCCCTACGTTCAGGGCTCTGATGGGATCGGGGAGCGCAGAACAGGCGCAACCTCCCCTTCGAATGGTGGTGTACTACTTCTCCTCCCCTACACCCTACCTGCGGAGGGGCCTCCGCTCGGTGGTTACTTGCGGAGGCCCAGTTTGCTGAGAATGGCCCGGTACCTCGGTAGATCGGTCCGACTGAGGTAGGCCAAATGTCGGCGCCGCTGCCCTACCAACATCAGGAGCCCCCGCTCCGTGTGGTAGTCTTGCTTGTGCTCGCGCATGTGGGCCGTAAGTTGGTTGATACGCTCGGTAAGAAGGGCGATCTGCACCTCGGAGGAACCCGTGTCCCCCTCGCGTCGAGCGTGGTCCTGGACGATGGTTGTCTTCTGTTCCTTACTTAGCATATACGCTTTGCCGCCGAGAGCGCCTGTGGTATCCTCGTTCGGCCTAGGGGCAGTCTAGCACGCGACGGATTATAGGCGCAACCGCCCTCGGGGCGGCCGCCGAGTCCGGCACGGAGGACCAAAGCCATGGGCCGCGTCGGCATCGTTACCGACAGCACCGCCTGCATCCCGGCGGAACTGGCAGCCCAACATCGGATCGAGGTGATCCCCCTCTACCTGGTGTTCGGCGACCAGATCTACCAGGATGGCATGCCCACGCACGCGGCTGAGTTCTACCAGACGCTGCGCACGGCGCCGCAGCCGCCCACCACGGCCGCGCCGGCCCCCGGCGTGTACGCCGAGGCGATCTTGCGCGCGGGCCGCGACGCCGACGCCGTCCTCTGCATCACCGTCGCCCGTCAGTTCAGCGCCATGTATGACGCCGCTCTCCAGGGCGCAGCGCTGGCCCGGGAGCAGGCGTCCCACCTGGACGTGCGGGTGCTCGATTCAGGCGCCGCCGCCATGGCCCAGGGCTTCGTGGCGCTGGAGGCCGCGCGCGCCGCCCAGCAGGGGGCCGACATGGAGCAAGTGATGGCGCGCGCCCAGGAGCTGATGCCCAGAGTGCGCCTGCTAGTGGCGCTGGACACGCTCACCTACCTGGCGCGCAGCGGCCGGGTGCCGCGCCTCCTGGTCTGGGCTTCTTCGCCTCTCCAGGTGAAGCCCATCGTCGAGTTCCAGCGCGGCGTCTACCGGCCCGTCGCCATCGTCCGGACCATGCGGCGGGCACGGGACCGGCTCTTCCAGGCGCTGGAGCAGCGGGCGAAGCCGGACGCCCTCCACGTCTGCGTCCACCACACCAACGCCCCTCGAGAGGCGGAAGCGTTGGCGGAACGCGTCCGCACCTCCTTCCACCCCAAGGAGCTCTTCGTCAGCGAGTTCACCCAGGTCATGGGCGTGCACACCGGCCCGGGCCTGCTCGGCTTCGCCTTTTACACAGAGCCGTAGCGACGCCTCACCACGCCTACGCCTGTCTCCTGCGCTGGCACGTGCGTTCCCTTGTGCCCTATATTGGCAGGTAATGATCGCTACCCAGTCCGACGTGCTCCAGCAGGACGTGGCCCGGATCCTGGACGGAGTCAGGAGACACGCTTCCAGTCGGAAGCGGGCGGCGCTGGCCGCCATCCTCAAAGAGATGACGGGATCGTGAGCAGGGCAAAGCGCGGGAGTGGACAGCCGACAAGGCGTAGTCCCCGGAAGCCGCTGCCACCGACGAGAAGGGGGCGCTTGCGCCTCGGTTGGCTGCCCGTCGCTGTGGTCGTCGGGATCGCGGGCGTCGTCGGTGTGGTGCTCTTCTTCGTGGCCGGCCCGAATGGCGGAACGGCGTTTGACTCGAATCCCGTCGCCGCGACAGAGGACTCGGTGGCGACCGGCGCTCGCCTGTATCAGAACAACTGCCAGGTCTGCCACGGGCCTGACGGGAGAGGAGGCGCTCTCGCCCCCGACCTAACCCTGCACATTTCCATCCGCACTGACGGCTTCCTCTTCTCCAGGATTAGCGAAGGGTTTCCGACCGACGGCGATCAGAAGACGATGCCTGCCTTCAAGGATCAACTCACTGAGACGGAGCGCTGGCACCTGGTAAACTTCTTGCGGGAAACATTCCGCCGCCCGCCACCTATCCTACCAGAGGAGATGTCTCAATAGCGCATTGGGAGGCGGCGTAGGGTTGGGACAGAACACGAGCTACGACAGGCCTGCCTTTCCCAGAAGGAGATGATTAGAGCATGAGCAGAGCACGTCGAAGGGCCACGCGGGGGAGCGCACGCAGCCGCCGGACGCCGGTGCGGGCTCGAGCCCGCCGCGGCCCGCGCATCCCCTGGATACCTATCATCGTCGTTGGTGGCGTGGCCGCGATCGCGGCGCTCGTCGTCTTCCTGTTCGTCCAGGCCGGCCGGCCGGGTAGCAACCGGTTCGCGGAGGCCGCGGCGATCGAGGCCGACCCCGCTCCCGACCTGCCGGGCGAGTGGGTCAACCTCCCCAAGGCCTACGGCGGCTTCTACGGGAACAACGACGGCCCCAACACGGGCCAGCACGTGACCCGGGAGGTGGACTACGCCAACGACTGCTCGGAAGACGATCCGCCCATCTGCAACAGCACCCCGCCCACCGGCGGCCCCCACTGGGGCAGCAGCGCCTGCCCTGATGATCCCGAGGATGCGCCCCCCTTCTGCGGGCCAGCGCCCTGGGGCGTCTTCCGTAAACCCTGGGACGCGGAAACCCTGGTCCACAACATGGAGCATGGCGGCGTCGTCCTCTGGTACAACACCACCGACCAGCAGATCATCGATGAGCTGGAACAGCTCATCGGGGATCGCTTAGACAACGGCGAACTGCTGGTGATGGCGCCCTATTCAGAGACGGAGGAGGAGACCATTGCCCTTACCGCCTGGGCACGCATCGATAAGTTCTCTGTGAATGAGTACAGCCAGGACCGAGTCAAGAAGTTTATCGACGCCTTCAGGTGCCGTTTCAACCCGGAGAGCATGCGGGGACTGGGGTGCTAGCTGCGCCGCTCAGCGGGCGGGCGACGGCCGCAG
>MGOB01000078.1:31647-33271 GCA_001796995.1 Chloroflexi bacterium RBG_16_68_14 | reverse complement strand
AGCCCCGCCATGGCGTCCAGGATGTAGTGGTTCGCCGTGAAGAGGATGGCGGTGAGCTGGCCCACGGGCATGAAGACGCCCAGCGCCCGCAGCCAGAGGTTGCGGGTCGTCCAGATAAGCACCCCTCCCACCAAGAGCTGCCAGCCGTAGTGCAGGCTGGGCACCGCCGCGTAGGGGTTGACGAAGGGCTGCGCCGACTGCGCCTGGTAGCTGAAGTTGCTGTACTCGCTCACCGTGTCCACGAAGGCGAAGCCGGACTCGGGCGGCAGCAGGCGCGGCGGCATCACCGGGAAGAGGTGGTAGACGATGAGGGCGATGGCGCCCGATGCCAGCACCGCGTCCCGCGCCACCGTGTACTGGTGCCGGTGGCCGAAGAAGTACATCCACAGCCCCACGCTCACGATGAGAGGGAAGTCCAGCCAGAAGTAGATGCCGTTGAAGAGCTGGATCAGCGCCTGGTAGTCCAGGATCGCCTCGTGGAGTTTAGGCTCCCAGAAGAAGCCGAGGGAGCGCTCGATGTCGATGATGTCCAGGGCGTTGCGCAGCGCCTCCTCTTCCCGCAGGACCACGCTGCCCCGCACCAAGAAGTAGAGCAGGAACGCCACCGCCACCAGGCCGATCTCGAAGGCGTCGCGGAAGACGCGGCGGCGGCTGACGGTATCGATGAGCTTGCGGGACGTGACCGCTACGTCGAGCGCCAGGGTGACCCTCCGCTAGGAGTTAAGCACAGGTCCGCTGGCGCATCAACACACCGCCCTCGCGGGATTCGTAGCTGCAGACCTTCAGGTCTGCTTCTGCGCCTTCGGTATTGGCAGGGCTGAAGCCCTGCAGCTACGGCATCCTGATAGATTGCACCTGGCCGGAGCGCGCCGTATCATGCCCTTGCTTCGACCATGGCTACAGGAGCGCAGCGCCAGAACATCGCCAGCGGGAGGCCGTGGGAGCCCATCGTGGGTTACTCGCGCGCCGTCCGGGTAGGGCCCTTCGTCTACGTCTCGGGGACGGCCGCCGCGGACGAGAAGGGAGCGGTGGTCGGCCGCGGCGATCTCTACGCCCAGGCGGTACAGGCGCTGCGCCCCATCGAGGAGGCGCTGCGCCAGGCCGGCGCCACCATGAGCGACGTCGTGCGCACGCGCCTGTACGTCAGGAACGTGGATGACTGGGAGCAGGTGGCCCGGGCGCACCGCGAGTTCTTCGGCCAGGTCCGGCCCGCCACCACGCTGGTCGAGGTGAGCCGCTTCATCGACCCGGAGATGTTGGTGGAGATCGAGGCGGAGGCGGTCATCGCGGAGGCGCTCCCCGCTACGGAAGCCCAAAGCTGAAAGGAGCAGCATGGAGGTCCGCGTCGAACGAGGCGACATCGCCCAGTATCCCGCTAGCGCCATCATCGTCAATCTGTTCGAGGGCGTGACACAGCCCGGCGGCGGCACCGGCGTCGTCGATAAGGCGCTGGACGGCGCTATCTCGCGGGTGATCCAGGACGGCGACTGTCGCGGCAAGGAGAACGAGTTCACGCTGATCCACACCCTGGGCAAGATCCCGGCCCCGCGCGTGCTCGTCGCCGGCCTCGGCAAGCCGGAGAGCTTCACCCTGGAGAAAGTGCGCAGCGTGGCTGCCGGCGCCG
>MGOB01000078.1:21592-31588 GCA_001796995.1 Chloroflexi bacterium RBG_16_68_14 | reverse complement strand
TCACCCACGGCGCGGGTATCGCGGGCCTCGACCCGGAGGCCTGCGCCCAGGCGGTGGCTGAAGGCGCCGTCCTTGGCCTCTATACCTTCCGCCGCCACAAGAAGCCGGGCGAGGACGAGGTGGACGTGAAGGAGCTGGTGCTGGTCGAGTTCGACGAGTCACGCGTCGAGGCGCTGCGGCGGGGCGTCGAGCGGGGCGTGATCCTGGCGGAGGCGGCCAACTTCGCCCGCGACCTGGCCAACGAGCCGGCCAACGTCCTCACCCCCACCGAGCTTTCGGAGCGAGCCCGCGCCCTGGCGGAGGAGACCGGCCTGGAGTGTGCGGTCTACGACCGGCCGTGGATGGAGGAGCAGGGGATGGGCGCGCTCCTGGGCGTGGCCAGAGGGAGCGAGCAGCCGCCCAAGTTCATCGTCCTGCGCTACCGGGGCGGCGGCCCGACCCACCTGGGCCTGGTGGGCAAGGGGATCACCTTCGACAGCGGCGGCATCTCCATCAAGCCCGCCCAGGGGATGGAGGAGATGAAGGGCGATATGTCGGGCGGCGCCGCCATCATCGCCGCCATGGGCGCCATCGCCCGCCTCAAGCCGCCCATCGACGTCACCGCCGTCGTGCCCGCCACCGAGAACATGCCCAGCGGCAGCGCCACTAAGCCGGGCGACGTGCTGCGGGCGATGAACGGCAAGACCATCGAGGTGATCAACACCGATGCCGAGGGGCGCCTCATCCTGGCCGACGGCCTCTGCTACGCCCGCGGCCTCTCCCCAACCGCGATCGTCGACGTTGCGACGCTCACCGGGGCGATCTCGATCGCGCTGGGCAACGTGGCCGTCGGCGCGATGACGAACAACGAGGCGCTCTACGCCCGCGTCCGGCGCGCCGCCGAGGCGGCGGGCGAGAAGGTCTGGCAGCTCCCCATGTACGACGAGTACAAGGAGCAGATCAAGAGCGAGGTGGCGGACATGAAGAACACCGGCGGCCGCAACGCCGGCTCCATCACCGCCGCCTTCTTCCTCAAGGAGTTCGTGGAGGAGACGCCCTGGGTGCACCTGGACATGGCGGGCGTCGACAACTACGACAAAGAGAAGGGTGTCATGGTCAAGGGCGCCAGCGGCATCCCCGTCCGCACCCTCGTCCACCTGGCCCTCGACCTGGCGCAGGAGCCGCTGGCTACGGCGAAGTAGAGCGAAGTAGCCTGGACGCGTGATGGGCAAGCGAGTATCCTCCGCCCTCGTCCTGGCGCTGGCCCTCTTCTTCGCCGGCGCCGGCCACGCCCTGGCGGACCACGAGACCCGCAACCGAGTGCTGCGCGAGACCCCGATCGACGCCCTGTTCGTAGGCGTCGCCATCGGGGGCGCTGTCCTCGCCCTCGTCCTGTTCGGCGCAGCGATGCTCTGGTGGGAGCGGCAGGACAAGGGAGAGGGCTGAGAGGGCGCCTCCCCCGGCCAGGGAGTCTCGGAAGCCGCCGATGCCTGCCTACTTCCGACCGCGCGTCGTGCTAGGGGCCGGACAGGGCTAAAGCCCTGTCCCTACGAGGCTCGTAGCCCACAAACGGCGCGCGAGCGGTCTGCTCTAGATTCGCTGCTGGTAGCTCGCTGTGCTACAGTCCTAGCCTGGGAGCCGCCTCGCACCGAATGCTCACGCTGGAGCCCTGGCGCAGGAACCTCTACGCCGTCGCCATCGCCCAGTTCATCGCCCTGGGCGGCGGCAACTTGGTCTTCCCCTTCATGCCCTTCTACGTGAAGGAGCTGGGCGTCACCGATCCGGGCGCCGTGGCCCTCTGGTCGGGCCTGCTGGGCACTTCGACGGGGGCCATGCTCTTCGTCTTCTCGCCCATCTGGGGCAGCCTGGCCGACCGCTTCGGCCGCAAGCCGATCCTCCTGCGCGCCTACCTGGGCGCCATGGTGACCATGACGCTCCAGGGGCTGGCGCAGAACGTCTGGCAGTTGGTTGTGCTGCGCGCGCTCCAAGGCATGTTCGTGGGCACCATCCCGGCGGCGACGGCGCTGGTGGCGACCAGCACCCCGCGCGAGCGGGTGGCCTACGCGCTGGGGCTGCTCCAGATGGCCCTCTTCTCCTCCCAGTTCGTGGGGCCGCTGGTGGGCGGCTCGCTGGCGGCGTCCATCGGCTTCCGGCCCACCTTTCTCGCCACCAGTGGCTTCTACCTCCTCTCTTTCCTGCTGGTGTTCACGCTGGTGGAGGAGCGGTTCCAGCGGCCGACGGCGGAGGAGCGGGGCAGCTTCGTCGGCAACCTGCGGCTGGTGGTCGACCGGAGGCCGCTCCTGGTCCTTATCGGCTTCGTCTTCTTCCTGAACGCGGGCCCCTCCTTCGTGCGGCCCATCATCCCCCTGGTGGTGGAATCCTTCGATGTCGCAGCCAGCGCGGAGACGCTCTCCGGCGTCGCCTTCGCGGCGATGGCCCTCACAAGCGCCCTGGCCGCCCTCTCCGCCAGCCGCGTCTCCGCCCGGGTGGGCTACCGGTACGCGCTGGCACTGGCCACCCTGGGGGCGGGAGCGGCCTACCTGCCGGTGGCGATAGCGGACAACGTGCTCAGCTTCATCCTGCTTATCGGCGTGGTCGGCCTCTTTAGCGGGGCGATGATGCCCACGATCAACGCCCTCATCGACTCCTGGGCGCCCGTGGGTCGGCAGGCCTCCGCTTTCGGGCTCGCCGGCAGCGCGATGGCACTGGCCTTCGCGGTGGCGCCGCTGACGGGAGGCGCGGTCGCCTCCGCTGCGGGAGTCCACGCCAGCTTCCTGGTCGTCGGAGCCGTGATGCTCGCGGTCGGCGTAGCGGTGCTGGCGCTGGTGCGGGAGGCGGAGGAGAAGGCGCCGGAGCCGACGGAGGCAGCCGGCGAGATCGGATCACACTAAACAGGCATTACTTCAAGGAGGTTCCAGGGTGGCTCCCACGCTCCGCCGTCGCCGGCTGCCCTACGACCCGGAGGCGGCGCGCCAGCACCTGCTGGCCGCCGACCCGGTGATAGGCGAAATCGTCCGGCGCGTTGGGGCGTACCGGCTGGAGGTTCGCGGACAGCCCTACCAGTCGCTCCTGCGCGCGATCCTCTATCAGCAGCTCGCGGGCGCCGCCGCCTCCGCCATCGAGCGGCGGTTCCTCAACCTCTATGGCGGCCGCGTTCCTGAGCCAGAGGAGCTGCTGGCCACCTCGCCGGAAGGGCTACGGAGCGTCGGGCTCTCGAGGCAGAAGGCGTCGTACTTACGCAGCCTGGCCGAGCACGCGGCGGCAGGGCAGCTCGAGCTGCGGCGGCTCAGCCGCGCATCCGACGATAAGGTGCTCGAGATCGTGACCGCCGTCAAGGGCATCGGGCGCTGGACAGCGGATACGCTGCTCATGTTCTGTCTGGGCCGCCCCGACGTGCTGCCGGTGGGCGACCTGTTCATCCAGCGCATGATGAAGGAGGCCTACCGCCTCGACTCCTTGCCCGACCCGGCGACCATGCTGCAGATCGCGGAGCCGTGGCGGCCCTACCGGAGCGCAGGCACCTGGTATCTCTGGCGCCACGGCGAGGTCATCACCGCAGACGTTACGCTGTAAACCGAGCGCAGGGGAGCCTCTACCTACGGCTTGGGGATAGCCTACCGCACAGCCGCTCCGGTACCAGTTATTATCCAGGCACCATCCGGGGCCTCGGCGATTTCCAGATCTCGGGCGCGGCCGACCGCTGCGAATTTCGACGATAGCCGAGTCGGGGGGTGCAGGAAGACCAGTCGGAGGCCGCTCTTCCCTCGCCGTGCGACGGCGTCCTCCACAATCGCCAGAACCTCATCGACGAACGACGGCGTCACCGCGTCCACGCCAGCAAAGTCCAATGTGACTTCGTCGTCGCCCGAGGCGTCTGCTAGCGCATCTCGAATAGCCCCAGCTGACTCTCTCGTAATCAGTGCCCGCTTTTGGAGCAACCCATGGACGTTCACTGTTGCCACGTTCACCACCTCACGTAGGTATCGAAGCATAAGCGAGCGTCCCGGGGAACAGCGTCGTACGCTTGGCCTCGCTCTCCAGCTCCTCATTAGTTTCGACCATACCTATGCCTGAGTGAATGATCAATTGGCGCCCGGCCTTCCGCATGTCCTCTGCCACCCCATAAAGCCCGATTCCCCGGGTCTTGGAACCCGTTCCACTGACTCGCTCTCTCAACGCAAGCTCGATTGCCACCCAATCGTACGGCACCTGGTCGGCCAGATCTGGGTTCCTCTCCAGCGACCGCCGTATGCCGATTCCTCCATCGCCGACCGCGCAGACAAACCGCCTGCCCTGCTGCAACTCGTAGAACTGAATGAGCCCGAACGCGCCGATCGGTGATTCGGCGTGTTGAACGGCGTTTAGGGCTAGCTCCGCGAATATCTCGCTGACTAGCGGATGGAGGTTGGCAGCGCCCAGGCCCGCCTTATTGAGAGCCTCCAAAGCGCGGTTCGCCAGGTCCTCAACCTCTCTCTCCTCCGAGAACCGCGTCAAGGGAAGGATTAGCTGGGGATCAGAACGCCCACGAACTCCCCTATCGTCGACTTCGACTCCGGCCTGCTTCAGGGCGTCGAAGAGGCCCACTGATTTCAGATATACAGAGACCCCTGTATTCTCTGGAACCAGCAGTCGGCAGGCAGCACGTCTTGCCACCGCCAACAGCGGATAGACAACGCACCAGAGTATAGCCGCAGGGCGCACGAAATCGCAGCTCCGCATGTCGATGTCGAGCCGACGTTCTCCAAACGACGAAGATCTCGGATCGTTGGACGCGTAGCGCGCTGATAGATTGCCAGCGTGCCAGAATTCCTTAGGGACCCCAACTCTCATCTCCGCCATTTACCTCCACACTTAAGGCGCCTCCCCGCGCTCCCGCAGCAGCGCCGCCACCCGGTCCAGCACGCGATTTGCCACGTCGTACTTGGGCAGGAGGGGAAGCGCCTCCTCCTGGCCAGAGGCGTCGATGATGGTGACCTGGTTGGTGTCGGTGGCGAAGCCGGAGCCGGCGGCCGTCACGTCGTTGGCCACCACCAGGTCGAGCTGCTTGCGCCGGAGCAGCTCTCGGGCGCTCTCCAGCAGCTCCCGGCTCTCGGCCTTGAAGCCTACCCGCACCAAGTCGCCCCGCACCTCCGAGAGGATGTCCGGCGTGGGCACCAGCTCCAGGGTGAGGCCCTTCTTGCCCGCCTTCCTGATCTTCTGCTCGGCCGCCTCGCCGGGCTGGAAGTCGGCCACCGCGGCCGCCATGATGAGGGCGTCGGCGTCCTGGCAGGCGGCGACCACGGCGTCGCGCATCTCGCGAGCGCTCTGCACCGATACCAGCCGAACGCCGTAGGGGCAGGCGAGAGCGGTGGGCGCGGTCACCAGCGTCACCTCGGCGCCCCGGTCGCGGGCGGCCTCCGCCAGGGCGTAGCCCATCTTGCCGGACGAGTGGTTGCCGACGAAGCGCACCGGGTCGATCGCCTCCTGCGTACCGCCGGCGGAGACGACGACGCGCCGGCCGGCCAGGTCGCCCCGCCGGCCCAGCGCCTGCTTCACGGCACCGATGAGCACCTCCGTCTCCTCCAGCCGGCCCAGCCCCATCCGGCCGCTGGCCAGCCGCCCCTCCGCCGGCCCGACGATGGTGTAGCCGCGCTGACGGAGCGTCTCCAGGTTCGCCTGGGTAGCGGCGTTCTCGTACATCTGGTGGTCCATGGCCGGCGCGACCAGCACCGGCGCCTCCGTGGCCAGCACGGTCAGGCTCACCACGTCGTCCGCCAGCCCCTGGGCGAGCCTGGCGATAGTGGTGGCGCTGGCGGGCGCCACGATAACGGCGTCGGCCCGGCGCGCGATCTCTACGTGCTGCTCCGCCAGCTCCGTGGTGGGGTCGAACATATCGATGAAGACCTGGCGACCGGTGAGGCTACGCAGGGTGAGGGGCGTAATGAAGTGCGTCGCCGCCTCCGTCATCAGGACGTCGACGCGCGCCCCGGCCTGGGTCAGTTTGCTGGCCAGGTCGGCCGCCTTGTAGGCCGCGATGCTGCCCGTGATGCCCAGAGCGATGTATCGGTTCTGGAGCACAGCGCTACTCCCTGTTCGCCTCGTAGATGAGGCGCAGTCCGTGCAGGGTCAGGTCCGGGTCCACCACATCGAACACGTCCGTCTCGCGGGCGAAGAGCTCCGCCCAGCCGCCGGTACCGATCACCTTGGCCTGGGCACCCAGCTCCTGCTTGAAGCGCGCCACCATCCCCTCGATGAGGGCGACGTACCCGAACACGAGGCCGGACTGGATAGCTGCCACCGTATTCTTGCCGATGACGTTGGGGGGCTTGGTCAGCTCCACCGGGTACAGCTTGGCCGCCCGCTCGAAGAGCGCTCCCGACGCGATGCCGATGCCGGGTGCGATGGCGCCCCCCAAGTAGTCTCCCTCCGCAGAGACGGCATCGAAGACGAGCCCCGTGCCGAGGTCGACGATGATGAGCGGGGGCGGCCCGTGGCGCTTCACCGCCGCCACCACGTCGGCCACGCGGTCGGCGCCCACGTCGCGAGGGCTGTCGTACAGGATGCGGACGCCGGTGCGCGTGCCCGTCCCCACTACCAGTGGACGCACTCCCAGGCGCCGCTGGCAGAGCGCCTCGAAGACGGGCACCAAGTCCGGCACCCCGCTGCCCAGCACGGCGTCGCTGATCTCCTCGGCCCGTACTCCCTCCACGTCCAACAGCCCCAGAAGGATGACCGCGTACTCATCCGCCAGCCGCTGGTGTTCGGTAGCGATGCGCCAGGTCGCCTGCAACCGCTCCCCGTCGAAGAGGCCGGCGGTGATGGTGGTGTTGCCAACGTCGATCGCCAGGAGCATGCTCGTGAGGCCAGCGTTCTTCACAAACGCGGCTCATTATAGGCACCGCTCCTCGCGCCCTGCAACCGGACACCTGCCGCTTGGGAAAGGGGTGCAAGTTTTCCCACCGATCTTCCACATAATCGTCATAAGAGCCTTGATCCCTCTGCCTTGTCCCGTGCTATTCTCTCCTCGTCTGGGCCCGTTCTCCAGCGCAGCGTCGCGGGGCCAAACATCGCGCCGCTTCTCCTGCCAAAGGTCGCCAGGGCGTCCGCGGCAGCGCTCTCTACGAACGTACCAGGCACCTTCAGCTTTCCACAGAAGTTCGTTTCAGGGCCGGATCGCTGCCGGAAGGGGATGGTTTGCCCCTTGACCGGCGCGAGGGATGGGGGCATTGAGGAGAAAGGCGGCGTTGCCGGACCGCTCACCACGAAAGCTGTGGGAGACCGCCCTCGGCCAACTAGAGCTTCAGGTAACCAGACCCAATTTTGAGACCTGGCTGCGCAGCACCGAAGGCATCAGCCTGGAGGGCGACCAGCTCATCGTGGGTGTGCCCTCCGATTTCGCCCTCGAATGGCTGCGCTCCCGCATGCAGTCCCTCATCAGCCGCACCGTCTCTCAGCTCCTCGGCAGCCCCGTCTCGGTGGCCTTTCAGGTCCTCGGTGCCCAGGCCGCGCCGGCTCCTCTAGCTACCGACCGCGACTACCCTGCGCTGGCAACCGCCTCTCCCCCTCCCGATCTCAATCTGCAGTTCACGTTCCAATCGTTCACCGTCGTTAAGAGCAACCGCCTGGCCTATCGTGCCGCCCGCCAGGTCGCCTCGGGCGAGGGCACCTACAACCCGCTGGTGCTCTGCGGCACCTCCGGCCTTGGCAAGACGCACCTGCTCCACGCCATCGGCTACGACGCCGTGCGCGCCGGCAAGCGCGTCATCGCGCTGACGGGAGAGGCTTTCGTCGATGGCTATGTCAAAGCTGTCCGGCGCGGCCAGCCGCAGTCGTTCCGGGATCCCTTTCATCAGTGCGAACTGCTGCTTCTGGATGACCTGGGGTTCCTAACCACACGTTCCGCTTCTCAGGAGCAGTTTTTCCACATCTTCAACGCACTCCACGAGCGGGGCTGCCACCTGGTTGTCACCGTAGATAGCACTCCCGCTGCCCTCACCTCTTTGACTGCCCGTCTGCAGTCCCGCCTCCAGGGCGGCCTCATTATCGACCTCCTGCCACCCACCCCAGGCGAATGTCTCCTCATCCTCCAGGGCAAGGCTTCCCACCTCCGCCGACCGCTACCGGAGCCCGTGCTCCAGCTCATCGCCTCTCAGCCATTCAAGAACGTACGCGAGCTGGAAGGCGCCCTCAACCGCGTCACTGCTTATCTGGACCTGGTCAGCGGCCCATTAACGCTCGATGCGGCGCGCCAAGCTCTCTTCACCCTTCGCCCAAGCCCACCGCCTCCATCAGCCGAAGCTATTCTCCACGCTGTATGCCAGCACTTTCATCTCTCGCCAGAACAGCTCTCTGGTGCATCGCGGGCCCGCGACATCACCTACGCTCGACATATCGCCATGTATCTCCTCCGCCAGCACGCTTCCCAGCCCCTCACTGCCATCGGTCAGCTCCTTGGTGGACGTGATCACTCCACCGTCCTCAACGGCTGTCGCCGGATCCAACAAGAGCTCACCGCTCTTCCCCAGACCCGCGCCGCCATCCAAGAACTAGAAGTAACGCTGCTGAACGCGCCAGCCGCATAGCTTTCGCCACAGCCCCCTTTTCCCACAGTCTTATTAGTATGATGAAAAGACGAAGAGCCCTTCTCTATGCTTGATGAAATTAAGATCCTGTCCGTTGGGGGTGCTGGGGGAAACGGAGCAATCAGTTTTCGCCGGGAGAGGTATGTGCCCCGGGGAGGACCTGACGGAGGGGATGGAGGTAAAGGTGGGGCTGTTGTGATGGAGGCGGATGTGGCGGCTCGCGTACTGGATAGCCTGCGCCGACGCAAGCTGTGTCGTGCCGAAGCGGGGCAGAGTGGGGGGCCGGGCAAGCGACATGGAAAGAAGGGGAAGGATACGATCTTGCGAGTGCCAGTAGGTACGATGGTATGGCAGATGGATGTCAGAGAGCGGCTGTTGGCAGACTTATGTAGTCCGGGGATGCGGGTGGTAGTGGCCCAAGGAGGGCAGGGGGGAAAGGGGAATACACGGTTCGCGACAGCGACAAGGCAGACGCCACGTATCGCCGAACGAGGGCTGCCCGGCGAGGAGGTTCGGCTGCGACTGGAGCTGCGCTTGCTGGCAGAGGTAGGACTCGTTGGGCTACCGAACGCCGGCAAGTCATCGCTGCTGCGAGCAGTCTCAGCAGCGAAGCCCAAAGTGGGCGCGTACCCGTTCACCACACTGGAGCCATATCTAGGAGTGGTTGAGCGAGGCTATGAGTCGTTAGTGGTAGCAGACATCCCAGGGCTGATCGAAGGAGCACATAAGGGAGTAGGGCTAGGTACAGGATTTCTCCGTCATGTGCGGCGAACCCAGATTTTGGTACACGTCGTCGACGGGGCCGGGCCCGATCCGGTGGACGATCTGCAAGTCCTGAGGAAGGAACTGAGCGCCTTCGGTCACGGGCTCGCCGACAAGCCGTGGCTGGTCGCGGTGAACAAGATCGATCTGCCTGAGGCCGGGGAGCGGCAGGCAGAGCTAGCGACTGCTCTGCGGGCTGCTGGCAGCGATTCGTACTTTGTGTCGGCGCTCACTGGCGAAGGGCTGGATGACCTCATGGCATCGGTTATGGATCGGGTACGGCAGGGGCGGGAAAGGGAGGCGAAGGAAGCCCGGCCGACAGTTGTGCCCATGGTGCGGCCAAAGGTGGAGCAGAAGATTGAGGTCGTGCGTGTGGAGGAAGGGTTCGAAGTGAGAGGTGAGCGACCCGCGCAGGCCGTGGCGATGCTGGGGCTGGAGTCGGAGGAGGCGCGGGCTGAGGTGGTGCGCCGCCTGCGCCGGATGGGGGTGGCCTCGGCGCTGCGGCGGGCAGGAGCGGCGCCCGGCGATCTGGTGCGCATCGGCAAGGCCGAGCTGGAGTGGCCCCTGTGAGGCTGGGCATCCTCGGTGGCACCTTCGACCCAGTTCACCAGGCGCACCTGGTGCTGGCGGAGCAGGCGCGGGAGCAGTTGGCGCTGGCTCGGGTGCTCTGGGTGCCTGCCGGCGACCCCTGGCG
>MGOB01000078.1:16008-21585 GCA_001796995.1 Chloroflexi bacterium RBG_16_68_14 | reverse complement strand
GGCGCAAGCCGGATCGAAGCGTGACAGCGGCATAGCATCGCGTGGCGATGGTGCGGCTCGCAATCGAGGGGAATCCCGCCTTCGAGCTCTGCACGCTGGAGGTGGACCGGCCGGGGCCCACCTATACGGTCGATACGCTGGCGGCGCTGCACGAGGAGTATCCGGAAAGCGAGCTCGTCTTCTTACTGGGGATGGACGCGCTGGAGGACCTGCCGAACTGGCGCCAGCCCGACCGGCTGATCCGGTTGGCGATGCTGGCAGTAGCGCCAAGAGCTGAGGAGAATTCGTCGGGCGATGTGCTGGAGCAGGCCCTGCCCAGGACGGTTCCGCTGACGGAGCGGCGCAGCAAGCGGCCCGGGCGCGCCGCCCTCGACCGGCTCCTGCCAGGGCTGGGCTCCCGCGTCCTCTGGCTGGAAATGCCGCGCATCGATATCAGCGCGACGGAGCTGCGACGGCGAGCGGGAGCGGGATGCAGCCTCCGCTACTTGGTGCCTGACGCCGCCGAGGCGTACATCCGGGAGCACGGCCTCTACCGGAGCGGGTAGAGACCAGTCCGCACTTCGCTCGCCATCTCCTCGCCTTGCCTGCTGTCCGGCAAGTGGTATCCTGACATATGCACTCGACTGTTCGCGAGCCTAAGGAGGCCCCGACTGCGCCTGGTCGTTGTAATTGTGGTTGCTGCCATGCTGGTGGCGACCGGCGTTACCCTCGCCTTCCGGAGCGGCGGCGGGTCTTCATCGCCGGGGGTGGAGGTGGAATTCCTGGCGACTCCGACGCCGGCAACCGGCAACACGCAGCCCCGTCAGCCGACGAGGACGCCTTCCACACCATCCACCACGCTCCCCCCTGGTGCTTCCGGCTTCAGCTACCCCATCGATGGCGGCTGTCTGCCTCAGGATGACGCGCTGATGCCGGGCGCGCCGCGAGAGTACCGGCAGGGCACCCATGAAGGGGTAGACTTCTACGACTCCGACAACTGTGTAGCCATCGGCCTCGATACCGAGGTGCTGGCGGCCAAAGCCGGCACCGTCACCCGGGCTGACTGGGACTACCAGGACCTGACCGCCGAGGAGCTGGCGGAGCTGGAGGCCCGCGTCGAGCGGGGAGAGGGCAACGACCCAGACGTGCTGGACGCCTTTCGTGGGCGCCAGGTGTGGGTCGATCATGGGAACGGCATCGTCACTCGTTACGTTCACCTGAACGGGATTGCCGAGGGCGTGGAGGTCGGCGGCCGGGTGGAGCGGGGGGAGGTCATCGGGTACGTTGGAGAATCAGGGTCTCCTGAGTCCATCACTAACTCGGGGACGCAAGTCCACCTGCACTTCGAGATCCGCGTGGGCGATGCGTACCTGGGCCAGGGGCTCGATCCGGACCAAGTGCGTCAGCTCTACGAGCAGGCGTTTTCGCAGTAGCTGCGGCCGATGGAAGAGCGAATGGAGCTGCCTGCCGGGGATAATCTAGGAGAGGGGCCGCAGCGTCGGCGGGCCTGGGCCGGCGTCCTGCGCTCCGTCGTGTTGCCTCTGGGCATCCTCGCTGTCATCCTGGGTGGCCTCTGGTACTGGGACAGTCGGGGGGACGGAGGGACCGTGGCCGATGACGAGCGCTTCGGCACCGTCGAGCTGCCGACGGACAAGAACCCTACTGGCAAACCTCCTGTCACACAGGTCGGCCGCGCCGCGCCCGATTTCCTGCTGGAGACGCCCAAGGGCGGCACCCTCCGCCTGAGCGACCTCCAGGGGCAGCCCGTGGTCGTCAACTTCTGGGCGAGCTGGTGCCCGCCCTGCCGCGCCGAGATGCCGGAGCTGGTGGCGGCGTACGAGCGGTACCAGAACCAAGGCCTGGTCATCGTTGGCATTAACTTGCAGGAGCCGGACGACACGGTGCTCGACTTCGCTGAGGAGTTCGGGATCGACTTCCCGCTGGTCATCGACCGCGACGGGGAGCTGGCCGATGTCTGGCGCCTGGGTGGCCCGATACAGGGCATTCCCACCAGCTACTTTATCGATGGGACGGGCGTCATCCGCGATCTCTACTACGGCCCGATGACAGAGAAGACCCTGGAGGAGCGCCTGGCGAAGATCCTGCCCGAGGAGCCCGGCTGATGGCGCGGGCGGAGACGGCAAGGGGCCGCGTCCAGCCGGTCCGCAACCACGAGCTGTTGCTGTGGCTCTGGCGGCTGCTGTCGTCGGCCCAGCTCGCTGTGGCGCTCATTGGCTTCCTGGCGCTGGCGGGCCTGCTGGCTGTGGTCCTGCCCCAGATACCGGTCCCCCTGCGGGACAGTCCGGCCGCGGTGGGGGCCTGGCTGGAGGTCCAGAGGGGGAAGTTCGGCCCCTTCACGGAGCCGATGCACTGGGTAGGGCTCTTCACCGTCGTGGCGACGTGGTGGTTTCTGGCGGCGCTGGGGCTGCTGGCGGTCTCCATCTGCGTGTACACCGCCGACCGCTTCCTGGCGGTCTGGCGTAACGTTACCAGGCCCCGCGAGCTGGTGCCGGACAGCTTCTTCGAGCGGGCCGCGAACCGGGTTGCCTTCGTCACGCCGCGAGCGGCAGCGGGCGAAGATGCCTCGGCCCGCCTCCAGGCGCTGCTGCGTCGGCGGCGCTTTCGGGTGCGCACCCTTGCGGAGGCAGAGACTACGTATCTCTTCGCCGACCGCTTCGCCTGGGCGCAGATGGGCAGCTTCGTCACCCATCTTGCGCTGGTATTGTTCCTGGCCGGCGGCCTCGTCACCCGGCTGGGCGGCTATACCAACGCGCTCTTCATCGCCGAGGGCACCGCCAGCCCGGTCTTCCCCGTCAGCCACCCCGAGCAGATGCAGGTGGAGGTGGTGGACGCCGTTGGCGTCTTCGGTGAGTCGGGCGCGGCGCT
Organism: Chloroflexi bacterium RBG_16_68_14; assembly: GCA_001796995.1. GTDB lineage: Bacteria > Chloroflexota > Dehalococcoidia > DSTF01 > RBG-16-68-14 > RBG-16-68-14. Next base: position 18,720 of record MGOB01000078.1, on the reverse strand, counting down.
GGACTACCGCAGCGAGCTGGTGATCTACCAGGGGGGACGGGAGGTGGCGCGAGGCGTCGCCACCGTGAACGGCCCGTTGTCCTACGGCGGCTACCGTTTCCACCAGGCAGGGTACTTCGGCGAGGGCGCCGCCCTGCGCGTGCGCGACGTGGGGACGGGCAACGCCCTCTACCGGGAGACGCTGGCGCTGGAGGAGCTGGTCCCTGCCCCGGCTATCACCGTGCGGGGCGATGCGGGTGCGCTCCTCGTAGACGACGTGATCGTGCCCACCGACTTTATCGGTGAGGCGAGCGGGACACTGATCACGGTGCCTGGCAGCGGGCGCCAGTTCTGGGTGGGGGTGACCCAGGACGAGGAGGAGGTTTGGAACCTGGTGGTCTATGAGCGGGAGGACGCGGAGGCGGGCTTCCTGGTGCCCGCCGGCGAGTCGCATACGGCGGGCGGCCTGACCTGGACCTTCGCTCAGGCGACGGGGCTCCCTTCCATCGTGACCTCGGGCATCCCCGGCGATGGCGACCGCGCCGTGGTGGTGCTCTCGGAGACGCCGGAAGGGACGCCCTACCTGACGGTGCTGGGGCCGGTGGACGGTCGCGCCCTGACGTTGTACCCTGATCAGCCGGTACAGATTGGTGACAGGGAGTATCTCTTCGAGGGACGAAGGGAGTTCGCTGGCATCGAGGTGCGGCGAGACCCGGGGGCCAACTTCATCTGGGTAGCGGCCGGCCTGCTGCTGATCGGCCTGCTGATCACCTTCTACATACCGCGGCTGCGCCTCTGGGCGCGGGTGCGGCCCCAGGGGACGGTGGTGGCCGGGCTGGCCGAGCGGAGCGGAGTCTTCCAGTCGGAGGTAGAGAGGTTGATGGAGGAGCTGGGCGTGACGACGGTAGAGGGCAAGCAAGGAGCGGAAGGCGATGCATAGCGCGCTGACGCTCCTCACCATCGAGATCGGTATCGATCCGGAGATCCGGCAGTTCTGGGGGTTGCTCCTCACCTGGCACGGCGTGTTCACCGCCGTGGGCATCGCCGCCGGCGTCTACATTTGCCTGGTGATGGGGCGGCGCCTGGGGTTCATCGACGACGACATCTACAGCGTAGCCCTGGTCGTCATCCCCAGTGGCATCATCGGCGCCCGCGCCCTCTTCGTCTTCGAGCGCTGGGGCTCCCCGGGAATCAATGACGTGGTCGACATCTTCCGCATCAACGAGGGGGGTATCTCCGTCTTTGGTGCCGTCCTGGGCGGGATTGCCGGAGGGCTGGCCTACGCCTGGGTGCGGAAGCTGCCCATCAGGCGCGGCCTGGACGGTGCTGCCTTCGGCGGCATCCTGGGGATGGCCATCGGCCGCATCGGCGACATCATCAACGGCGAGCACTTCGCCAAGGTGTCGGACCTGCCTTGGGCGGTGCGCTACACCCACATCAACAGCCCAAGCTTTACGAGCCACCCCGAATGCGGCTACGGGGTGGTCCTGGGCATCCCCGTGCAGGAGCTGTGTGCGCAGCACCCGGCCGTGGCCTACGAGATGGTCGGCGACCTCCTCATCTTTGGGCTGCTCTTCCTCATCCTGCGGGTCGCCAGAAGGGAAGGGGTCACCTTCTTCAGCTTCCTGCTCCTCTACTCGCTGATACGCATCGGCGAGAGCGAGCTGCGCCTGGACAGCCGCGAGGTCATCGCCGGGCTCACCACGCCGCAGGTGACCAGCCTCTTCGTCATCCCCATCGCGCTGCTCGGGCTCATCTATTGCTGGCGTCGCGGAGAATCGGGGACTCCTGCCGCCGCAGCGAGGCCGGTGCCGGCGGCGGCGACCGGCCCGCCGGCGCGATAGCTGGAGTCCACCCGACCGGTCCGCCAGCGGCGTATAATGGAGCCGAAGCTATCGGTGGCAGGTGAGGCATGTGCGCCGGATGACAGCCGTCGCGCTAGAGCGCTATGCGCCACGGGAATCGATGCCCCAGATCGTCATCCAGTCGGTGGGTGGCGGCTTCGCGGTGAGCGTCGGTGGCCAGGCCGTGCGCTTCTGCGGCGATGAGCTGGGTGCCCATCACTGGGGGAAGCACGCGTTTGAGGCGGTCAACCAAGGGCTGCGCCGGCCGGGGGAGATCGGGCGTGCCATGCGCCGCCTCTGCCTCATCGCTACCCGCCATAACCTCCACCACTAGGACGGAGTCGGCCCGACCGTGCTGACGGCTGGCGAGCGGGCGCCTGCTTTCGAGCTGCCGGACCTGGAGGGCCGGCGGCACCGGCTGGAGGATGCGCTGGCGCGGGGGCCGGCGCTGGCCGTCTTCTGGAAGGCCGACTGCAGCACCTGCCACCTGGTCTTTCCTTATCTTCAGCGCCTGGCCGAGGCGTCCCGCCCGGGCGGCTGGCAGATCCTGGCCATCTCTCAGGACGGCGTCGAGGCGAGTGGCGACATCGCCCGCCAGCACGGCCTGCCCTTCCCCGTGCTCATCGAGGGCGACGGCTGGCCCGTCTCCCGACAGTACGATCCGGAGGCGACGCCGACGCTCTTCCTCATCGGCCAGGACGGGATCATCGAGATGACCAGCGTCGGGTTCGACAAGGAGGAGTTGAACCAGATCTCCCGTCGCCTGGCGGAATGCCTGGGCGAGGCGCCCCGGCTCATCGCCGAAGAAAACGACGGCAACCCGCCCTTCAAGCCGGGCTGAGCCCCCAAGCACCGGTAGGCGGCGCGCCTACCCATATGCTAAACGGAA
>MGOB01000078.1:11941-15983 GCA_001796995.1 Chloroflexi bacterium RBG_16_68_14 | reverse complement strand
CGCTTCTCTCCAGTTCGGTGGCTGGTGCTACTCCACGATGGTGATGTCGCTGTAGGTGCCCACGCCGGACTGCCAGACCCAGCCGTCGGCGGCGTTGTAGAACCAGACGTCCACCCAGGTGGGAGTCAAGGCGCCCCGGTCCAGGCAGACGAAGGTGCGCCCCGAGGGATCGCTGTTGATGACGAAGCGGGTGCCGAAAGGCAGGTCCGGGCTGCAGGCGGCGGCGCCCTCGAAGACCTGCTGGCCGTTGGCCATGATCTCGCAGAACCCGTCGCTGATACAGGCGTAGAACGTCACGGTTGCGGGGATCAGCGTGCCGGGGGCCAAAGCGGGCCCGCCCCAGACGGGTTGAGCGGCGCCCCCGGCGAGCGCGGAGGTCGCTGCCCGCTGCTCCGCCTGCGCAGCCTCCAGCGCCTGTTTGGTGGAGGCGGCGTCGTTCAGGTAGGGCAGGGTGACCTGGACGCCCACGCTCTGGAGGTACTCGGCCAGCGTCGCCTGGCGGGCACCCTCGACGAAGCGCTGGGCCGTCGGCATGTTGTCCGTCAGGCCGTTCAGGTAGCGGAGCTGCTGGACGAAGGGGACGCGTCCGACGAAGGTGGCGACGCCCAGGTCTTCCACCCGCGTGGCGGCGGTCCCGGTGACGCCGGCGGAGCTACGCACCGTGCTGAGCGCAGCAGCCGAATCGCCCCGCTGGAAGGAGGCCCAGGCCGGCAGCGAGATGACGAGGATGAGCACCAGAGCGGCCAAGAGGGCGATGGCCGCCGCCTGGCTGGAGAGGTAGTCCGCCAGGCGGGCGAGTCCCTCCGGTCGCGCGGTCAGCGGCCGGGTGCGGGAGACGAACCGGGGCGGCTGGATGAGCTGCGGGAAGCTCTGCTGTCGCAGCAGTGTCAGGGCAGCGACAGCGGAAGTAGGCGAGAGGGCGTAGGCAGTGGCCCTGCTCTGACGATCGATCTCAAAGAACGGCAATACAAGAACCTCCTCTGTTCATGGCTGGCTGGTCATAGCACACAAGGCGGCATTATCGGGGAGCGGCGCGGTACCGTCAACCCTGGGAAGGCACTTAATTGTGAGATTTTTCTCCAACTCGGCCGAATAGGGGCCCAATAGGGGAGCGCTCCGAAAACTGAAGAGAACATCAACCCCGTCAGATCAGGCTATGAGGCTTCGGTTAGGGTCGATACCCTGTGTCTATTTCTGGAAGGCTGGTTCCTCTATGGGGAAACAGGGGTTCCTCTCGCAGGGTGGCTGGGCAGGCCTGTGGGGCAGTTGGTCCTGGCCGCGAGGTCGCAAAGCGGCCAACCGGCTCTGCCGGTTGGCCTTGACGCCCTTCCGAAGTGAATGCTACGCTTAAGGCGCCTCGAAGAAAGGAGGTGGGGTGATGCTCGCCGTAGGCATCGGGCCTATTGGGCCCTTCGAGGGTCTCATCATCCTCGCTGTGGTCATCCTGATCTTCGGCGTCGGCAAAATGGCGGACATCGGCGGTGCGCTTGGGAAGAGCATCCGCGAGTTCCGCAAGGCGGCGCGAGAGCCGGACGAGCCGGAGCAGGTGACGTCCGCCTCGAGTTCTGGCGAGGCGGGCCCCGGGAGTTCGCAGGGTAGCGAGTAACGTCAGCGATGGCAGCGACTCGAACCGCCTCGAGCGCTCGGGGCGGTTCTTGCTTGAAGGAGTGAGGATGGCCATCCAGGCGCTGCTCTTCGACCTTTGGGGCACGCTGATCGTGGACAGTCCCGACCTCTCGGGGCCGCGCGCGGCGACGCGTCTGCGCCTGCTCCGTGAGGCGTTCGAGGCCGGAGGGCATGCTTTCCCAGAGGAGGCCATCAGCGCCGCCTTCCCGGCGTTTCTGAAAGAGCACGACGTTCTCCACGCGGCGGGCCGGGACGTCACCGTGGCGGAGAAGGTCGAGCTGTTACTGGAGCAGATCGAGCCGGGGCTGGCGCAGCGGCTCTCCCCCGAGGCGGTCCGGGCCGTGGAGGAGGCGGTGGCCGGCGCCATCCGCCACCATCCGCCGTTGCCTGCCCCTGGAGCGCGGGAGGCGCTGGAAGAGACGCGACGGCGGGGACTGGCGACGGGCCTGGTCTCCAATACCGGACTCACCCCTGGCTATGTCCTGCGGGAGGTCCTGGCCGACTTCGGCCTGCTGCCCTACCTTCAGGTGCTCACCTTCTCCGACGAGGCGCGGTCGGCCAAGCCGGCGGAGGCGATCTTCCGCTGTACGCTGGAGGCTCTAGGTATGGAGCCTGCCGATGCTGTCTTCATCGGGGACATGCCTGCCCTGGACGTGGTGGGCGCGCAGGCGGTCGGCATGTGGGCGGTGCAGGTAGGCGACCAGCACCTGGATGGCGTGCGCCCCCACGCCCGCATCGATACGCTGAGCGAACTCTTCCCGGCGCTGGAGGGCTTGGGGCTGCTGGGCGAGTAGGGTGATGCACTACTGCCACCGCTTCAGGCGTGGCAAGGTCTCCTCCGTCAGCTTGCGGGCCTCCGCTTCGGACATGCCAGTGGCCTGGGCGGTGTACGGAATCACCCGCTCGATCATCTGGGCCAAGGTGATGACCGGTTGGGTGAACGTACCGTCCTGAAAGCAGTAGTGGCAGTAGTCGTTCTGGCGCAAGCCGTCGGCCGTGGTGCCGAAGTCCTCGGGCTTGGTGAGCGGCATCCCGCACGACTGGCAGAACGGCCCCATGGGATCCTGAGCTTGAACCATGGCGAGCCTCCTTTCGCTCGTGAAGAGATACGCGATCCCTGATCCATTCAGCCTGAGCTGCTAGCCAGCCTTGGCTTGGGCAGCCTCCATCCGTTCCAGGAAGGCCTCGTTGACCGAGAGCTGCCCCTCTTCGTCGGTGCGGAAGATGGAGACCACATTGTAGCCGCGAGTGCGCAGGGCGTCGCCGCCGCCCTCGTGCCGCTCCACCAGGACGGCGACCAGCACCACCCGGCAGCCCAGCGCCTCCACGGCGTCGATGGCCTTCTGCACCGAGCCGCCGGTGGTGACGGCGTCCTCCACGATGGCGACGCGCCGGCCGGTGGCCAGTAGGGGCGATTCGCGAATCGCCTCGCCTGAGTCATCGTCGGCGTAAGGCTCGGCGATCAGGTCGCGCGCGCCGTGTCCCTTCTGCTCCATGCGCACGACGAAGACCGGCAGCTCTCGAGCGCGGGAGAGGCTGGCCAGGCCGACGGCGCAGGCGATGGGGACGGCGCCCAGCGCTGGCCCGCCCACCGCCTCCGCCCCGGCGGCGAGGACCACGTCGACCAGCGCCTCGCCGATGAGCCAGGCGCCGGACGGCCGCAGGGTGATGCGCTTGCCGTTGTAGTAGTACTTGCTCTTCCCGCCGGAGGCGAGGGTGAAGTCGCCGTAGCGGAGGCAGCGCTGCCGCACCAGCTCCCCCAGACGCTCGAGGTCGTTCCGGTTTAGGGACATGGCTCCTGAGGAGTTATAGCGACAAGACGCGACGACGCGCTAGTCGTCGGCACGGCGCCGCTGTATAATAGCTTCGCCTCCGGCGGGGTGACTCTGCCCGAGACCTGTGTCGAGTCCAGTTTGCCCAAGGGGATACGGAGGGATGATGGCGAGCGCAGAACACAAGGACTTCAATAAGCCGGACGAGGTGCGCACGTTCGAGAAGGGGAAGCTCGAGCTGGTCAACATCGGCGGCGGCGTGGTGGGCCGGCTCACCCTGGAGCCGGGCTGGCGCTGGTCGCAGCACGTTAAGCCGGTCGCCGGCACCGAGTGGTGCGAGGCGCCTCACTTCCAGTACCACGCCTCCGGTCGGATCCACGTCGTCATGGCCGACGGGGCCGAGATGGAGGTAGGCCCTGGCGACGTGACGGCGCTGCCTTCCGGCCACGACGCCTGGGTCGTCGGGAACGAGCCCGTTGTCCTGATCGACTGGCAGGGCGCGAGCAACTACGCCCGCGGGTAGCGGTCCGCCACTCTCCGTAGGGGCCGACCTTCAGGTCGGCCCGCTGCCGCTCTGCCTGCGAGACGCCTCATACGCCTGCCACTCCTCGGCCAGCTTGCGGCGGGCGTAACGGAAGCCTAGC
>MGOB01000078.1:9270-11910 GCA_001796995.1 Chloroflexi bacterium RBG_16_68_14 | reverse complement strand
CGAGCACCCGGGAGAGGGCGAAGAGCAGCACGATGTCCACGACGTACCACCAGACGTTGGCGCCGAGCGTGAAGAGCGCGTAGAAGACGCCGACGAAGATGAGCACCCCCAGCAACAGCCCCAGGTAAGCGAAGCTGTTCACCACCAGGCTCTCGCGGCGGCGCAGCTGGCGGAACATCAGCAGCACCTCCCGCGGCACCTGCTCAACCGGTGGATGCTGCTCGACCGCCCGGCCGCAGTGGGGGCACTGGGTGCGCTGCGGGTCGATGGGCGAGTAGCAGTAGCCGCAGAAGCGGCCGGCGTTGGGCGCCTCCCCTTTGAAGATGGCATCGAGCACGGCCGAGAGCCGCTCGGAGAAGATGGGAACATCGCCCGCAGCCGTCTCCGCCGGCTTCACGTCGAGGCCTCCCGGTCCACGATGCGCTTCAGCTCCCGGAGGAAGCGCAGCTTGTCGTCTCGCTGGTAGGAGGCGGTGCGGGCGCTGGTGGAGGGCATGACGTAGACCAGGGCGCCCTCCGCTCCCCGCCTGCCGGCGGGCAGGCTTTCCGGCTGGAGGCCGAACTGGCAACTGCGCCTGGCGAACGCCTCGTAGATCGCCTTGCCGTTGAAGCAGACCACCCGCGGCCGGTAGCGGCGCAGCTTCCGGCGCAGCCGGGCCGCCCCCGCCGCCATCTCCTCCCGCGAGAGCTCGTCGCTCCCCCGCGAGGGGCGGTCGACCAGGTTGGTGAGGCCGATGCCGTACTCGGGGACGCGCCAGTCGTCCTCGTAGGTGAGCGGCTCAGGCACGAAGCCGGCCCGGTGGAGGAGGGGCCAGAAGTGGTTGCCCGGCCCGGCGTAGTGGTGGCCCGCCGCGGCGGACGCCAGCCCGGGGTTGATGCCGACGAACACGACGTCGAAGCCCGGACGCAGGTAGTCGGGGAGGTGGCGCAGCTTGCGGACGGTGGAAGTCTCTCGAGGGGCGGGCATCGCGTCGAGATGGTAGCGCGCAAAGAGATGGCCTACAAACGTTGACGGTGCTGCCGGAGCGTCGTGGCGGGGATCTTCTTGGCGTGAGTATACTGGCCGCGTAGGGTTCTGCTGGGAGGTGCTGGGCTTGTCTGATACCCGCACTGGGCCGCTTGCGCTCTTCGAAGTCTATCCAGGCATCGTCGTTTTTGTCCCATCGCCAGGCTCAACGTGGCGTGAGTTCGTCGGCGGTTGGGTAATAAGAGAGTCCCGTGGGCTCGTGAAAGTGATCCCAGCTGGAAACCTGGACGACGAACGCACCTGGCGCGCGCCCATTCGTAAGTTCAAGCTGAGCAAGGAGGACAAGAAGACGGACCTACGCGCAGCACAAGCGTTGGCAGCAGGGAGTTTGCTGGCCATAGCGCGACATGAGTTGGAGTCCCACCGCGCGTATCCCCTCAAACTTTCGGGGTCGCTTCGAATTGAGGCCGAGCTTGTTAGGGAGAGCGCTGCTCCGGAGCAATTTGTGGCGGCAATTTGTGATGCACTGAAGAACAGTTGGGAATGGCTATGGGACCTAGTCGACGAACTGGAGCTACCTGGCTTGCCTGATCTTGACATCGACATCGAGATTCCACTGGGGCCGGCCGGTAGCGACTACAAGGCCGCGACCGAACGGTTAAGGGTAGCGGCCGATCAATATAAAGCAGACGTTCTTGACCTCCTCAGGTCGCTAGATTACTGGGGGATCGTTCGCGGGCTCCTTCCTTCGCCTGTGGCAGTCGTGTACGCACAGATCGATAAGCCGCGAACCATCCACGAGAAGTTCTTCGCTACAGTCGCTGCCTTCGAGGCCGCCGTGCGATACCTCGCTGTGTTGTCACTGATTCCGGTAGCCGGACAGACGCGAGAGGCGCGTCTCCGCACACTAGCTGGCGAGTTGGGCAGGAGGCCCACGCTTGGTGTCTATGTGAAGACTGTTGGAGAGAACTTGCACCGGCTTGAGGGCTTGCTGCCCGAGGTTACTCAGGCACTGCGAACGCGCTCCGGCAAGCACACTGCGCTTGGCCGCTTCGTTTTCGATGAGCTAACCAAGATGCGCAACCAGTATGTCGGACACGCCGCCCCGATGCCGCAGGCAGCGTATGTGGAGCCCTACCAAAGGCTGCGTCGCAGCCTGGACGGGCTCTTGGCTGCCCTGGCGCGCGATGAACGATCTACTGCTTTGGTTGTCCCGGCGAGCTGGGACTTCTCTCAAGCGGAGGGCGACTACGACTACACCTTGACCGAACTGAGGGGCGACTCGGTACGCCTGCCAACCAAACGCCTGGTGACGAAGGAGCGCCTGGAGGCCGATAAAGTTTACCTGTGGCGTCGCAAGTCCGGCGCTTTCATCGATGCTGATCCGCTAATCATATATGCTATGTGCCCGCAGTGCCATTTCGAAGAAGGATTCTTCCTAGACCGCTTCGATCCGAAGGCTGCGCAGTGGCTTTCGTATCGCGCGAACCACCGGATACCCAAGGGCTAGCGTAGGCGTACCTGCTCTCGCCCCGTCTCGCAGACCTCTAGCAAACAGCAGCCGGCGCAGCGGGGGCGCGGCCGGCAGGTCCGCTTGCCGTGGAGCACGATCAGCCCGTGGTAGCGGCGGTAGAGCGCCGCGTCAGCTCCCTCACCCCGGCCTCCGGCCACCCC
>MGOB01000078.1:5221-8982 GCA_001796995.1 Chloroflexi bacterium RBG_16_68_14 | reverse complement strand
CGAGGGCGCGCAGGCGGCGCGCCTTCTGGCGGGGCGTGCCGGTGGGCCGCACCAGCTCCGCCAGCTCGTCCTCCGGTAGCCGCAGCGCTGCCTCCAGCGAAAACGCCCCGGCGGCTTGCAACCACTCGAGCGCGCGCTCGACGTTCGTCCAGTTGGTGTGCTGGACGAGGACGGCGCTGATGCAGACGTACTCGGGTGGCGTGTGGGACTGCCAGTGCCAGCCCGCGAAGTCGTAGGCGGCATCAAGGCGGGCGAGTACTGTTTCGAGCGCGCGGCGGAGGGTCATGACGGTGGAGGCGGCGGGCGCAGGACCCAGTCCGGCACCCGCGCCTCCGGGACGCTGTCGTACATGGGGAGGTAGGGCTTGATGTCCAGCACCGGCGTGCCATCGATGGCGTCCAGGCCCACCACCCGCAGGATGTTCCGCCGCCGTCGCAGCAGCGGCACCACGGCCACGCCCAAGGCGCTGGGCCGGCGCTGGCTGCGCGTCGCCAGCACGCCCTGCTCGGGCAGGCGCGGGTCACCCCTGGGGTGGATGTGCAGCGCCGTCCGCTCCTCCTCTGGCACGAGATGGCAGAAGAAGACCACGATGATGTGGGAGTAGGCCTCGATGCCGTCCAGGGCGGCGGTTAGGTCCTCCCTGACGATGAGGTCGGAGCGGACCCGCTCCCAGCCGTCCGGCCTGGGCTCCGACACGCCGTTGCGCACGACGGCGATGGGCCGCAGGCTCACCGGCTCGCGCGGCACGGGCGGGAGCCGGAAGCCGAATCGGCGCAGCAGCTCATCCAGGATCCGTCTCAGCCAGCGCATGCGTCATTCGCTCGCTTCGGGTACCGGGTAACGAGGGCACCATACCACGTCTACAGCTCCACCGGCACCGGGTCGATGATGGTCGCTCCGCAGGGCGAGAAGCGCCGCGCGTCCTCCCGTTGGATGACGAAGACCACCGCCGCGAAGCGGTTGAGGCGGCGCTCGAATCGTCCGGCGACCAGCCTGCGTGGGAACCGCACCGAGCCGTCCAACGGCGCTCAGGCGTCGCAAATCGCGAGATGCGCCGTCCAGCGCCAATATAGCGCTCTTTCCAAATCGACGGCATGCCGCGCCGGCGTTCTCTCAAAGGGGCATCTGTGGTACACTGAACTAGCTTCAAGAGCCGCGTATGTCTCCGCCATCTCTACCCCTTTCGGGGAATCTCGGAGATGTCCACCTGCCGGGGGCAGGTTCACCAGGCAGGGTAGGTTGCTGATGGCCACGTCGGGAGCGCCTGTGGTTCTGGATGTGACGGAGTAGGAGCAGGATGGCCCGCCAGCGAGCGCAGCAGAAGACAGCAGATCGCACCCCAGCCAACGAATACACCGCCCGCGATATCCAGGTCCTGGAGGGGCTGGAGGCGGTTCGCCGCCGTCCCGGCATGTACATCGGCAGCACCGACCAGCGTGGCCTCCACCACCTGTTCTACGAGATCGTGGACAACGCCATCGACGAGGCGATGGCCGGCTTCTGCGACCACGTCTGGATCACCATCCAGAAGGACGGTCGCGTGTTGGTCCGCGACAACGGCCGCGGCATCCCCATCGACAAGCACCCCCGCACCGGGAAGTCGGCCCTGGAGACGGTGATGACCTACCTGCACGCCGGCGGCAAGTTCGGCGGGCAGGTGTACAAAGTCTCGGGCGGGCTGCACGGCGTCGGCGCCTCCGTCGTCAACGCCCTCGCCGAGGAGATGTGGGTGGAGGTGCACCGCGAAGGCAAGATCTATTGCCAGGAGTATCAGCGGGGCAAGGCGACGACGCCGGTACGCGAGGTCAAGCAGTCACGCTACCCCTACGAGAACGGCAAGGCTGCGGCCGGCCGCAGCGGCACCATCGTCTCCTTCCTGCCCGATCACACGATCTTTTCCGCACTGGACTACGATTTCCAGACGCTGGCTCAGCACTTTCGCGAAGCGGCTTACCTGACGAAGGGCATCTGGGTCCAGCTCATCGATGAGCGGGACGACCGCGAGATCAACTTCTACTTCGAGGGCGGCGTGGCCAGCTTTGTCCGCCACCTCAACCAAGACCGCGATGTGCTCCATCCCCGGCCCATCTACATCGAGCGGCAGGTGAACGGCACCGCCGTCGAGGCTGCCATCCAGTACAACGACGGCTTCTCGGAGGCGATGTACTCCTTCGCTAACTGCATCAACACCATCGATGGGGGCAGCCACCTGACCGGCTTCCGCTCCGCCCTCACTCGCGTTCTCAACGACTACGCGCGCAAGCAGAAGCTGCTCAAGGACGATGACCCCAACCTGACCGGCGAGGACGTGCGCGAGGGTCTGGTGGCGGTCATCAGCGTCAAGCTGCCGGAGCCCCAGTTCGAGGGCCAGACCAAGACCCGCCTGGGCAACCCGGAGGTCAAGGGCCAGGTGGAATCGGCGGTGGGAGAGGAGCTGGGCATCCACCTGGAGGAGCACCCCTCCGAGGCCCGCCACATCATCGATAAGTGCATCATGACCGCCCGCGCCCGCGAGGCCGCGCGCAAGGCGCGCGACTTGGTGGTGCGCAAGGGGCTGCTTGATGGCACCAACCTCCCGGGCAAGCTGGCCGACTGCTCCGACCGCAACCCTGAGAACTGCGAGCTGTACATCGTGGAGGGCCCCTCGGCCGGCGGCTCAGCGAAGGGCGGGCGCGACCGTCGCTTTCAGGCGATCCTGCCCCTGCGGGGCAAGATCCTCAATGTGGAGAAGGCGCGGCTGGAGAAGATGCTGTCGCACGAGGAGCTGCGGGTGCTCATCACGGCGATGGGCGCCGGCTTCGGCGAGCAGATGGACCTGGGTAAGCTGCGCTACCACCGGATCATCATCATGACCGACGCCGACGTGGACGGCGCGCACATCCGCACGCTGCTCCTCACCTTCTTCTACCGTTACTATCGTGAGCTGATCGAGAGCGGGTATCTCTACATCGGGCTGCCGCCGCTCTATCGCGTGCAATCGGGCAAAGAGCACGCCTGGCTCTACAGCGACCAGGAGCTGGAGAGCTTCCAGAAGCGGAAGGACGGGAAAGGCGTCACCGTCCAGCGCTACAAGGGCCTGGGCGAGATGAACCCGGAGCAGCTCTGGGAGACGACCATGGACCCGGAGCGGCGCACCCTCCTGCGCGTGGACATCGAGAGCGCCATGGAAGCCGACCGCATCTTCTCGACCCTGATGGGCGAAGAGGTGGAGCCGCGCAAGAAGTTCATCCAGGCCCACGCCTCCCAGGTCCGCAACCTGGACGTGTAGGGCGCCATCCGTGTCACCCTGAGCGCAGCGAAGCGTCTCTTTCCACCAAGGACATGCTACCAATATTGCCAAGGTCATCCTTAGGGCAAGGAGATTCTTCGCTGCGCTCAGAATGACAGCGGCGTGGCGGACTGGTCAGAGCCGCCCGTGGTGGAGCGCGGCCTGGTATCTGTCAGCGGATAGGAAACGGATTAGCGGATGCTGGCTGAGGCGATAACTGCATCCGTTTATCCGTTCGTCGCATCCGTTGACGGCCCTCTACTTCTTTGCTTGTAGGTAGGTCGCCAGCCCCTCCCGCAGCGGCGTGAGCCGGGGTGCGAAGATGCGCTCCAGCGCCGAGTTGTCCGCCACCGCCTCGTGGGTGATGAAGTCGATGGCATCCAGCGTGAGGGGCGGGCCGGGCAGGAGCTGGAGGAAGGTGGCGATCAGCTTTCCCAGCGCTACGGGCTGATGCAGGATGGGCCGGCGGCGGCCGGCTACCTCCAGCGCCGTC
>MGOB01000078.1:2658-5210 GCA_001796995.1 Chloroflexi bacterium RBG_16_68_14 | reverse complement strand
CCGCTCCGGCCCGCCCGCCTCGAAGGTCCCGTTGTCGGCCTCGGGCCGCTCCAGGGCATCCGCGAGCAGCCGGCCCAGGTCGTCGATGAAGAGCGGCTGCATGAGCTGCCGGCCGTTCCCGAAGGTGGGCACGACGGGCAGCCGGCGGGCGAAGCCGAGGAAGCGATTCAGGGAGGCGTCTTCCGGGCCATAGATCCAGGTGGGCCGGAGGATGATGTGGGCCATGCCGCTGGCCCGCACCGCCTCCTCGGCGCGCCACTTGAGGACGAACCAGTGCTTCTCGGCGTCGGGGGCGGCGCCGACGCCGCTCACGTACACGTAGCGCTGGACGCCGGCCAATCTGGCCGCCAGCAGTTGGTTTAACGTGCCCTGGTAGTCGATCTGCTCGAAGGTCCAGCCTTTGCGCTTATTCTCGATGGGGCTGTTGGGGAACTGGACGCAGTCGATCACCGCCTCGATGCTCTGGAAGGCCGCCCGCAGGCCTGCCGGGTCGCGCACGTCGCCCTGGCGCGCCTCGACGACGAGGCCGGGGAAACGCCCGGCCACCCTGGAGGCGTCGCGGCTGAGGACGGCTACGGGCTTGCCCCGCCGCGCCAGCTCGCGCACCGCCGCCGCGCCTACGAAGCCGGTGCCGCCGGTGACCAGGATCATGGCGCCCTCCTTGGCAAAAGACGGGGGCCGGCGCGCGGCCCCCTACGTTAGCCGCGCCAGCACGGGAATGATGACGAGGCCCGCGATGACGAGCAGCGTGATGAGCAGGATGACGCCTCGACGAGTAAGCAGCGACTTCGAGGACGGCTCCCAGTAGGCGTAGCCGGCCGCCTCCGAGAGGTCATAGTCCGGGTGCGAAGGGTCGTTGGGGTCCAGCTCCCACTCACCCTCGAGCTCCTCCTCATCGTCCGACGAGGTGGCGTCCCATTCTTCGTTCTGCCAACGGCCCATGGTTCGTGTGGGCCGACCTTTCGGTCGGCTGGACAGACCTAAAGGTCTGTCCCTACGAAGTCTTGCTCAGCTCGCCGGGACGGCGCGGCCCTCCGGCGTCTCGACGATGACCGCCTGGTAGGTCTTGAGCTGGGGTGGGCCCTCCAGCAGCCCGGCCAGCGAGCCCTGGCGGTGGCCCTTGACGAAGGCCTCGCTCTGCGTCCAGGCGACGAAGGCGGCGCGGTCCCGCCACGTGGTGTGGCTGATGTACTCGCCCTCGGCGTCGGCCCGGAGCAGCGCGAACTGGAGGAAGCCGGGCACCTCCTCCAGGTAGGACTGGCGCTCCCGCCAGGCCCGCTCGAACTCCTCCTCGCGGCCCTTGGCCACCTTGAAGTTGTTCATGGCGATGAACATCCCTGATGCTCCTTCCTAGCGTCTACAACCATTACTATAGCACCAAGGGCGCGTACCCTGTTTCTCGCAGTGGGCGATGGACTAAGATGGCGTTGCCCAGTTCCGCGAATGCGTGGAGGTGTTGCCATGACGAAAGTCATCGAATGCCGCAAAGCCAAGCTCGCGGCCAACTGCGATCAGGTGTTCCGCGCCGAGACCGCGGAGGAGGCGGTCCGGCTCGCAGCGGAGCACGCGAAGAAGGACCACGGGCTGGAGCCGATATTCGAGCTGTTCGAGCTCTTCTGGGTGATCATGCGGGACGAGTAGGGTCTGCTTCCGCCTAGACGTTCTAGCAGAGGTTCGCTAGATCTCGCCCCGGAACTCCTGGTAGAGCCGGCCCACGTTGAGAGGAAGCCGCTCCGGCTCCGCCCACGAGGCGTAGCGGCCCAGGTCGATGTTCTGGGCCGCCTCTTCCTCCGAGCGGCCGGCCTCGAAGGCGGCGCGCGCCTGGTCGCGGACCGACTGGAGGTAGTCGCGCATCTCGCGCAGGCCGCTCTTGTCGCCGGTGGGCCCGTGGCCGGGCACGATGGTGTCCACCTCCAGCGCCGCCACTTTGTCGCACACCTCCAGCCAGCCGCCGATGTGTCCTTCGAAGGCGAGGGGCGTCACCTGGTCGAAGACCAGGTCGCCGGCGAAGAGAAGCCGCTCCTCTGGCAGCAGCACCAGCGCGTCGCCGATGGTGTGGGCGCGACCCAGGTGAAGGAGGCGGATGCTCCGGCCGCCCAGATGCACGGTCAGTTCCCCTTCGAACGTGACGTCGGGCAGGCGCGGCTGGATGCCCTCCGCCTCCGCGACCAGCTCCGGGATGCGCGGCCGTAGCAGATCGAAGACGCCGGTGCCCACGCGCTGCTGCTCCTTTCGGGCGTTGGCGTGGCTGATGATCTGCGCCTCTGGGAAGAGGGCGTTGCCCAGGGTGTGGTCCACGTGGTGGTGGGTGTTGATCAGCAGCCGCGCCGGCTTGTCAGTGACGCGGGCGATCTCCTCCCGGAAGGCGCGGGTCATCGACGGCGCGAAGAGGGCATCGATGACGATGCAGCCCTCGGTGCCTACGATGAAGCCGGCGTTGCTCACGCAGAGCCCGCCGCCCGCCTGCACGTAGGCGAAGACGCTGTCGGCTACTTCGATTAGGCCGGTAGGCCAGGCGCTGGTCATGTGTGTAGCGTAGGGGCGGGTCTCAG
>MGOB01000078.1:0-2649 GCA_001796995.1 Chloroflexi bacterium RBG_16_68_14 | reverse complement strand
TACGCCCGTCTCTACGTCCTACGATAGGTCCAGGCCGTCCAGGAACTCGCGGACGGCGGCGCTCACCACGTCCGGCCGTTCCAGCGCGGCGGGGTGGCCGGCGCCTTCGATGACCACCTTGCGACCGTCGGGCAGCCGGGCGGCGAAGTAGTCGGCGCTGGCCAGGTAGTTCTTGTCGTCCTCGCCCACGATGACCAGCGTCGGCACGCGCACCGCCGTCGCGTCCACGAAGCGGGGATGGGCCATCACCCCCCGCTCGACGCCTGCGACGCCGCGCACCAGGTGCTGGGCCACCGTGCCCAGCGCTGGCGCGCCCACCCGCAGCTCCTTGGCTGGCAGCCGCGCCCCGCGGTCGAAATTGCGCTCCTGCCAGTCGGCCAGCTTGGCCATCTGGTCCGTCCAGGCCTGGCTGCCGTCCGGGTTGCGATAGCCCGGCCCTGTCCCGTGGAGGATGAGGGCGGCGACTCGCTCCGGGTACTCCTCGTAGAAGCGCAGCGCGGTGTAGCCGCCCAGCGAGTGGCCGCCGTGGACCGCCTGCTCGATGCCCAGGTGGTCGCACAGGGCGCGCAGGTCCTCGACGACCAGCTCCTGGGTGTACTGCGAGAGCTCCTCCGGCGCCTCCGACCGGTAGTGGCCGCGCATGTCCCAAGAGACGACGCGGTAACTGTTGGCCAGCGCCTCGGCCAGGGGCGACCAGAGCTCGGCGCAGTCGCCCAGCCCGTGGGTGAGGACGATAGGGAAGCCGGAGCCCTGCTCCTGGTAGTAGATCTCGATGCCGTTCAGGCGGACGGTGGGCATACTGGCCGTTACTGTACTACAGACGGTGGGGAAAGCGCGAGCCATTGATGCTCTGTCTATCTTGTTCGCGACCGGTGGGTGCATGTTGTTCTGTACCGCCGACTGAAGTCGGCGGCATGGTCGACAAATCTAGAAGCCGCGGACTTCCAGTCCGCGGGCCCGTTTCTCACTCCAACCCACCGAATATGAACAAGTGACATGCTCTGTGGGTCGGGCTTCAGCCCGACAGCGACACCTGCCCGCCGGCAGGGGGGCTGAAGCCTGTCCCACGCAAGTCCACAATAAGGGTCAGATGCTTCGCTGCGCTCAGCATGACACTCGTAACGCAGTCTGACACTCAAGCCGTCAGCTCCAGCGAGGCCTCTGGCCCCCGCGTGGTCACTGCGGCGGCCGGAAGGGCGGCGGCCGGTCGCCCGAGGCGTAGCGGCGCAGCCACTCCCCCATCTGGGGGTCGCGCAGCGTGTCGCGGTGGACGCGCACCTCGTGCTCTAGGCCCTCGGCCAGGGGGAGCGTGAGGCTATCGATGGCGGCCCGGCGGTCGTTGCGCATGGCGGTCTGGGGGTAGGCCGAGAGCGCTTCGGCCACCTGGAGGGCGCGGGCGAGCGCCTGCCCCTCCGCGACCACCTCCTGCACCAGGCCGATGCGCAGCGCGTGCTCCGCGTCGATGAGGGCGCCGGTCTCGATCAGGTAGAGGGCGTCGCCCAAGCCGACGATGGGGGGGAGGCGCTGGGTGCCGCCGTCGACCAGCGGCACGCCCCAGCGCCGGTTGAGGACGCCGAACTGGGCGTTGCGGGCGGCGATGCGGAAGTCGCACCAGCAGGCCAGCTCCAGGCCGCCGGCGGTGCAGTAGCCGTTGACGGCGGCGATGGCGGGCTTGTCGATGTCGGTGATGCGGGAGATGCCCATCGGGCCGGACTCGTGGGCGCCGGGGCGGGCGGCCAGGCTGTCGACGTTCTTCAGGTCGGCGCCGGAGCAGAACGACACGTCGCCGGCGCCGGTGAGGACGAGGATATCTAGGCCGTCGTCGCGACGGAAGGTCTCCACGGCATCGAAGAGGCCCTGGGCGGTCTCGCCATCGACGCAGTTGCGCACCTCCGGCCGGTTGATGGTGACGACGAAGGTGCGGCCGCGACGTTCGGTGAGGACTTTGGGAGCTGCTGCTGCCATGCTTCGTTACCAGCGCTGCGCGCTTAGCTCTGTCCCGACGATGTCGCCCACGTGGGCGAGGACGTGCTGCACCGCCACGGCGTAGATCACGCCGGCGAGGGGGCCGGTGATTCCACCCGCCGAGCGGATGGGCGTCGAGAGCAGCGCTTCTTCGGCGCCCTCGACGGCGGCGATGGTGGCGGCGCGGTTGCGCTCGAACTCGGCCAGCAGCTCCTGGACCGGGACGTCGGCGCGCTTGGCGACCTGGCGCTCATTGTAGGAGTCGATGCCGCCCTGCATGGGGCGGGTGGGGACGCCCGGCGCCTCCTCCGGATCGGTGCGGCGTACCTCCGCGGAGGTCTGGGTGGCCGGGGGTGGTGTCCCCTGGTGCGCGAGATCAAGGAGGCGCGGGTAGGTCCACTCGATGGAGGCGATGTGGGCGAGGATCTGGCGGCCTTCCAGCCGTTCTCGTAGCGCCCGCGCTCGAAGTCCTCCGCCGGGAGGGCGCGCAGACGCTCGAGCGCTTCGTCGCGGCTGGAACGCAGCGCTTCCAGCAGCTCGGCCTTCGACGGTAGATGTTGTGCCACCATCGCTTACCTCCGACCTAATCGGGAGTTGCCAATTCCATAATCGGGGAGTGCCCCGACCTGTCGGGGCCAGGGGGTCTGGGGGTGTCCCCCAGAATCAATGACTTATCTGGGCGGG
>MGOB01000077.1:12140-13943 GCA_001796995.1 Chloroflexi bacterium RBG_16_68_14 | reverse complement strand
TGACGGAGGCGGGAGAGATCACCGCCCGCATCAGCGGCCGGGTGGTCTTCGAGGGCAAGAAGCGGCAGCCGTCCAGCATCTCCATCGTCTACGAAGCCACCGAGGAGCGGGAGTACCTGGTACCGGCCAGCGCCCGTCTGCGGGTGCAGGAAGGCGAGCAGGTGCGCGCGGGCCAGCAGCTCACGGAGGGGCAACTGAACCCGCAGGACATCCTGCGCATCATAGGACCGGAAGCGGTGCAGCTCTACCTGGTCGATGAGGTCCAGAAGGTGTACCACACCCAGGGCGTGACCATCAACGACAAGCACATCGAGGTCATCGTCCGGCAGATGCTGCGCAAGGTGCAGGTGGACATGCCGGGCGATACCGAGATGCTGCCCAGCGAGCTGGTGGACCGCTTCGAATACGAGGATGAGAACTCCCGCGTGCTGGCGGAAGGCGGCGAGCCGGCGACGGCGGTGCCGGTGCTGCTGGGCGTAACCAAGGCCTCGCTCAGCACCCGCAGCTTCCTTGCCGCCGCCTCCTTCCAAGAGACCACTCGGGTCCTCACCGAAGCCGCCATCTCCGGCCAGGTGGATCGCCTGCTGGGCCTGAAGGAGAACGTCATCATCGGCAAGCTGATCCCGGCCCGGGCTAAGATCGACCTGCCGCCTCCGCCGGTGGAGCAGATCTCTCTCCCAGCGCGGCTCGGCCTGGAGGAGGGTGAGGGCCGGGAAGGCGCGATGACAGAGGCAGAGGTCTCGGAGCTGATGGGCGCCGAGCCCGAGTCCGCCGGGCCTCAGGTTCCGATCAGCTACGTCGCGGAGCCGGACTAGGATCGGCCCACCGCAGCCAGTGAACAATGGACAGGCCTCCCCTGGGTCGGGAGGCCTGTCTCGTTACGTCGCCCGCGGCTGGGGCGAAGTTGATATCATGGCGACGAACGCTCATGCGTACGTCACGCCGGGGTTCTCTGCTGACCGCCCGCCGACAGGCGTTCCAGGCGGAAGAAGCGCCTGAGGAGCGCCCTCGCCGGGAGGAGACGCCCAGCGAGGCAGCGCGGCCGTGGCCCGTCTGGCGGCTGGAGTACGGCCTGCTAGCGGCGATGGCCGCTCTCATCACCGCCTTCGCCTTCGTCTTCTTCTTCTTCGACATCGATCTGGCTCAGCTCACCACCTACGGCTACATTGGCCTCTTCGCTGTGAGCCTGATCAGCGCGGCCTCCATCGTTTTGCCCATGCCCGGCGCGGCGGCCATCGCCGGCGCCGGCGCCCTCCTGCACCCCATCCTGGGCATCCCGGTGCCGGTCCTGGTGGGCCTAGTCGCCGGGCTGGCGGAGACGCTGGGCGAGCTGACCGGCTACGCCGCCGGCTACGGTGGCAGCGCCCTCTTCCGGGACCGGCCCTTCTATCCACGAGTAAAGGCCTGGATGGAGCGGAGGGGCATCGTTACCATGTTCGTGCTCTCCGCCTTCCCCAACCCCCTTGTGGATGTCGCCGGGGTAGCCGCCGGGGCGGTGCGCATGCGCCTCTGGCACTTCTTCCTGGGGATATGCCCCGGGAAGGTGTTCAAGAACGTCTACCTGGCCGCCGGCGGCCTGGTCGGCGCCGAGCTGGTCCGCAGGCTGTTCGGATAGGGACGAAGAACCGGTGAATAGGCACCAGCGAGAGGACACGGGCGCGGTCGTCGCCGCCGCCGGGCGGAGCCAGCGCATGGGCGGCCCCGACAAGCTCTGGGCGCCGCTAGCGGGCGCGGACGGGCGCCCGCGCCCGCTCCTCGCCTACGCCGTGGCGCCCTTCCAGGACTGCGCGGCCGTGGGGCGCA
>MGOB01000077.1:11810-12117 GCA_001796995.1 Chloroflexi bacterium RBG_16_68_14 | reverse complement strand
ACGCCCTGGAGCGGGCGCGGGCGCTGGTGCGGGAGGAAGGCTTCGACAAGGTGTGCGCCGTGGTGGCCGGCGGCGCCCGGCGGCAGGACTCGGTGCACGCGGGCCTGGAGGCGCTGGGCCGCTGCGACTGGGTCGTCGTCCACGACGGCGCCCGCCCCCTGGTAACGGCTGACCTCATCGAGCGCGGGCTGGAGGAGGCGCGGGCCACCGGCGCCTCCTGCTGTGCCCTCCCAGTGCCGGACACGGTGAAGGAGGGAGACGAGGCGGCGCACGTCGTGCGGACGCTGGATCGCTCGCGGCTGTGGCT
>MGOB01000077.1:10540-11802 GCA_001796995.1 Chloroflexi bacterium RBG_16_68_14 | reverse complement strand
CCCCCCAGACCTTCCGCTATGATCTGCTCGTGGAGGCGCACCGGCACGCCCAGGACGAAGCGACGGACGACGCGGCGCTGGTGGAAACGCTGGGCGTGCGAGTTCGGCTGTACGAGGCCTCCTCTCGCAACATTAAGGTAACGACCGTGGAAGACCTGGCGCTGGTGCAGGCGCTGCTCTCGGCGCGATGACAGTCGAGGCGGGAGCGTCCGAACCGCAGGCCACGCTGCGCCACTATGCGCTGCAGTCGCCGGCTGTCCTCGGCCGTAACGAGGTCGGGTTCATGAACGACAATTGGCTCGTCGCCGACGGTGCCAGCGGAGAGCGCTACCTGCTGCGCGCTTACCGCCGGGTCCGCGACGCCAGACGCATCGCCTTCCAGTTGGCGTTCCAGGCGCACCTCCTCGCCGGCGGCTTCCCGACGTCTACAGTTGTCAAGACGCGCTCCGGCGAGCCGTTCGCGTCCACCGGCGGGCTACACTGGGCGCTCTTCGGTTTCGTCGAAGGAGAGGAGTTCGACTTCACAAGGCTGGAGCAATCGCGCGAAGCCGGCAAGCGCCTGGCCCAGTTCGAGGCCATCGCCGCCGGCTACGCTGGGCCCGTGGTCGAGCCGCCCGTAGTCGAGGTCGCGACGTGGCTCGCGCCGGTCTCGAGTCACGTCTGGCGGGCCTCGGTGCTAACCGACCAGCACGAGGAGCGGCTGAGGGAGCTCCACGCCGGCCCTGACTACGCGGGTGACCTGGCCTTCTTCAGCGCGTGGCGGCGGGAAGCCGCGCAAGCATGGCCGGTCGAGCGGCTAGCGGCGTTGCCGGACGCCTGGCTGCACTGCGACTATCACGGCCGCAACATGGTCTTCCAGGGCGACGACCTCGCCGGCCTGTTCGACTTCGATTTCGTCGGGCGTGGCCCGCGTGTCTTCGACGTAGCGCGAGGGGTCTTCAACTTCGGGCGGGAGTACCGCGGTTCGACGATGTTGCGCGAGGAGTCCTGCCACGCGTTCCTCGAAGGATTCGAATCGCTGGAGCCGCTATCGCACGAGGAGCGTCACGCGCTACCGTTCATGGCAGTACTGAACTGGGCGCCGGATGCTGCCTTCGATGCCGCGCGCCAACAGGAGCCAGGAGACCCCGGAGCGGGATCGCGCCTGCAGTTCGCCGTGCGCATGATGCACGCCATCCAGGCCGAACTGCGCCGCCTCGCGCCGCAGTTCGGGTGGGGCGACGCATGAGGACGGGCATCGGCTACGACATCCATCCGCTCGA
>MGOB01000077.1:0-10481 GCA_001796995.1 Chloroflexi bacterium RBG_16_68_14 | reverse complement strand
CTGGCCGGCCACAGCGACGCCGACGTGCTCTGCCACGCCCTCATCGACGCCCTCCTGGGCGCAGCCGCCCTGGGCGACATCGGCCGGCACTTCCCCTCGGACGACCCGCGCTACCGCGACGCCGACAGCCTCGATCTGCTGCGCCGGGCCGTCCGGATGACAGCGGAAGCGGGCTACCGGGTCGTCAACGTGGACGCTACCGTCATCGCCGAGCAGCCCCAGCTCTCCCCCCACATCGACGCGATACGCTCCGCCCTGGCCGGCGTTCTTGGGGTTGAGACGGACGCCGTCAGCGTCAAGGCGACGACGGCGGACCGGTTGGGCGCGATAGGCCGGGGGGAAGGGATTGCGGCGCTGGCCATCGCCCTGCTAGACTCTACGTAATCCGCCTCAGGCGGAGAGGACCGCTGCCATGCAGGTTATCGCACCGCCTGAACGCTCGCAGCGTCGACCGCTCCTTCGGCGCAGGATTCGCTGCGTCTGTCTGTAGGGGCGCTCTCCGCGCGGAGTGGAGGGCGTCCCAGACGCGACGAGACTGCGCGGAAGGAGGGTCCTGAGCGTGTCGCTCCTCAAAAGCATCGCTAGAGATATTCAGGCCGCGCGGGAACGGGACCCGGCGGCCACCAGCAACCTGGAAGTCATCCTCGCCTACCCGGGCTTTCAAGCCCGGCAGTTGCACCGGCTGGCCCACGCCTTGCACCGGCGAAGGGTGCCAGTATTCCCTCGCCTCATCTCCCACGTCAATCGCTTCGTGACGGGGATCGAGATCCACCCCGGCGCCAAGATCGGCGATGGGCTCTTCATCGACCACGGCATGGGCGTCGTCATCGGCGAGACGGCTGAGATCGGGGACAACTGCCACCTCTACCAGGGGGTCACGCTGGGGGGAACCAGCACCAAGCGCGAGAAGCGCCACCCCACCCTGGGGGACAACGTCTCGGTGGGCGCCGGGGCCAAGCTCATCGGCGCCATCACCGTGGGGGAGAACGCCTCCATCGGGGCCGGCTCGGTGGTGGTGACCAACGTTCCTCCCAACGCCACCGTCATCGGCGTGCCGGGCCACGTCGTCGCCTACCGCGACCCGGGCTCGGACACCGTTCTCCACCTGCCCGACCCGGAATGGGAGCGCATCACCGCCCTGGAGGAGCGCATCGAGAAGTTGAGCGAGCGGCTGCACGCGCTGGAGGAGCGGCTCCAGGCCGCACCCACCGACAGCAAGGGCTCCCGTCGCCGCGCCGACCCCGGCGAGCAGCCATCGGAGCCGGGACGGACGGCGGAGAGCACGTAGGGGACGAGAGATGCCGCTCAAGCTCCGCAACACCCTCTCCGGCCAGTACGAGGAGTTCGTCCCCATCGGGGACGTGGTCAAGCTCTACGTCTGCGGGGTGACGCCCTGGGAGGTGAGCCACGTAGGCCATGCCATGAGCTACATCGTCTTCGACGTGCTGCGCCGCTACCTGGAGTACCGGGGCTACCGGGTGCGGCACGTCCAGAACTTCACCGACATCGAAGACAAGATCATCGCCCGCGCCGAGCGGCTGGGGATCGACATCGGCCAGCTCACAGAAGAGATGATCGAGCGCTACCACCAGGAGATGCGCGCCCTCAACATCCTGCCCGCCCACGTCTACCCGCGCGCCACCGAAGAGACCCCGACGATGATCGAGATGATCCAGGCCCTTATCGAGAAGGGCTACGCCTACCAGGCCAACGGCGACGTCTACTATCGGGTGACGCGCAAGGAGGACTACGGCAAGCTCTCGCATCGCCCGCTCGACGCGATGGTGGCCGGGGCGCGGGTGGAGCCGGGGGAACAGAAGGAAAACCCCGTGGACTTCGCCCTCTGGAAGGCGGCCAAGCCCGGCGAGCCGTCCTGGGAGAGTCCCTGGGGCCCCGGCCGCCCCGGCTGGCACATCGAGTGCTCGGCCATGTCCCTGCGCTACCTGGGCGAGCAGATCGACATCCACGGCGGAGGCGAGGACCTCATCTTCCCCCACCACGAGAACGAGATCGCCCAGACGGAGGCCTACACGGAGAAGCCGCCCTTCGTCCGCTACTGGCTCCACAACGCCTGGGTGAAGGCGGGCGAGGAGAAGATGAGCAAGTCGCTGGGCAACTTCGTCCCCATCAGCGAGGCGCTGGAGCGCTGGCCCGTCGACGCCATCCGCCTCTGGGTGCTCATCTCCCCCTACCGCACGCCGCTCAGCTACAGCGAAGAGGCGCTGGCCGCCGCCCAGCGGGGCGCCGAGCGGCTGCGCCTGGCCGCCCGCGCCTCGCCGGACCCTTCGGCTTCGCTCAGGGCAGGCGGCGCCGGCGAAGGCGAGGCCGTCGACGCCGCCCCCTACCGCCAGCAGTTCATCGAGGCGATGGACGACGACCTGAACACCGCGAAGGCGCTGGCCGCCCTCTTCGACCTGGCCCACGAGATCCACCGGGCCCGCGACGAGACACGCCCCATCGGCGAGGCGCAGACGGTGCTGCTGGAGCTGGCCGACGTGCTGGGCCTCACCCTGGCCGAGCCGGAAGCCGACATGTCGGCTGCCCCCTTCATCGAGCTGCTCATCGCCATCCGGGACGAGCTGCGCCAGGCCAAGCAGTTCGAGCTGGCGGACCGGGTGCGCTCCGGCCTGGCCGAGCTGGGCATCGCCCTGGAGGACACGCCCCAGGGCACGGAGTGGAGGAGGCGGGAGTAGTTAGGTGGGCGCTTGGGTCATCTGCTTCCCAAACACTCCAACGCTCAGCGGCGTGCGTCACACATGGTAATCTGAAGCAAAAGTGCCACAGTTATCGGCTCTAGAATGACTCAATGTAGAGCTCAGATTAAACGTCGTCTAGAAGCTCGGTCTTCTTCGCTAGGTACTCGGCTTCGGTGATCACTCCCTCGTCAAAGAGTTGCTTGAGCTGCCTGAGCCTATCCGCCGCAGACGGGGACGAAGTGGTGGGTGACCGACTGTCCGGCATTTGTTCCGACGCGCCCATCGTCATCTTCGCTTGCTGGATTTCCGCAAGCGCCCGATTTGCCGCGTTAAAGGAAAGGATGATCGGGACGTTCAAGCCCCTGGGATTGTCCCACTCAAGTACGAGGAACTTGTCCCTCTTTTTCCAAAGGAGGCCGAATAGTCCGGTGGTGATGATGCGCATTGCTACCAAGCGGTCACCGGTTTCTATGCGAGCGGAGCGAAGCGACTCAAGAGGTATTTCGTAACTCCACTCCCTAGTGGCCTTCTCGTCGTACTCCATTGAGATGAGGCCCTTTCTCGCGCGCCAGATGAACACCGAGCGGTCGTAGACCTTTAGCGCTGCCGTTTGCCCACTCTCGGCACTCGGAAGGCCGGAAGCATGCCGCACATGGTAGGGCAGCCGGTGGTCCGGCTGAAACTCGCTGTCGCTTCCAGAACGTCCGAATCGTAGCGCCTCAACCGCTTCAACGAGCCTTTGACCTTCCTTCTCGGGGTGCATGGCGACAAGCCCGAACGTGGCAGTGAACGCTATGCCGTTCAGGGTACCGTGGACTTCTACACCTCGCTTGGCGGGAACGTATTGCGCGCTCGCGACAGCATCGCCCGGGATGATTATGGGCTCCTCTTTGATTTTCCCTCGTTGGCGCCGCCCAGCGTACTGAACGGCTCCATCCTGCACGATTAGTTCGCCCGCGCTGCCTTCTGGCACCCCTGGATATCCACCTTCGTAGAGAACCAGCCTCTTGTAGAGAACAGGCCCCTTGTTCGCGGGTCTTTCGTCAGCGCTGAGGTTGAAGTGGCTCATTTGGTTCGATCCATTATAGCGGGTTCGTCGAACATCACTGCCAACCGCCGACCTCCAGACGGGCGCGTAGCTCGCAGGCGCTGGTTCCATTATCGGATCAGCGCTACCAGCGTTGCAAGCATTACGCCGTGGCGTGCAGCGGCAGGATCCCACTGCTTCTTCCAAGACACGGTCCGTCGGGGCTTCGACAACTGCCGTCGTCCGTCGCTCACAGCTTATGTCCCAGGCCCAACCGCTCATGGGAGGCGTGCCTGCACTTGGCGCGCGTCGTGCTCGTGCTCGGAGCGCCGAGGTCGGTGCTGCCCCGCCCTCTCCCGCCTGGACGGCGGGCGCATCGGCGGATGCTTCCGGCGCGCTTGGGGTATGGCTTGCGCGCCCGCCTTGAGTCACGCTATTATCCACCGCGCGCGCCTCCTTCGGTAGCGTCTGCGGACCCGGAGAGCTTAGGTTGCACATCCGATGAACATCACGATCAGGGAGGAAGCGGGCCGTACGCTGTTGCTGGGCGCTTGGAAGCCCCCGGATGAAAAGCACCCCTACAAGCCCCATTTGGAAATGGCTCGGTTTGCCGCCTGCATCAAACAGGACGGGCGGCGAGCAGACTGGTGGACATTCGTGCTGCACCCCGAGATGCAGCAGGCTCTCGCCAAGTGGCCACACTTCTATGTCTATCAGGAGAAGGAAGTGCGGTGGCGATACCACGTGATTGACTACGCACCACCAGGCCCGGACGGGATCCATTCTCCGTGGCCTGACGCACCTGAGGAGCCTCTCACGCTCCTCCCGACGATCGGCGCTCGGATCGTCAAGACGTGGTTCTTGGTGGATGCTGTCGACATGCTCAATCCCCCGATAACCAATCGTGAACTTCAGCTACTTGACGGCCGGCCGCTGCTTCGCGCGCCCAGAAATGGCTTCGTTCTTTGCCGTCTCAAGTCACCTATTCTCAAGCGAGCCCCTTAGTGCGAGCGTAGCGAGGATCAAGTGCCTCTTCTTGGCAAAGCGGGCCGCCTCGTCTCCCGGGCGTTATACTGCAGCGCGCCATGCCCGGCCCCCACATTGACCTGAAGGCGCTCATCCGGGACGTGCCCGACTTCCCCCAGCCGGGCGTCCTCTTCCGCGACATCACGCCGCTCCTCCAGGACCCCGGGGCTTATCGTTATGTCATCGACGAGCTGACGCGGCACTTAGGCGCCCTCGCGCCCGACGCCGTCGTCGGCATCGAGTCGCGCGGCTTCCTCTTCGGGGCACCGGTGGCGTACAAGCTGGGCCTGCCCTTCGTGCCGGTGCGCAAGGCGGGCAAGCTGCCCCACGAGCGGATGAGCGTGGAGTTCGCCCTGGAGTACGGCGAAAGCCAGCTCGATATCCACGTCGACGCCCTGGCTCGGGACCAGCAGGTGGTCATCGTGGACGACCTGCTGGCGACGGGCGGCACGGCGACCGCCACCGCCAAGCTAGTCGAGCTGTTGGGCGCGCGGGTGCGGGCGATGGCCTTCCTGGTGGAGCTGGCCTTCCTGAGCGGACGCGAGCGACTGAGGGACTACGAGGTGATCGCCCTCGTCCGCTACGACGAGGCGGCTTAACCGCCAAGCACTTGACACTACGGTAGCCAGAGGCGAGACTCCTTGCTGCGAGCTACGACACCCCCGGCTGCAATCCAGGGGAGATGGGAGAGGACACATGGAGTTCAAGGAGGTCATCGGACGCAGGCGCTCCATCCGGTTTTTCGAGCCGGACAGGCCGGTGGAGCGGGAGAAGATCCAGACGATCCTGGAGGCCGCGCGACTGGCGTCGTGCGCGGTGAACGCCCACTGGGCGAAGGCCATCGTCGTCGAGCGGGACCAGCTATCGGAGGAGAAGCTGGAGCGGCTGAAGACGCCGGTGTCCGCCCTCAACATCGAGCTGGCCCCCGTCCACATCTACTGGTACGCCGACCTGAGCGTCGTCAACCGGATCCAGGGCTCGCGCCTGAAGGAGCTGGTGGACGTGGGGGCGCTGGCGCCCACCCACGGCTGGAGCCACAAGTTCGTCGATGAGTTCGTCTACCCGCAGGTCCTGAGGCCGATGACGGAGGGCCCCGGCTACGCCGTCGCGGCAGCCGCCGACTGCGGCGTCACCATCTGTCAGGCGCTCCTTACCGCCTTCGACGAAGGATTGGGGGCCTGTCTCAGCGCCTTCAACTCCGCCATCGCCAAGGAGCTCTTCCAGGTCCCGGACGAGTGGGTTCCCCTCTACTGCCTCGCCCTCGGCTACCCGGCGGAGTCCTGGGAGGCCGGCGGCCAGCGGCCCAGGCCGCCCTTCGAAGAGCAGTACTTCGAGGGCGAGCACGGCCACCCCTTCCAGCGGGACCAGGCGGTGGTGGAGAAGCTGAAGCAGGCGAAGATGATCCAGCGCCCCGCCACGCCCAACAACCCGGAGCGGACGGAGGAGATCAAGCGCCTGGCGGAACGGCTGGGCCTGCCGATGTAACCCGCCCGTGTCCGACCTCCAGCCGCTGACCAGCTACGCCACCGTGCAGACCTGGCTGGACGGGCTGCGCCAGCACTGGGGCGGCGACCCCGAGCGCGACGACCCGGAGCGCCTGGAGGCGCTGGAGGCCTTCTGCCGCTTCGCCGAGAAGGACCCGGACGCCGTCATCGACGAGTGCGTCCAGGTGCGGAACGGGGAGAAGCGCATTCGCGCCAAGGGCCGCCGCCGCTACGCCGACCTCATCGCCCAGTTCCAGTCCCAGGTCCAGGGGTCGCGGCTCAGGCGGGCCAAGTGGGGGAACGCCGTGCGGAGCTTCCTCATCCACAACGGCATCCTGCTCCAGGCGGGCCTTCAGGCTGGGGAGAGAGGAGACAACCCCAACCCGGGCGCCGGAGAGGCACCCGATTCCGGCTGAACTCGGAGCTCCCTAGCTACGCGGACTCCGACAGCGACGGCTGCAAGAGGGCGCTGCGGGGCAGCATCCCCTCCAGGATCCGCTCCAGGGCCATGGTATGGGCACAGGCCCCCCATCCAGCGAAGAAATCGCAGCTACAGCGCCACGTATCCGAGTCCAGCGCGACCTCGTGCCGGTCGTTCTCGCCGTCGAAATCCACTCGCAGACCGCGGACGTGGATCCGGTTCCGCTCCTGGGCGTAGCGCTTCGCCTTCTCGATCTTGCCGATGAGGCTCGAGTTCATCCCACACCCCTTTCGCTTTCCACAAAACAGAACGGCACCGGAGTCTGCGCCGGTGCCGAGCGTTCACGTAAAAGCCGAAGGTGAACCATCATGAACCCCTTCAATTGGTATTCTACGACGCGCCGCCCGAGGCCGTCAAGTGGCGCCCCTCCCTACGCCTCTCGGGGGAAGGAGGCGAGCCGCTGGTAGACGCTGCCGCCCGGCCCCAGGATGCTACGCATCAGGTACACTTCCCTCAGTATCATCGACGGCAGAGGGGGCGGCCTGTAGCGCTCGATGAGGCCGGCGAGCTGCTGCCGCTCCTCCGACGGCACCAGGTCCGGCACCCGGGCCAGCGTCAGGTGCGCGGCGAAGGGGCGCCCCTCGCGGGGGAAGCCCAGCGGGCGCAGCGCCCGGTCCACCCGCTTCGCCAGCGAGGCGAGGGCTTCGATGTCGCCCTCCAGGCCCACCCAGACCACCCGCAGGCGCGCGCCCCCGAAGCCACCCACCTCCGCCGGCCGCAGCCGCAGCTCGAAGGGCTCGACGGCCGCCGCCAGCGCCGACGTGATCTTCTCCACCCGCGACGCCTCGACGGCGCCCAGGAACTTGAGGGTGACGTGGATGCCCTCCGGCCGCACCCAGCGCAGGCGGCTGGCGCCGAGACGGCGCAGGTCGTCCTGGAGGCGGCCCAGCGCCTGTCGCACGTCGTCGGGCAGCTCGCAGGCGACGAAGAGGCGCAGCTCCTCGGTAGGCTCCTTAGCCATCGGGCAGCCTCAGCAGGCGGCGGGCGTTCTCCCCCGCGATGAGCCGTCGCGCCTCGTCGTCGATAGGCGCCTCGCGCAGCTCCTGGAGGGCGCGCTCCTGGGAAACCAGGGGGAAGTCGCTGCCGAAGAGGATGCGCTCCGCCCCCACCAGCTCGACGGCGCGGGCGTAGACCTCGAGCCGGTAGAGGAGGCCGGTCGCCGCCGTGTCGAAGTAGGTGCGGGCGAGCGCCTCCCGCACCTCCGGCATGAGGGCGAAGAAGGGGAGGCCGCCGCCCCAGTGCGCCGCGATGACCGTCGCGCCGGGGAAGTCGGCGATGAAGCGGTAGAGCTGCTCCAGGGGCAGGCCGGCCTTGCCGGGGTAGGGGTGGCCCACCGGCTCGCTGGCGTGGAAGAGGAGGGCCAGGTCGTAGGCGTCGGCGGCCCAGGCCAGCAGGTCGGCCTCCCCGCTATCGATGAGGCCGTAGCCCTGGTACTGCGGCCGCAGCTCGCCCAGGCCGCGGGCGCCGGCGGCGGCGCAGCGCTTCAGCTCGTCGCGGGCGCCCTCGTCCGAGGGCTGGACGGTGCAGAAGGCGATGACCCGTCCGCCGGAGCGGGCCGCCGCCTCCAGCAAGTAGTCATTGTGCTGACGGCAGAGCCCGGCGTCGCCCCAGGCGAAGCCGCAGGCGACCGCGCGGTCGACGCCGGCGGCGTCCATCGACGCGAGCAGCTCGTCGGCGGTGGCGATGCGCGCGTTGGGGCTGCTGTACAGCTCGCGGAAGGCGGCAGCGAGGCGGAGGTAGTCGTCCCGCCGGTCGCGCACCTCCGGCGGGAAGACGTGGGCGTGAGTATCGACGATCACGGGGCACCCTTCCTTGCGGGTCGGGCTTCAGCCCGACACCTGCCCGCCGGCAGGCGGGGGCTAAAGCCTGTCCCACTATGGTAGCGAAACTGGTCGCTGGTTGCTGGTCGCTGGTTGCTGGTACGGCCGGGCCTATGATTGACCATTTGTTTCTGAAAAGGTCGCGGTTGGCGAATCTGGAGCAGCGCGATCTGGCCGATTGACCGCCCCCGGGCCCGGGGCGTGGCGCAGCGGGAGAGGCCTGAGGGTGACACGACGGTCTTTCATATCGCGGCGATCGTAGCAGCAAAGGGGGAGAGCGCGGAGCGGGCGGTGGCAGCCAGCGGAGGTTGCTGGTGGCTGGTGGCTGACCACTGATAGCTGATAGCTGAATGCTGACCGCTGACCGCTGGTGGGGCTTGACAACCGCCGGGGAAGGCGTATGCTGGTGGCGACTGGTGGTTCTCTAGCCCAAGCGTTGCCCCGCCCAACGGTTGGCGCCCCGAAAGGGGGAGCAGGCATGCGGCATGCGCGACTTGTCCTGCTGGGCCTCATGGCATTTGGGGGTATCGTGGCCGTAATGGCGATGCCTCCATGGCCACCGGCGGCCGCCCAGCCCCAGGTCATCGCCACCATCCCGGTGGGCAGCTACCCTTGGGGCCTGGCGGTGAACCCGAGCACCAACCGCATCTATGTCGCCGACCGGAACAACAACGTATCCGTCATCGAGGGCGCGACCAACAGCGTAGTGGCCACCATCAGTGTCGGCGCGCACCCGGTGGACTTGGGCGTCGAGCCCACCACCAACCGGATCTACGTCACTAACCGGGAGAGCAACAACGTCTCCGTCATCGACGGCGCCACCAACACCGTGGTCGCCACCGTGGCTGTGGGGACAAGCCCCTGGGGTGTGACCGTGAACCCCAGCAGCAATTTGATCTACGTCGCCAACTACGGAAGCGACAACGTCTCCGTGATCGACGGGGTCACTGATACCGTCGTAGCCACCGTGCCCGCGGGCAGGACTCCCTACGGTGCAGCGGTGAACCCCGCTACCAACCGCGTCTACATCTCCAATAACTGGGGCTACGACGTCTCCGTCATTGACGGCGCCACCAACACCGTCATGGCCACTGTGCCCGTTGGCACCCGACCGGTTGGCCTGGCCGCGAACCCCAACACTGACCTCATCTATGTCGCCAATGAACTCAGCAACGACGTCTCCGTCATCGACGGCGTCAGCAATAGCGTTGTGGCCACCGTCCCCGTGGGAACCTACCCCTGGGGCGCAGCCGTCAATTCCAGCACCAACACCATCTATGTGGCCAACCGGAGCAGCAACGATCTTTCCGTCATTGACGGCGCTACAAACAGCGTGGTGACCACCATCGCCGTGGGGCGGACGCCCATGGGCGTGGGAGTGGACCCCGGCCGCAATCGCATCTACGTTGCCAACTCCGGCAGCGACAGCGTGTCTGTCATCGGCGACGCCCCCACGCCCACACTGTCACCCACGCCCAGCCCTACGCCCTCGCCTACAGCCACACCCACACCGACGCCGACCGCCACGGCCACAGCGACCAGCACCCCGACACCCACAGCCACATCTACGGCCACACCCACCGTCACCAACACCCCCACGCCCACGCCGACGGACACGCCCACGCCCACCGCCACGCCGACAGCGACGGCAACTGCCACGCCCACCCCCACGCCCCTCCCCCTCGGCGGCTCCGGCGTCTTCCCGGACGTGCCGGGCGCGACGGGAGGCTCTGGTGGCTACGGCGTCGTGGTGGGCATCATGGCCGCGGTGGCGGCATCCGCCCTCGCCCTCGGCGGCGCGGCGTGGCGGGCGAGGAGGAGGGTCCTGAGGGGGAACAACTCTGAGGGTTGAAACCCTCAGCTTCGGGTGACACCGGCCCGGACAGGATAGCTGCGGGTTGAAAACCCGCAGGCCTGGAAGTCACACCCCCGCGTACGAATGCAACC
>MGOB01000076.1:43273-46607 GCA_001796995.1 Chloroflexi bacterium RBG_16_68_14 | reverse complement strand
AGACGCCGCCGCAGTAGTCGAGGATGTTCTTCTCGGTCATGGTCACTCCTCGTCAGCCACAGATAGGCACAGATGGATACAGATCGTGGGCGGGGCACCCCGCCACGCTGCGAAGTAGGATAGCGGGGCGGGGGGTATGGGGGAAGGAAGTCGCCCCTACGGCCGCGCCTCGTAGAAGGCGTTCGCCGGGTGGGGGAGGTCAAGGCGACGGAAGCGGGTGAAGCCCGCCGCCTGGATCAGCTCGCGCAGATTCGGCTCCGGCAGGCCACAGGTCCCCAGGCCAGCGCCGCCGGGCTCCGACAGCGAGGACGACATACAGGAGAGGACGGACAGCGCGTAGAGCATGGGCGCGAGCGGGTTCTGGAGATTCTCCTCAATCTCGGCCGAGCAGTTGATGTCGGCGATGAACCAGACACCGTCCGGCTTGAGCGCGGCGCGGATGGCAATCGCGGCCTGGTCCGGGCGGGTCATATCGTGCAGACAGTCGAGGGTGGTGATCAGATCGAAGCTCTCGTCCGCCGGCAGCGGATCGCTGGCCGCGTCATGGAACGCGATCCGCACGCCGGCCTGCTTCCGATTCGCCTCCGCGCGGTCGAGGGCGTGCTGCGAGATCTCGTAGCCGTGGAACTCGGACTGCGGGAACGCCTTCGCCATCTCGATGAGCGCCAGGCCCGCGCCGCAGCCAACGTCGGCCACCTTGCCACCCGATGCGAGCTTCGCCACCACGCCCCTGAGCAGCGGCAGCGCGGTGGGCACCAGCGCCTGACGATACCAGTTGCGAAACACCTGCTCCGTGAAGACCGCCGCTTCCGGCCCGCGGTCGTCCCACCTGAGGCCGACCCCGGTGCGAAACGCCTCCGGCAGCCGCTCGACCACTTCCATCTTGGCGGGCAGCGAGGCGAAGTGGTGACCGAGGAACATCATGCTCTCGTCGTCGGCCAGCAGCATCGCCACCTCCGGTGACAGCTCGAAGCGGCCCCCACCTTGGTAGTCGATGACGCCGGCGGCCGCCTGCCCCTGCAGCCACTCGCGCACCCAGCGCTCGTGCAGGCCGGTGATGCGGGCGAGCTCCTCACTGGTCACCAGCCCCGCGTCCTTGAGCGCACGGTACAGGCCGAGACGGAGCCCCAGGCAGACCATCGCCCCGACGTGGGCACCGATCATCATGCCGCTAACGGTTACGAGCTTCTCCTGGAGCTTCTGGGGATCGGGCTCGTGGGTTGCCGTCATGATGTATCTCCTCCGTGCGCCTCGTGCTACGGCGTCTCCACCTCCGGGTGCTCGATGCCGAGGAGCGCCAGGTAGTGGAAGATGTCCGCTCCCCTAGAGATCACTTAGGTCAGACCCTCTCTCAGCCGCCGTGCGAGCGTGTCCGGCTCCGGGTGCTCGACGCCGAGGAGACCCAGGTAGTGGACAAGGTCGGCGCGATGGTGGACATCATGCTCGAGCTGGCCGAAGGCCAACCAGTGCCCGCTCACGCGCGGTCGCTGGTCCTGGTACGGCACCTCATACTCCCGCGACAACAGCTCCGGGTCCGAGAGGAAGGGCTCCATCCGCTGCCAGGAGACGCGGAGCTGCTCCTTGAGGCCGTCCCTGGTCTGTGCTTCGCGGAAGATGTCCGGCGACTGCTTGCCATCCTGGACGATCACCTGCATGAGGCCGTGCCGCCCGATGCAGATATGCAGCAGGATGCCGCGAAAGTTCCACATCTCAGGCTTTGGGCTCCAGTCGATCTTGTCGTCCGGCACGAGGTCGAGGAGCTCGAGCAGCTCCTCGTTGATGCGAGACCACATCGGCGTGATGTCGAGGGGAGGGAAGGTGGTCACGGCGTGCCCACCTCCGGGTGGGCGATGCCGAGCAGCGCCAGGTAGTGGAAGATGTCCGCCCGGTGGTGGACATCGTGCTCCAGCAGGTGGAAGGCGATCCAGTGGCCGCTCACCTCCGCGTCCTCCTGGTATTTCGCTGCCAGCTTCGTGGGGTGGGCCAGGAAGCGCTGGACGCGCTCCCAGGTGCGCCGGTACTCGCGCTGGATCTCCTCCCTGGAGCGCGCCGTCTCGTAGACGCTGGGCGCCGGGTCGCCGTCCTGGACGATGCGGCCCATCCAGTAGTCGCGCGCGCCAGCGATGTGGAGGAGGATGCCCCGGAAGTTCCAGAGCTCCGGCTTGGGGCTCCAGTTGAGCTGCTCGTCGGGGACGAGATCGACGAGCTGGATCAACTCTTCGTTGAGGCGCGACCAGTACGAGACGATATCAAGGGCAGGGAACGGTTGCTTGCTCACGGTTGCCTCTCCCTCTGGTTCGAACGCAGTCGCCAGGGCGGGTCGAGACCCGCCCCTACGAGGGTGGATACCCGCGCGCCGACTTGATCTTCTCGATCTGGCCGGCGTGGTCGCCGTCGTGCAAGCGCTGGAAGACGGCCCACTCCCGGCAGTTCAGCAGGCCGAAGAAGCCGTGCTCGTACCGGGTCTCCACGTCCGCCTCCGACGAGAGCGCATCGATGAAGGCGAGCAGCTCCTGATGGGCCTCCTCCAGCGCCGGGCGCGCCTCCGCCAGGGAGGGAAAGCTCTTCGTGGCGGGGTTGATGCCGGGCCGCGGCCGCGCCTCTCCCTCATCGCCGAAGCCCGCCGGCGTCTCGCCCCGGGCGAGCAGCCCGCAGATGCGGGCGACGCCGCGCTCGCTCTGCACGGCGTGGCCCAGCACCTCCAGCACCGACCAGTCGTCGGGGCCCGGCTTGAATATCGCCTGCTCCGCGGAGAGGCCGTCCAGCGCGCCGAAGAGCTGGTCGTGCCCCTGCTGTACGATGCTGCGTATCTCCGCCGGCTCCTTGGCTGCCTGGTGAGCGAGGTAGGCGCGGATGCGCTCGCGTACCTCATCGGGGATGGTTACCATCGGCTGCTCCTTTCCAGTGGGGCGCTCTGCGGGTTGAAACCCGCAGCTTCGCGCGAAGCTGAGGATTTCAATCCTCAGGATAGGTTAATTCGTTCATGACGATCAGCCTCACCCCCTAGGGTTACGCCTTGCTCCCCCTGCGGGCCACCCGCTCCGTGGCGGCCCGGAAGCGGGCGACGTGGTCGGGCGAGCCGCGCAGCGCCCGGTTCGCCTCGATCTCCAGTTGCCCGCCCTTCTCCACCGTGGTGGCGGCGTCGATCACCGCCTTGGACCAGCGCACCGCGTCCGGCGACTGCTGAGCGATCTCCCGCGCCAGCTCCCACGCCGCCCCATCCAGCTCATCGTGCGGGACGACGCGGTTCACCAGCCCGATACGCTCCGCCTCTTGCGCGTCCACGACGCGGGCGGTGAAGATCAGCTCCTTCGCCCTGGCCGCGCCGACGATG
>MGOB01000076.1:42026-43209 GCA_001796995.1 Chloroflexi bacterium RBG_16_68_14 | reverse complement strand
GCTCCGAGGCGATGCGCAGGTCGCAGCTCACCGCCAGCACGGCGCCGCCCCCGAAGGCGTAGCCGTTGACGGCGGCGATGATGGGCTTGGGGAAGGCAGCGACGCGCACCACCGCCTGGGCCATCGCCTCGCCCCGGCCGCCGGACTCGATGGCGGCCAGCGACTCCGTCATGTCGGCGCCGGCGCTGAAGGCGTCGCCCGAGCCGGTGAGGACGGCGACGCGGACGGCGTCGTCCGCCTGCAGCTCCTCCATCAGCGCGGCGACGGCGAGGGAGAGCTGGCGGTTGAAGGCGTTGTGCTTCTCCGGCCGGTTCAGCCGGAGGAAGGCGACGCCGTCGCGCAGCTCCCGAAGCACCACGTCGGTCATGATGTATCTCTACACCCCGAAGGGCAGCCTTCAGGCTACCAGCAAGTCAGCGAAGGCATGATAGCACAGGGCGCTAGCGGAACCTGAGGGTGACGATCTGGTTCGGACGCAGGTCCAGGCGCACCCAGCCGTCGGAGACGTCCGCCGGGCCGAGGGCGTCCTCCTTCAGGTCGACCACCTGGGCCTGCCGCCACGGCTCCGCAAGGCGCAGCCGCCCTGCCGTCGGCTTGGCCAGCGTGTTGTACAGCCGCACGACCGCGCCCTCGCCGTCCTCAGCCCGCTTGAGTGCGCTAACAACCAGGCCATCACCCTCCAGCTCCAGCAGCGATGCGCTCGGCGGCAGCAGGCCCGTCCCGCGCGGGTTCCAACGCGCGCGCGGCGGCACGGCGAAGCGGTGCGCCTCCCCGACAGCGTCGGGGCGCTCCCAGCCGCCCTCGTGGGGGATGATGGCATAGTCGAACAGATAGCGGCCGGGGCACTGGCCGCCCGGCGCCGGCAACAGCGGCCCAGCGAGACCCCGGCGCGAGGGGAAGTCGAAACGGGCGAGCCAGCCCACGCAGCGCAGCAGGGTGAGGGCGATCTCGACGCCGGTGCGCGTCTCCAGCGCCTCGTACTCGGGCAGGCCGCGGTTCGCGATGAGCAGTCCGCGGCGGCCGTCGTTCACGTCCACGAAGGTCTTCTGCGGCTGGTAGCCGACCGGCTGCTCCTGCCACGACTCGTCCGCCTCCGGCAGCGCGATCGGCCGCGTCACCACGCCGAAGTGCTGCTCGGCGTGGGCGACGTCGCTCTTCAGGCCGGTCGGGAAGTGGACGCGCA
>MGOB01000076.1:39374-41974 GCA_001796995.1 Chloroflexi bacterium RBG_16_68_14 | reverse complement strand
TGCGCGGCACGCCGGGCGAGAGGCCGACCAGCACGCGCACCGGGCAAGCCACAGTCCCCCGGACGCGACGCCGGTCCGGCCCCAGCCGCGCCGGCAGCCGGTACGTCATGCGCACCTCCAGCGTGCTGCGTGCGGGACCGTCCTCCACCAGCCGCACGCGCGGTAGCGCGGCCGGCGCATCGATGAGCACGTCGGGATCGGGGGCGCAGTAGTTGTACTCATCTCCCCGGTCGCCGCCATCGACGACGCGGTTCAGCCCGCGATAGCGGACGCCCGTGCGCCTGTCGGTCACGGTGAGCGTGCCGTTCCGGGCGTTCACCTCCACCCGGAAGAACTCGTTCTCGATGTGCCGCCGGCTCCGCGAGGCCCGCTGCTTCGGTGGCTCACCGTACTCGACCGCGTAGGTGCGGTAGCCGAAGCCGGGCACGTCGTCCGCGACGAAGCCGATGGTCAGCCGGTCCACCAAGAGCTGCACTCCTTCCGGCAACACGGGACCAAGGCCGGGCGCGACACTCACCACGGGCCCGCCGGCGCGCCTGCTGGCAAGGGACGCGCCGTCGGACGCGAGGAGCTGACAGGGCCGGCGCCGCCCTTCGTCGTCCACCACCGCGACGGGTGCGGCACCGCGCGTCGCCGGGACCACTACCGTGACGTAGTCGGTGCGCGGGCCGGGCAGCGGGTTGAAGACGTAGACCCGCTCCCCGGGCCCCTGCTCGCCGATGCGCCGCATCGCCTGGTGCGCGAGGTCTTCGCCGATCTGCTCGCACTGGTCGAAGCGGGGGCGCATCTCCGCGTGCGTCTGGTCCACACCGCAGCCGCAGATGGAGTCGTGCGGCTGGTTCTCCAGCAAGAGCC
This sequence comes from Chloroflexi bacterium RBG_16_68_14, assembly GCA_001796995.1. Lineage (GTDB taxonomy): Bacteria > Chloroflexota > Dehalococcoidia > DSTF01 > RBG-16-68-14 > RBG-16-68-14. The sequence continues at coordinate 41,119 of MGOB01000076.1, read as the reverse complement.
GCCAGGCGCGGTCGAGCAGCCCCGCCTCGGAAGCCGCCTCGCGCGGGGGAGGGCTCGCCGGGCCGGCGGGCACCGGCGGCTCCCGCCAGGCCTCGCCCAGCCGGGCGCGCAGCAGGTCCGCCCAGAGGCTCAGCGGCTCCGCCCAGCGCGTGAGGAGCTGCTCGCAGGCGAAGGTGCGCTGCTTGATCCACATCCGCGCCGAGAGGACGCCGGGCAGCACGTTGGAGAGCTGGCCGCTGCGGAACTCACCCCGCCACCGCGGCAGCCTCCCGCGACCGTCTAGCTGCGCCTCCACTTCGTCGAAGAGCTGGGGCAGGCTGCCCTGGACGATCTCGGCGTCGGGGAGCCGGGCATTGGCGGCGCGGATAAGGGCGGGCAGCTCCGGCTGGGGCGGCACGTGGTCGGAGCCCCACATCATCAGCAGTGTGCGCGTGCGGGCGAGGGGCTGGAGCAGCGCGCGGATCTCCTCGATCTTCTCGACGAACGCCTCCTCCTCCACCGGGAAGGGCGAGGCGTTGCCGTAGCCGTCGCGCAGGTGCTTTGCCAGCACCGCGCTGCCGTCGGGCGACTCCCAGACGAGCTCGGTGCTGTCCAGCGAGGCGTCGGTGCCGCGCCAGAAGACGCAGCGCTCGATGCCGAAGCCGCTCAGGATGGCGGGCAGGTGGGCGATCTGGCCGAAGGGGTCGGGCAGGTAGCCCACGCCCATCACGCCGCCCAGATCGCTGGCCACGCGATGGCCGCGCAGCAGGTTGCGCACCAGCGCCTCGCCCGAGGGCAGGAACTCGTCCGGAATGACGTACCAGGGCCCGACGGTGAGCCGGCCCTCGCGCACGTAGCGTTCGATCAGCTCGCGCCGGTCCGGGCGCACCTCCAGGTAGTCCTCGACCAGGATGGTGTGGCCGTCCAGCATGAAGTGCTTGTACTCGGGGTCGCGCTCAAGGATCTCCAGCAGCAGGTCGAAGAAGCCGACCAGGCGGGTGCGATAGCGCTGGAAAGGAAAGTACCACTCCCGGTCCCAGTGGGTGTGCGGGACGAGCATGATCCGCCAGCGAGCGGATGACTGGTTAGACGGCACCATCGCTAGCCGCGATCACTCCTTTCCGTCATTCCGAGCGAAGCGAGGAATCTCTCCTCCTCGGGCAACAGCCTATCGAGCATGGGTGAGCTCCGTGTTCAGGGCGAAGAGACCCTTCGCTGCGCTCAGGGTGACAGGCTGTGTTGCCCAATGCATGTGCGGCACCAGGATCAGGCGCCAGCGGCCGGGCTCGACTGTCTGTGCCACGGCTACGCCTCGCTCGGCGCCAGGTAGATCGGGTTGGTCATGGCGTGCACCACCTCGCCGCGCTCCGGCTGGCCGCGAAAGCCCATCGCCTCCGCCCGCACGTAGCACCGCGCGTCCAGCGGCAGCTCGAACTCGAGGGTTGTCTCCTCGCGCTCGGCGACGACCTGCTGCCACAGCTCGCCGTCGCGCAGCAGGCGCAGCTTCTTCTCCGCCGGGCCGCGATAGCTGAGCTGGAAGCGCACCGGTGTGCCCGGCGGCGCCTCGATAGCGCCGCCCATGAGGTAGGACTTGTCTCCGCAGGTCGCCGTCAGCTCCAGGAACGGCCCCGTCGGGTCCTCGGAGACGAAGACGTGGCCGGCGCGCACGGCGTCCAGGACCGCGGCCTCGTCGAGCGGGCCGTGGGCGTACACCCAGGTGCAGGGGTTGCCCAGCGTCCAGGGGTGGATGAAGACGGCGGGCGGGA
>MGOB01000076.1:31324-39338 GCA_001796995.1 Chloroflexi bacterium RBG_16_68_14 | reverse complement strand
GCTCGCCCTCGCGCAGCCGCCGCTCCCAGAAGTCGAGCGACTCCGCGTTGTACAGCCGCCAGGGCCCCTGCCAGGCCTCCACCACCCGATAGCCGCGCACACCGGGGAACTTCCAGGGATAGCCGCGCTTGGGGTGGTTGGGCGAGAACAGCCCGCCCCGGTCGTGAACGAAATCGACTACCCGCTGCATGCCCGCGTCGTCTCCGCAGCGGAAGTCCACCCAGCAGCCGACGCCCCAGACGTTGGCGTGGCCCCTAAAGGTGGTCACCTCCTCACCGGGGATGAGGAGCAGGCCGTCACCCGCCGGCCGCTGGGCGATCTCCTCGAAGTGGGAGCAGGTGTTGTGGTCGGTGATGGCCAGGAAGTCGAGGCCGACGCGCCGCGCCTCGACGACGTACTCGTCGATGGAGTTGTAGCCGTCGCTGTGGACGGTGTGGGAGTGGAAGTCGCCCCGGTACCAGCGGCCGGGGCCCGTGCGAGGCGAGGCGGAGGCGCGACGGAGCACGGGCTCGGGCTCCGCCGCCGGCGCCTGCAACCCCTCCTCCGGATCGATGTCGAGGTTGACATGCACCCAGTAGGGAAGGACCTCTGAGTGGTGGATGCGGTAGTCGAGGAAGATGTGCCACTGGCCGGGCATGAGGGGCCCGCGGATGTAGCCTGGCGTCGCCTCCTGGGGCGTGATGAAGAAGCTCCGGCGGGCGCTGCCGGTCCAGCCCCGGAAGCCGCCCGCCAGGAAGTCGATGCCGCGCGCATCGAAGACGCCGATGTCCACCACGTCGTCCGGCTCGCCCTCCGGCTGCGGCTCCGAGCGCGCGAAGTGGTAGGACACCTCCAGCCGGCGGACGCCGGGCGGCACCTCGAAAGGCAGATAGCGAACCGGAAGCTCCCGGGCTCCCCGCGCAAACGCACCCTCGAACGACAGCTTCTGGCGCATGGCTAGCGGATCACGGTTGTAGTAGGCGACTTCTCTTCAAGGGACTTGTGACTAAGGCCCTTGAGCCGTTTGTTTGATAGCGTCGTGAAGGAGCTGCTGTCGCTGAGTAAGGAACTCTTTGAAATCATTCTTGACGAGAGGCTCGTATGGAAGCAGATGTGATTCAAGCAATCGCCTGACGGCTTGGTCGTCCCAGTGCTTTTGTATCTCAGCGATGTAAACAGACGGCGCGTTATCGCCTATTCGCTTGTTGGTGGCGCGGTCTATGAGCGCATGATTCAAGATACAGTCTGCAGCGTCGAGCTGACCTGTAGTCTTAAGGTACTTACGCGGGAACACGTGATGGTCGTCGACCTCGCCCGCCCTCACGCGCTCCGGAGTGATCTCTTTGTCGTCATGGAAGTCGTGAGGTCTGCGTGCCAACATTAGCGAAATGATTCCTTTGTACCGGGCCGTGCCTGGAGCTGTCACCTCCAGCAACTCGGAGGGCTCAAAGTTGAAATCGGCCACAACTTTCGGTGGCGAACCGCCCGCCAGCCATTGGGTGAGTTCCCTACTGTCCGAAACCATTTTGGTGCTTTGCCCGCTTTCGTACGCCTCTGAAAAGGTGGAGCACCAAAACCACTGACGAAGGCGCTGCTTGGCGGCCCCTTTCTGGGCGCCGCGTGTTTGTTGAATAGTGAATGCGGCCGCGATTGGGATTCCCAGCGCAGGATATGGGATACGCCGCCATTCTATAGCACCGCAGGAGGTCGCAAGCAGATCAAGGGCCTCCGAGAGGCCCTCCTCTGCTTTCAGCCAATAGGTCGATATGTCGGTAGCAGTTAGCTTTAGCAGTGCCTTGGGCTTAGCTGCGTCGTTGTTCTTGGGGCTGACCAGAATTCCAAGGATCCTCAGGAAATCCTCCGGCTGAACTTGGAAGTTTGCAATGATGTCGCTTCTTTCAAGCGTGGCTGCCCAGTTGTCTCTGAGGTTTACACCATGCGGACGCAGCTTCGCCGTCAGGAGCTCAAAGACAGTCAACTTGATGCCCGTGCGATTCAGCGTCTCGAAAATCGTGCAAACGGCCTCCATCGGGGTGTCGCCCCGCAGCATTACGACTGGGAAACGATACTTCTCGATGGATTCAATCCATCTCCTCCTGAAGCGACTGTCCAGCGTGGTCTGCAACTGTACATCCTTCTTGGACAGCAGCCACCGCACCGCCCCTGCACCACCATAGACCTCAGACAATGGAAACAGCTCATCTTCGTCTGCTGGCTTTTTCGCCGTAGCCTTTCTGATCTCGATAGCATCGTCATCGAAGGTAGCGTCGTCGTCCAGGAGCTTTTTCCAATGGGCGAAGAACCTCGACTTGCCGCGCCCGTATAACGCGTGGTACAGCGCCGTCAAGCGCTGCTGTCCGTCAAGGACCAGGTACCGCGGAGAAGGCGTGGCTGCAGGTCCGTCATCAAAGGGGCGGGGCGTGAATTGCCCAGTGTTCTCTAGTAGCAAGAGCGTTCCCGCGGGATAATCGGAGGCAATGGAAGCGACCAGTTCGGCCGTGGCGCCGGAGGGCCATACGAAACTCCGTTGGAAATCAGGAATAGCTAGCTCACCCTTGTCGATCCAAGCCAGAAGCTCTGACAGATCCAGGTCGATGGACTGGCCTGACCTAGGCATAACTTAGACCTCCGTTGACTTGCCTTAAGTGGTGCGGCTAGTGCCTGTAAAACGCGGTAGGACGCTACGTGGACCTATCGTATCACTCCCGCCTCCCGCATGGAAGCGATCTCCCCGGCGCTGTACCCAAGACACGAGAGGATCTCGTCCGTGTGCTGGCCCAGGGCGGGGGAGGGGCCCTGCACCTGGAGGGGCGTCTCGCTCATCTGGAGGGGCGGCCCCACCATGTGCACCGTCCCCACCAGCGAGTGCTCCACCGTCACCTGGAGGTCGTTGGCCACTACCTGGGGGTCATCGAGCAGCTCCTGGGTGAACTTGAAGGGCCCGGCGGGCACCCCACACTCGTCGAACAGCGCCAGCCACTCGTCAGTGGTGCGCTCTCTGAAGATCGCCTCCGCCTGCTCGACCAGCCCCAGGGCGTACTCGCGGGACGCGGGCAGCGTCGGGTCCCAGTCCGGGTTATCGATGCGCTGGTCCTCGACGCCGATGGCGGCACAGAGCTTCTTGCGCAGCGCGGCGCTGAGGGCGCCGACCACGACGTAGGAGTCCCTGGTCTTGTAGACGCGGTAGTGGATGTTGCCGATGGCCTGGAGGGGGCGCACGGAGAGGAGGGACTTGCGCAGCTCCTCGTACTCCGCCCCGTCCTCGCGGGCCTGCCCCAGCCGCTCCAGGAAGGCGTCCCGCCACTCCCGGTCCGCCGACTCCACCAGCTGGAAGTGAACGTTCTGGACGGCCAGCGCGCTGCCCAGGAGCGTCGTGTCGATCTTCTGGCCCCGACGAGTCGGGGTGCGCTCCCGGACGAAGAGGGCGGCGCAGACGGCCCAGGCCATCATGATGCCGGTGGAGTAGTCGGCGACGGGGATGGCGTTCAGGAGCGGTATCCCGTCCTGGGTCTTGCCCTCGGTCGCCATCACCCCGCTCAGCCCCTGGACGATGATGTCGTAGCCGGGCCGGTGGGCCTGGGAGCCCCTGCGGCCGAAGGCGGTGTTATCGCAGTAGATGAGGCGCGGGTTGAGGGCGGACAGCGTCTCGTAATCGATGCCCAGCTTGGAGGCGACGTCCGGCCGGTAGTTGACCAGCACCACGTCCATGTCGAGCACCAGCCGGCACATGACCTCCTGGGCCTCCGGCCTGGCCAAGTCCAGGGCCAGGCTGCGCTTGCCGCGGTTGAGGGAGATGTAGGTCCGGCTCTCCGTGGGGACGAACTGGGCGAAGAGGCGCCAGGGCTCGCCCTCCGGCGGCTCCACCTTGATGATCTCCGCCCCCATGTCGGACAGGAGCATGCCAGCGAAGGGCCCGGCGATGATCTCGGTGAACTCCAGGATCCGGACGCCCGCGAGCGGGCCGGCCATCGATGCCTCCCTGAGGGGAATGACCTCTGAACGTCAGATGTAGGCTAGTATACAGGAAACGCGACGCTGCGAGACTAGGGCCGGACAGACCTGAAGGTCTGTCCGGCCCGCAGACCAGGCGCAACGGAATTGGTTCCGAGCGCCCCTTGTTGGAGAAGCGTTCCTCCCAAGCAGCCAGAAGCTTCCATGTCCACTCTGGCCCAAGTGCGACAGTTCATTCTCCCACCGGCATCAGGAACTCGGCGCTGGCCCAGCCCAGGCCCTCCAGCCGCCACCAGGTGATCCCGTCGGCCTGGACGGGGCCCTCCGCCACCGGGCCGCTCGTGCCGTCCACCAGGCACCAGAGCACCTCGGAGGAGAGGCTGGCCTCCTCGCGGAAGTTGAGGCAGCTACCGGCGCCGAAGACCACCGCCTGCGAACCGAGGACGATGCTCTCGCCCAGGGGAGCGAACTCGACGAAGTCCACCGACCAGAAGCCGTCCTCACCGCGGGTGAGCACGGCCTCACCGATGCCCTCGCTGAAGGGCACGCCCAGCGTGAACGTCACCAGCTCCTCGCTCCGGTACAGCTCGACCGAGCAGATGCCCTCCGGCGAACCGCCGGGGGCCGGCTGCTGGGGACATTCGCCGATGTGCTCCGCGTCCAACTCCTCGCGGATGAAGGCAGTGAGCGCCTCGTCGGGGTCCTGAGAGCGGACCGGCGTGGCCGTAGCCGGCGGCCCCGGCGTGGGGGTAATAGTCCCGGCCACGCGCGTGCCCTCGGCGGTGGAAGTAGCGGCCGGTGTCGTCTCCGCCGTGGTCGTGGCCCTCGCCTGCCCACCGCTGTCCCCATCGCCGCCGCCCCTCAGGACGAAGAAGAGGACGAGACCGGCGACGGCCGCGCCGGCGACGAAGGCCACGAGCGCCACGTATCCGGGTCGGTCCAGCCAGCTGCTCACGCCTGCACCATCGTCGTCTGGTCAGTCCTCTTGGACGAGCCGCCTGAGCAGGGCGCGCAGGCGAGGGGTTTGGGCCAGCGTCGCCCGCAGCCCCTCCAACTCGTCTTCGCTGACCACGAGGGGCGACCGCTGGAAGCGCCCTTCCTTGTTGTAGAAACAGAAGCGGATCGACCAGCTCCCAGCGGCCTCCCCATCGTCATACTCGAGGAGCTGGATAGCCGGCTCGTGGTGGCGGCCGGTGTAGGAAGCCTCCTCCACGACGCGGCCGTTACCCCAGTGGTAGCTGAACGGCCGGGGAAGAGGACGACTCGGTGCGGGCATGGGACGCTCCTTCCCGTTTCTCCTTGAGGACCGCCTAAGCCTACTTGGCCCCGCTCCGGGCCGCCTCCTCCAGGGCGCGGCCCAGGCGGAGGATCGCCTCCGGGATCTCCTGCTCGCGGACGAAGCTGTAGGCGAGCCGGATCGAGCGCTGACCCCCGCCGTCCAGGTGGAAGGCGGGGCCCCCCACGTAGGCCACACCCAGGCGCCGGGCGGCCTCGGCCAGGGCAGCGGGTTCGACCGTTTCCGCCAGGGTGAGCCAGAGGAAGTAGCCGCCCTCCGGCCGGCCCCAGCTGGCGTAGCGGCCGCAGCGCTCGTCGAGCGCCGCCAGCATGGCGTCCCGCTTGCTGCGGTACACCTCGTTCACCTTCGCCAGGTGGTGCTCCAGGAGCCCGGTGGAGACGAACTCCAGGACGGTGCGCTGGAGCCAGGGGCTGGTGCCCAGGTCGAACCGCGTCCGCAGCAGCGCCTCGATCACCAGCTCGTCGGCCAGCACCCAGCCCACCCGCAGGCCGGTGGCCATGGTCTTGCTGAAGGTGCCCAGGTAGACGGCCCCCTTGCCGCCGGCCAGGGCGAAGAGGGAGGGCAGCCGCTCCCCCTCGAACCGGATGTCGCCGTAGGCGTCGTCCTCGGCGATGAGCACGCCGTGGCGCTGGCAGACCTCCACTACGGCCTGGCGCCGTTCCAGCGTCATGGTGGTCCCGGTGGGGTTTTGGAAGTTGGGCGTGGTGTAGAGCAGCTTTACTCGACGCCCCTCCCCCTTCAGGCGCTCGATAGTCTCAGACAGCGCTTCCGGGATGATGCCGTCCTCGTCCAGGGGGACGCCGACGACCTGACTTAGGCAGTTCTGCATGGCGCCCGCCCCGCCGGGGAAGGTGGGCGACTCGGCCAGGCCCACGTCGCCCTCGTCCAGGAACGTCTCGCAGACGTTGACCAGCGCGCCGGAGATGCCATTGGTGATGGTGAAGCTGTCGGCGGTGAGGGACAAGCCCTCCCGGCGGCCCAGCTCCTGGGCCAGCCAGTCGCGCAGGCCCACGTGGCCCTGGTGGCCGCCGTAGCGGAGGGCATCCTGCCCCTCGCGACGCAGCACGCTGCTCGAGGCCTCCATCAGCTCCTGGATGGGCAGCGTGTCGGCGTCGGGGATGCCACCGGTGAGGGCGATGGGCGGCACCGGCGGCGGCTCCTGAGGACGGGAACCGGCCACCCAGTAGGCGCCAAAGCCCCCCCGCACCCGCCGCGACAGGCTCTTCTCGAGCTGCTCCGCCTCCCAGTTTCCCGCCGAGGTGACCATCGCTGGCATGATAGGGCACCGACGGAGCTTTGTCCAAGGCGCCGGTAACCGCTTTGCGCGCAGGGAACGTTTTAGCGGATAATCTCCCGATCAGGCTCTGACGCAGTGACGAGGAGGGTACCATGGCTGACATCACACATCTCACGATCGAGGCGAACGGCATCGCCATGCACATCGCGGAGCAGGGAGAAGGCCCCCTGGTAGTGCTGCTGCACGGCTTCCCGGAGTCGTGGTACTCCTGGCGGCACCAGCTCCCGGCGCTGGCGGCCGCCGGCTACCATGCCGTCGCGCCCGACCTGCGCGGGTACGGGCACACCGACGCGCCGGAGGCCATCGAGAGCTACAGCATGCGGAACATGACGGCGGACGTGGTTGGCCTGCTGGACGCCCTCGGGGAGAGCAGCGCCGTCGTGGTCGGGCACGACTGGGGCGCCCCCATTGCGTGGAACTGCGCCATCCTGTACCCGCAACGCGTACGCGCCGTGGTCGGCATGAGCGTGCCGTTCTTCCAGCGCGGGCCGATGCCGCCCACCCAGCTCTTCAAGCAGGTCTTCGCCGACAGCTTCTTCTACATCCTCTACTTCCAGGAGCCCGGCGTCGCGGAGGCGGAGCTGGAGGCGGACGTGCGCAGGACGATGCGCATGTTCCTGTACGCCGTCTCGGGCGACGCGCCCCCGGGAGCGGCCCTATCGCAGAAGCCGAAGGAGGCGAAGTTCCTGGACGGCATGCCGGAGCCGGAACAGCTCCCCTCCTGGCTCACGGAGGAGGACCTGGACTACTTCGTCAGCGAATTAGAGCGCACCGGCTTCCGGGGAGGGCTTGACCGCTACCGCAACATGGACCGCGACTGGGAGGAGCTGCCGCAGCTGGCCGGCGCGAAGGTCTCGCAGCCGGCGCTGTTCATCGCCGGCGACCGCGACCCCGTGCTCAGCTTCACCAGCATCGATGCGATGAAGGAGCACGTGCCGGACCTGCGAGACGTGGTGCTCCTGCCGGGCTGCGGTCACTGGACGCAGCAGGAGCGCCCGGCCGAGGTCAATGCCGCGCTCATCGAGTTCCTCCGGGGACTAGAGTAGGAGACCGCCATGGGCATCGACGCCGCCCGCTATCGCCAGATCATGGGCCAGTTCGCCACCGGCGTCGCCGTGGTGACCACCGCAATCGATGGCCGGCTCCACGGGATCACGGCCAACGCCCTGGCCTCCGTCTCCCTCGACCCGCTGCTCCTGCTGGTCTGCGTCGACAAGCAGGCCTACGCCCACAAGGAGCTCCACCGGGGCGGCCGGTTCTGCGTGAACATCTTGGCGGGCGACCAGCAGGAGATCTCGCAGGTCTTCGCCACCAGGGGCGAGCCGCAGCAGGGCCGGCTGCGCGGCGCCGCCTACCGTCTGAGCCCCGGTGGCCTGCCCGTGCTGGAGGGCTGCCTGGCCTACCTGGAGTGCGCCGTTGCCGACCGCTGCGCCGGCGGCGACCACACCATCTTTATCGGTGCCGTGCTGGACGGCGACATCGTCCGACAG
>MGOB01000076.1:30507-31301 GCA_001796995.1 Chloroflexi bacterium RBG_16_68_14 | reverse complement strand
CGGAGTGGCTACCCGCGCTTGCAGGCGTAGCGACGCCGGAGCTGACCTCTCCGACGCAGGGAGCACGGAAGGTGAAAGGTCGGAGCGCCCCGATGCTCGGGGCGCTCCGACCCGCTCCCCCTCCCATCCTCCACTCAGGGCGCCGCCCGGCAGTCGTGCTGGTACTGAAACTTGACCCCGATGATATCGTTCGGGGCGTCGATCCTTCCATCCGGACCTTTCCTGTTCCACGCGCTGGGTCCGAGCGTTGAGCCCCGATCAGCAGCAGCGGAGTAGGGCAACACCGGGTTGGCCGTGTAGCGCAACATGACCTGCAGGATGTCGTTCGGCGCGTCGATGTACTTGTTTCCGCTGAAATCGTAGAAGTCGTGACGGTTGAACGGGTCGCGCTTGCCGCCCTTCATTGCGTCGTCGCCCAGCTCCTCATAGTCGCTGCAGCCGTCGCCGTCCGTGTCCCTGCTGGGCACCAGAGCGGCCGATTCGACGTTGTTCTCGGGGCCGAGGCGCAAGCTCCATGGCTCCGCGCAGGTGGAGTTTGTGTAGAGCGAGATATAGGATGTCCCGGTAAGCTTTGCGACGGGATCACCTTCCTTCAAGGGCTGCTTGGTGCCCACCGTGATCTGCTGCGTGACCTTCACCCACAGGCTGCCCGCCACGAATTCGAAGCAGTTGACGCCCTGGATTCCCATGGTGAGCTCGACCTGCCCGGTCCCCTCATTAATCGTGCCTGTGGAGATGTCATGGTAGAAGGTGGGGATCAAGCCCGTCAGAGGCATGCTGGCGTCGATGGGCTG
>MGOB01000076.1:21666-30475 GCA_001796995.1 Chloroflexi bacterium RBG_16_68_14 | reverse complement strand
CGGGCGGGGGGATCGTCGGGCCAGTGCGGGGCCGCTGGAGACATGCCGTACCCTGTCTCGAGGATGGCGTAGCAACGGGAGCGGGACTCGACTTCGTCCAGGCCGGCGGCGACCGTCTGCTTCATCCGCACGCGGCAGGTGAGGTAGGTGATGGGGCTGCGCACCAGGCTGCCCACATCGTGCTGGGCCGGGCCGGTCGTCGTGCCGCCCGTGTACCTGGGCCGCGACCGCGCCACCAGCAGCAGCCGGCCCTGGGCGCGGACGAAGCTGCCGATGGCGTGTCCGGTCTTGTCCGGCGGCGACGGCCGCTGGCTGATCGTGAAGTAGTCCGTCGCCCCGCCGACGCCGTCGCAGCTCTTTCCGCTGTAGCTCATCAGCTCCGCTCCGACATAGATCTCGCCGAAGGCAGGGAAGTCCGGGCTGAAGCAATCCTCCACCTCCAGAGTGAGGCTGGGCTGCTCGGTGGGAGTCATCCACTCCGTCGTGACGGTGCTGACGTTCGCGGCGGAGAAGAGCTCTGTGCCGATGATCAGGGCGAAGGGGTGCTGCGCCGTGCCGGTGCAGCCGTAGACATCGCCATTGTTGATGAGTTCGATAAGTTTTTGCTGTGAAGCGCTGATCTTACCAGAATCGATCTTGGTGTCCAGTTGCCCCGGCGTGCAGCCGCCGTCGTAGGAGATGCGGAGCCTGGCCACGCTGCCGTTCACGTTGAAGGGCCCGGAGCCCTCGGTGGCGCCCGGAACCAGCAGCCCGATCAGGAAGAGAGCGGAAAGGGCTGCTACGGCTAAGGCCCCGCGAACCGCCGCGCTGCCCACGGCACTCGCAGATAGCGCTCCGTATCGCTTCATTTCGCCGCCTTCGTGAAAAGCATGCTGCCCAGTACGGCGGGGGTAGCACTATTATACGCTCCTTTGTCAACCAGGAGGAGACGAACTCGCGCCTACGCTTCCTAGCTCGGCGTCTCCAGCTTCGCTTCTGACCCCGGCCGCAGGGGCGCGGCGGCCGGCTGGGGCGAGGCGAGGAACTCCAGGAGCGCCCGGTTGCAGAAGTCGGGCTGTTCCTCCAGGGGCAGATGGCCGGCGCTGGGCACCAGGAGCAGCCTCCCGTTGGGGATGCGGCGCGCCAGCTCCTCCCCCTGCGAAGGCGGCAGCCAGCGGTCGTGCTCACCCCAGAGGAGCAGCGTGGGCTGCAGGATGCGCTCCGGGGCCAGCGGCTCGTCGCGGCGGCGGTGCGCCGCCAGCGCGCCCAGCGCCCGCAGATGACCCTTCATCCGCGATGGGCGGAAATAGCCGTCGAGCACCTCCGGCGTCAGGTGGGCCGGGTCGTGCACGGCGCTACGCAGCGAGAGGCGCCGGAAGCTCTGGCGGTGCAGGGTAAAGAGGGCGGCCAGCGGCAGGAACGGTCGGAGGTAGCGCCCGAAGCGAAGGCCGTGCCGCAGCTCCTGGTCGGTGGCGCTACCGACCAGCACCAGCCGCGATACCCGCTCCGGATAACCCAGCGCCAGCCGCATCGCCACGGCGCCGCCCATCGAATGGCCGACCACGACCGCCCGCTCGATGTCCAGCTGATCCATGAAGCGCCGCACCAGCGCCGCCTGCGCTGTGAGCGAGTAATCGCCGGATGGCCGCCCCGAATAGCCGAAGCCTTTCAGGTCCAGGGCGACGACCCGATAGCGCTGGGCGAGCTCCGGGATGACGTAGCGAAAGCTGAACGTAGAAGCGCCCAGGCCGTGGATGAGCAGGACCTCTTCGCCCCGACCCGCCTCTACGTAGTGGAGCCGCACGCCGTCCACCTCCAGGAAGCTGCCCGGCGCGCCGGCCGACTCGGGCTCCAGGTCCTCGAAGCGGCGGGCGGCATACCAGGCGTAGGCGTAGAGGCCAGCGAAGGCGGCGCCAGCCAGGCCGACGGCGCGCGGCACCCGGTCCAGCGTGCTCATGCTTGTGCCATTCTACTCCGGCTGAGCGCCCAGCGTCACCTCGGTCTCCTGCTCGTCGCCGTCGCGATAGAAGCGCACCTTCACCCGTTCGCCGGCGCGATGGCGGCGCAGCGCCTCCAGCAGGTCGCCGCTGTTCCTGATCTTGGTATCCCCCAGGGCGATGATGATGTCTTCCGGTCGGAGGTCGGCCTCATCGGCCGGGGAGCCCGCTACTACCTCTGCGAGGCCGACGCCCTCCTCGGCGGGGAGGCCAAGGTTGCGGGCCAGGCTGGGCGTGATGTCCGTGAAGCGCACGCCCAGGAACCCCCGCTCCACGCGACCGTTCCGGATCAGCTCCTCGACGATGGGTTTCACCAGGTCGATGGAGATAGCGAAGCCGATATTCTCGCCGCCCTGGATGATGGCGGTGCTGATCCCCACCACCCGGCCCCGGTCATCGACCAGCGGTCCGCCACTGTTGCCGGGGTTGATGCTGGCGTCCGTCTGGATGGCGTCGTTGATGGAGACAGACTGCTCCTGGATGGTCCGGTTCTTGGCGCTCACCACGCCACGGGTGACCGTGGGGTCTCCCTCCAGCCCCAGGGCGAAGCCCATGGCGACCACGTCGGCCCCGACGGGCAGGGCGGAGACATCGCCCAGCTCCGCCGGCGTCAGGCCCTGCGCGTCGATCTTCAGCACCGCCAGGTCGGTCTGGGGGTCGGCTCCCACCACCGAGGCGGACAGGGTGCGCCCGTCGGCGAGCGTGACGGTGATGCGGCTGGCGAGGGCGTCACCAACCCGCACGACGTGGTTGTTGGTGACGATAAGGCCCTCCGCGTCGATGATGACGCCGGTGCCGAGGCCGCGAGAAGGGACGAGCTCCCCGAACACGTTGAGCTGCGCCCCCTCGGTGACCACCTGCACCACGGAGGGCCGCAGCTTCCGCACGATCTCCACCGTGGAGAGGCGGGCGCCCGGCTCCCGCGTCGGCGCCTCGGTTGTGCCGGCCGTCGAGGTGGCGGTGGGCGAGGCGACGCCGCCGTTGCCGTTGCAGGCGGCGACGAGGACGGCGAGCAGCGCCCAGACCATCGGCACAACGAAGCGAAGGGAACGCATGGTTATCTCATCGTAGCCATGCCGCCTTGTATGAAACAGGGCCGTTCGCTTAGCGCTCACCTCAGCCGCCAGGCGCGCCCTGCTCCTCGCCGCCCTCGACTAGGTGAATTCGTGGGATGCGGCTCTGGTCCCACTCCCGGAAACGCTGCCGACCCAGGGCGCGCAGCTCGTCGCGGGCGCGGCGCGCCTCGGACGCCAGCCGGGCGGCGTCGATGCCCAGGTACTGGGGCGAAAAGGCCTCCAGCTTCTCGACGGCGCGGTCGAGCAGGCGGATGGTGCCGGGGTACTCGTGGCGCGCCAGGTGGACGAAGGCGGCGGCCAGCTGGATCATCCCCTGGAGGAAGCGGCGCATGGGCCAGGGACTGGGCAGCCACAGCTCCTCCCAGGTCTCGTGCGCCTCAAAGAAATAGCCCCCGTTGTACTGCTGGATGCCCGCGAGGAGGATGGGGCGGCGCTCCTCCATCTCCTCCTCAGTGAGCAGGGCCAGGTTACGGGCGCGGACTTCCTTCGCCATTGCTATCGTTAAGGCGGCGCTCCGCTGCCCTTGGTTTGTATCGGCCTGCCGGCCGCCGCCAGGCGCTGGCGCAGCCAGGTCACCAGCAACTGGCGCAGCTCCTCGCGCCGCTGGCGCAGGCTATGCCTGGCCCCCTCCAGGATGACCAGCTCCTTCGGCTCCCGCGCCCAGGAGTAGACCTGCCGCGAGCACTGGGGCGACAGTCGTCGGTCCTGGGCGCCGTGCACCAGGAGCAACGGTCGCGGCGCCACCAGGGCGGCCCGCTGGGCGCCGGCCGTCTGGGTGCTGAGCGCCACCACCGCCGAGACCGCCGGCGAGCGGGCCGCCGCCTCGATGGCCACGGCGCCGCCGTAGGAGTGGCCGACCAAAGCGATGGATCCGGCGCCCTCGTGACACAGGAACTCTACCCCCGCCAGCACGTCGAAGACGCCCTCCTCGATAGGCCCCGGGGCGCGCAGGATGCGGAAGCTCATCCTGAGAGCGCCGATCCCCGCGCGCGACAGCTCCTCCGCCAGGGCCGGGTAGATGCGGTCGGCCGGGCCGTCGAAGCCACCGTCGATGCCGCCCACCAGCAGGACGGCCCCGGCGCCGCGTCGGCCTCGGTGGTAGAGGCAGCGCAGCGGGCCGCGCCGGGTGGACAGCTCGATGGGCTCTCCGGGCGCGGGCAGCTCCCGCGCGCCCGGAGAAACCGTCTCCTCCGTCATGACCTCTCCATTCTAACGGTGCACGAAAGGCCGGAATGCAGGCAAAGTGCGGGATTTCCCTACCGATACTTCTCCAAGAATGGCTAAGCAGGGGACGATCTACGATCCTTCGGTCGCCGACGGCCGGTTCCAACTGGAGGAGCTAGCGCTCCGCTGGCTGCTCATAGCTCTCTACGCCCTGCTCACGCTCGTTGGCGTGGTCAGCGTGGACCCGGCGTGGTTTGCCGCCAGCGAAGGCTTCCTGGTCGCCTACCACCTCTACTACACCTGGTACATCTGGCACGAGCTGACCCGCGAGCCCCTCCCCCTGGCCTCGGCCTACGCCACGCCGTTCCTGGACACGGTCGCCGTGACCCTCGGCCTCATCGCCGTCGGCCATCCCCTTCACCCCATCTATGGCGTCTACTTCTTCATCATGGTGGGCGTGATGTTCCTCTACTACCCCGTTGCCCGCTACTACGCGTTCTGGCTGATGGTCAACTACACGGGCGTAGGCGTGGGGCTCCAGCTCCGCGGCCTGGACGTGCCTGCCCCCGATATGGGGGTGGCCGCCATCATCATGCTGCTGGCCATGTATAACCTGACCGCGTATACCGGCAGCGAGCGGCGGCTGCGGCGCCGCATATCCAAGGCGGCCCGGACCGACCCCCTCACCAGCCTCCTGAACCGTCGCGGCCTGGAGGAGGTGCTGGTCCAGCGCCTGCAGCGGGCCCGCGAGGGAGAGCAGAACCTGGCGCTGCTCATGGTCGATGTCGACCGGTTCAAGCGATACAACGACCACTATGGACACCTGGCGGCCGACGCCATGCTGGAGCAGCTTGGCCAAGTGCTCTCGACGGTGGTACGCGAACCCGACCTGGTGGGCCGCTACGGCGGTGACGAGTTCGTGATCATCGTCCCGGACGTGACGTTGCAGGACGCCTTGCGCCTGGCAGAGCGACTGCGCGAGCAGGTGGCTCGGCTAGGCGTCTGCACCATCAGCATCGGGGTGTGCGTCTCCCAGGGAGACACGGTGAGCACCGATCAGCTCATGGACGTGGCGGACGCCGCCCTCCTGGCGGCCAAGCAGGCCGGCCGTAACTGTGTGAAGGCGAACGCCGTAGATATACAGCAGGTCGCCTAGTGCCCATGCAACTTGATGACGCCGCGTCGCCCGGCCCGTAGGGGCGACCGTCCGGTCGCCCAGGGCGAGCACCCGCTCGCCCCTACTCTCCCTAAGAGCCCCCTCCCCGTGCTACAATAAAACATAAAGTATACCCGCGCCTATGCGATCGGCGGGGCTGGGTACTCTGCCACGCCTGGGTGGTGGAAAAGAGAAGGAGCAGGATGTTAGTCCTTAGCCGCAAGACGCACGAAGGCATCTGGATCGGGGACAACGTGTTCGTCACGGTCCTGAGCATCGGCCGAGGCCGCGTGCAGTTGGGCATCGAGGCGCCCGAGGAGATCCACATAGATCGGGAAGAGCTGCGGACGGAAAGCAGCCTTACCTCAACGCACTAGCAGAGACGTCTGGCGCAGGCGTCCTCACTTCATTGACGCCCTTTCCCTATCGGCCGCCGGAGCGGCTTGCTCTGGCTCCAGAAGCCGGACGTTGTCGAGGCTGGCGCCGGCCCTAGCGCTTCAGGCCCTCCGCCAGCTCCACGAACCGGTCCCAGGGCGTGGCCACCCACGTCTCCGTGGTGGCGTGGCCGAAGGAGCGGATGAGCAGCGCCACCTGGCTGGCCGTATCGCTGTCCGGCGCCTCGAAGATGTCCAGGTAGTCGTACGGGCCCAGCAGGGCGTAGTTGGAAAGCCACCTCACGGCGGGACATTGCTGCTTGATGCGATCCTCCACCTGCCTGTTCAGGCCCCCCACCGATTCCGGGCCGGTGAGCGCCTCCGGAGAAAGTCGGGTCAAGAGCACGTACGTCGCCATTACGCACCTCCTTGCGTCTCTAGCCGACGTCGCCCTAGCGCGTCAGCGCATGCAGCGAGGTGATGGTACATCGCCTTCCCTCACCTGGCAACAGCCTCCCTGGTTCTCATGCAGGTCGCAGCAGGCCGTCTTCCATCTGCAGCACCCGATGGGCCAGGTCGATGATGCGGACATCGTGGGTGACCACCACCAGCCCCTTCGCCTCGCCCGCCTCCACCGCCGACCGCATCAGCTCCATCACCCGGTGCCCGGCGCGCGAGTCGAGGTTCGCCGTCGGCTCATCCGCCAGGATGATGTCCGGCCGGTTGGCCAGGGCGCGGCTGACGGCCAGCCGCTGCTGCTCGCCCGCGCTCAGGTCTGGGGGCCTGCGTCGAGCGCGCGGCGTCAGCTCCAGCAGGTCCAGCAACTGTCGGGCCCGCTCATGGGCCGGACGCCCGACGACGCCCGCCAGGTTCAGGGCGATCTCCACGTTCTCCTGGGAGGAGAGGGCCGGCAGCAGGTTGAACGACTGGAAGACGAAGCCGATGTGGCGCAGCCGGAAGCGGGCGAGCTGGGCCTCGCCCAGGCCGGTGACATCCTGGCCCAGGATGATCACCCGGCCGGAGGTGGGCCGGAGGAGGCAGCCGGCGATGGAGAGCAGCGTCGTCTTGCCGCTGCCGGACGGGCCGACGATGGCCACGATCTCGCCGGCCCGCACCTCCAGGCTCACGCCCCGCACCGCCTGCACCGCGGCCGGCCCGCTGCCGTAGGTCTTCACGATCTCCTGGAGGACAAGGGGCGAGCCCTGCCGGTCCACGGCTAGCTCCGGAACACCATCAGCGGGTCGACCCGCATGATGCGCACCACCGGCAGCACCGCACCCAGGAGGCTCATGGCCACCACGGCGCCCAGCGTCTGCAGCGCCGCCACGAACCTGATGGTCACGCCGATATCGGGGACGAGCCCGACGATGAAGGGGCCGGCCAGGCTCGTCGCCCCCAGGCCTACCGCGAAGCCCGCCAGGCCCAGGACGGTCGCCTGGGTGATGACCGTCCGGAACAGGAACCAGTTGTCGGCGCCGATAGCCTTGAGGACGCCGAAGTCGCGCAGCCGCTCGGCGGTAGTGGTGTACATGGTGAGCCCGATGATGGCCAGGCCCACCAGGAAGCCCACGGTGGCCATCACGTTGACCGGCGCCACGAAGAGCCGGCCCAGCAGGTCGCGGTCGTTCTGAGAGAGCTGCTGCCGGGGCGTCGCCGTCAGCTCCGGAAGCTGCTCGTTCAGCGCCGCCGCCAGCGCCTCCGAGTCCGCTCCTGGCGCCACCTGAATGAGCACAAAGCTGACGATGCCCGGGAACCCCAGTCCCGCCTGCACGGCTCGTCGAGTCAGGAAGACATGCTTGCCAGCGATGTTCGCCGTCTGGCCGGAGAACCCGACGATGGTGAACGTATCCCCGATAGCCTCCAGGCTGTCGCCCAGGTCCAGGCCCAGATCGTCCGCCAGCGCGCTATCGACGACCGCCTCCTCATCCCGCTCGATGGCCCGGCCCGCCGTGAGCTCCCACGGGCCGCCCAGGCCGGCCGTCAGGTCGTAGCCGATGAGGGTGACCGGCCGCTTCTCCCCCTGGGCGGAGATGATGACGGGGATGCGCAGGATGCCCGCCGCCCTCCCCACCCCCTCCACCGCGCCGGCCTCGGCCACCACCTCCTCCGGCAGGGCCGAGGCGGCCAGCGCCATATTGGTCACCCCCGCGCGGGCGGCGAAGATGTCGGCGCCCACGTGGTCGATGTAGGTGGTGGACTTGGCGACGGTGCCCACGCGAATGCCGTCCAGCAGGAGCACCAGCAGGATGGCGAAGCCGATGCCACCGATGCTGATGAACAGCCGCAGCCAGTCGCGGAGCAGCGTGCGCGTGGCCAGCGGCACCCGGCGGGGACGGACTACCAGCGCGCTCAGGAACCTCATCGCCTCTCCTCCACCCTACGAGCCCGCCGGAGAAGGGACAAGCGCACAGCGCCTGCGCCAGAGTGAGCCGCCGTCGCTGCCTCCTCACTGGGCGGCGCCCCGCTCCTGGAGCGGACGCCAGAGCGAGAACACCTCCATGGCCACCAGGCCGGACACGAAGAGCCCGACGCCGATGAGGAGGGCATCCCGCTCCAGGTTGGCCGTCATGAACGCGACCGAGGCGAGGGCGACGATGGGCAGCAGCGGGAGGCGGCCCAGGCTGAAGGGCACCCGGAACGGTCGCGGCAGGTCGGGGTGAGTGAAGCGGAGCACGATGAGGGAGAGGCTCACCGCCGCGAAGCCGATGAAGACGGCGAAGTTGGTCGCTCCCGCCACCAGGCCGATGTCCCCGGAGAGGGCGAACCCCGCCGAGACCACCAGGGCGAGGACGATGGCCCGCGCCGGCGTCCGCATCCCCGGGTGCACCCAGGCCAGGAAACGCGGTAGGGCGCGGGTGGCCGCCATGCCGTAGATCAGGCGCGAGGCCGCCACCAGCAGCAGCAGGATCGTGTTCCCGGTCGAGAACAGGGCGACGACGACGATGAAGTCCTCCGCCCGGCCGCCCAGCACCTCGGAGGCGACGGCGGCCAGGGGCGCATCGGAGCCGCTCAGGGCCTGCCACCCCAGGACGCTGATCGAGGCGATGGCCACCAAGAGGTAGA
>MGOB01000076.1:16023-21656 GCA_001796995.1 Chloroflexi bacterium RBG_16_68_14 | reverse complement strand
GTCGCCGCGACGGCAAGCAGCAGCGCCCTCGGGATGATGCGCGAGGCGTCCCGCGTCTCCTCCGCCAGTGTCGCGATCTGCTCGAAGCCGATGAAGGCGAACATCACCAGCGCCGCCCCGGAGAAGATGCCCAGCGTCCCCTGCTGCGCCTCCAGCAGATCGATGTCTCCCAGGTGGGGCAGCCCGATGGCGATGATGAACACCAGGCCGCCCACCTCCACCAGGGTGAGCACGATGGAGATCCAGACGGCCTCGCGGATGCCGTAGAAGGCGATGACCGTCGCCACCACCAGCGCCGCCAGCGCGATGCGCGTCGGCCCCACGTCCCAGAAGGTGTTCAGGTAGCCGCCGAAGCCCAGCGCCACCGCGGCGGCCGCCACCAGGTTGCCGATGACGATGAGCCAGCCCACCACGAAGGCCACCCGCGGCCCCAGCGCCTGCCGGGTGTACTCGTAGTCGGCGCCGGCGCGGGGGAACATGGAGGCAAGCTCTGCGTAGCTCAGGCCGATGGTCGCCGCCATCACCGCCGCCATCACGAAGGAGATCCACATGGCGTCGCCGGCCTGCCCCGCCACCTCGCCCACCAGGGCGTAGATGCCGGCGCCGAGGATGATGCCGATGCCGCCGATGGTGGTCTCGAGGAGGCCGAGACGGCGTCGGAGCGTGGCGGGGGCCGCTTCCCTGGCTGTCACCACCTCCAAGCCTACCAGACGCCCGCTATCGCTTCCTCACAACGCGGGCAGCGACCGTCCTGGAGCCGGTTCTGGATGAGCTGAAGCCCGAATCGTTGGATGAGGAGATCGCCGCAGCGGGGGCAGCGCGTATTCTCCTGGTCCCCCGCGGGGACGTTGCCGATGTAGACGTACCGGAGGCCCGCCTCGCGACCGATCTGCCAGGCCCGCTCCAGAGTGTCGACCGGCGTCACCGGCTTGTCGACCAGCCGGTAGGCCGGGAAGTAGCGGCTCACGTGCCAGGGCGTATCGGGGCCCAGCTCCTTCGCCAGGAAGGCGGTGAGGGCGCGCAGCTCCTCGTCCGAGTCGTTGAGGGTGGGGATGATCAGCGTCGTCACCTCCAGCCAGATACCCAGTCGCTTCATCAGGAGGAGCGTGTCCAGGACCGGCTGGAGCCGGGCCGTGCAGATGCGCCTGTAGTAGTCATCGGAGAAGGACTTCAGGTCCACGTTGGCGGCGTCCAGGTAGGGCCGGATGGTCTCCAGCGCCTCGGGCGTCTCGTAGCCGTTGGTGACGAAGATGTTGGCCAGGCCAGCCTCGTGGGCCAGTCGCGCCGTATCGTAAGCGTACTCGAAGAAGATGGTGGGCTCCGTGTAGGTGTAGGCGATGGAGCGGCACCCCCACTGCTGTGCGGCGCGGACGATCTCTTGGGGGCTGGCCTCCACCCCCATGATGAAGTGCTCGTCGCGCACGGCCTGGGAGATCTCCCAGTTCTGGCAGAAGCGACAGCGGAAGTTGCAGCCGACAGTGGCGATGGAGTAGGCCTGGGAGCCCGGGTAGAAGTGAAACAGCGGCTTCTTCTCGATGGGGTCAATCTCTTGGGTGACGGTGCGGCCGTAGACCAGGGTATAGAGCGTACCGTCCACGTTGCGTCGCACCAGGCAGACGCCGCGGGCGCCGGGGCGGATGATGCAGCGGAAGGCGCACACGTTGCAGCGCACGGCGCCACCGGCCATGCGCTCATAGAGCATGCCTTCGCGCATTGGGATCGCCCTCGCCTCAGTACCGCAGGACTGCGCCCGCGCCCCGCTCCCGCATCAGGGCCTGGGCCGCTTCTCCCCTGACCGTCTCCACGGAGGCGTCGGTGTCGAACGCCGCCTCCACCGCCCACTCTCCCGCGTCGGCAACGGCCTGGAGGGCACGGCCACAGACCGGACAGGCACCGACAGCCTCGACCGCGGCGAAGTGCCCTTCGGGGCAGGCCCAGCCCGACTGAGCCACGCCCTCCATCAGCAGGAGCTTGTGCACCCGGCCTTCCCCCAACGCCTGCAAGGTCTGGTCCCAACCAAGGACGGCGAGGCCGCCGCCCCCGGCCGCATCGATCAGGTGATCTACCAGCTCCGCCTCGGCCCGGCGCTGCGCCGCCTCTTCGATGACGCGAACCCGATCCAGGACCTCTTGGTCGGAGGCGAAGAGCTCCGCGGTGAAGGTGCCCACCAGCCGCGCCCGCAGACTTCTGGGCAGAACGCCGAGGAAGGCCGAGAGCGCCTGGTCCGGGGCGCCGGCGATGAGCCGGTCGAAGGGCCGGCGGCGGAGTTCCGCGCGCACCGCCTCCACCACGTGGAGGACGTGGCGGTGGAGATGCGCTTCCCGGTGGCGCGCGTAGCGAGCCTGCGCCCAGCCACCCATGGCCGTCCGGCCTGGGTAGTCGTCCGACAGCTCGCTGCAGTGCTCCACCCGGCCCAGGTAGACGCTGAGGATCCGGGCCCGCTCCTTGTCCAGGAGGACGACGCCGTACCGCTCCTGCTCGTCCAGGACGGCGGCCAGTTGGGCCACGAAAGGTCGGTCGGTGAAGCGGGCCAGGGGACGGACCGGCAGCTGGAACTGGAAGGCTTCCCAGAGCCCCCGAGGCCCGCAGGAGAAGACGATCAGGCTCCGGCCGTGGAGCTCGAACTCGTCCCGCGCGAACTGAACGACGCGCTGCCGTTCCTCCTCCAGACGGGCACGGGGCCCCTCCGCCAGAGGCCGCCGGTCGAGCGGCTCCAGCGCGTCGTGGACGGCCGCCTGGACGCGGGCCCGCTCGCCACCGGCTGGGGCCAGGTCCAGGTAGAGGGAGAGGACGCCATCGCGGGCGGCCCGCAAGCGGGCCAGGCGCGAGAGCGTCCGGTCTGTGGGTACGGCTGGAGCGATTAGTGGTGCCATGTTGTTCTCCTCAAGACTGGCGCGGGCACAGCGTCTCGTTCGCTCACCTCCGGCACCTCGCCTCCAACGTACAGCATGCCGGGCCCGATAGACGACTGCCGCTCAGCCCGAATGGGGCGTGCCGAACGTCCCATACGCTGGACGCGGCGGCAAGAGAGGCTTTCCAGGCCGCTGGGAACCAGCGGTTGAGCCGGAACCGTCAGGGGCGTGCGGTATAATGGCCCTGGCGACGGCAACGGGCGCTGGCCCCTAGCCGTCAACGCGCTGGCCTGTTGGTCTTCACCTATCTCCTGTTGCGGGCCCGTAGCTCAGCGGCAGAGCAGCGGACTTTTAATCCGATGGTCGTGGGTTCGAATCCCACCGGGCCCCCCAGACGCTAAGTTTGTATCTGAAACTGACGATCTCGTTGCCTTGGAGGCATGCGTTCGTGATCAGGGGACTGGCCTCGCGACCAGAAGACTCGTCCATTAGTGCCTGTAGAAACAGCATCTCCCGAATCTACAGAAGCCGAACCTAGCACCAGGAGACTACTAGTCCGGTGCGCGACTAGCCTTCCTTCCGCCAGCGGACGTGTTCGTGAGACGGAGCACAATAACGGTCCCACATTGAGACAGCGCGGTCGATGTCCGAACGCCCTCGTTAAAGGGTGACGGCGTAATCCGCGTCTGTCGCGCGCTTCGCGTGGGCACGCATGCGTTCCCCAACGGCGACCTAACATCCCCCGGAGCACGGACGGACAGGTTTTCAAACCTGTCCCATTGCGTGTCTCGCGAATCGAAGCCGGGCACATCAACAACCGTGCTCAGCGTTCGGCTCCATGAGTTAACGACCGGCGACGTGGTCAGGTTGGCGCTGGCACCTCGACGACGCGGCCATCCTGCAGGCCGAAGCTAAACACGTCAACGGCCGGCGGTTCCCGAGCGTCGTGAGCGCGGTGCAGATCTGGCTCCGATGGTCGGTCCCGTGGTGCAGCGCCTGCGCCAGACGGATGCCCATCGGAGCGTGCTTCTGGTACCCGTCGTCAGGGTCGACCTCACGAAGCACGGCGTCCGCATCGATGCCCTCGTCGAGAAGTCGCGACCATCCGGTGCCGATGTCCTCCATCGCAGCCCTGAGCTCCGCAAGCTCCATCCGGTCCGCCCTGATGAAGGAGCCACGCTCACCACTCGCGACGAAGAGGTCGAAGGAGTCGCTCCCGATGACGTGGCGCATCGTCGCGAGAATGGAGCGGTCGGTCGCAGGGACTGCGGCGTCCAACGGCGCAGGACTGAGCGCGAGGCACGCATCGCTCAGCCGCAGTGTCGCCCAAACATGATGGGCAAACGCATCGTCGAGCAACGACCTGTTCATTCGGTCCGAGGCGGGTTTTCTAGGCAGTAGTCGAAATCGCCGGCAGTGCCGAGCGCAGTGACGCCAGCGTGTGAGCGCACGCAACGTCCATCGCCTCCGTGGTGCGTGTTGCCCTGCAGAGGATGAATGCGCCTTCGAGGACAGCGATAAGTTGGATGGCAAGCTCGCGCGCCTGGCTCCTGGGCACGCCAGCGGCGGCGAAACGTGCAGCCCCGGCTGCGATCCAACTCTCGAACACATCGGCAGTCGCTTCGCGCAGAGGCTCGCTGGTGCTGGCAACTTCCAGGGCGACAGTGGCGATCGGGCAGGCGTCGGCGTAGTCGCTCTGGCGCAGCACTTCGGCCGCGCCGGTGAAAAAGTCCTGGACGCCCGTAAGCACGTCCGGAGCGGCAGCGACGATCGTCTCGAAGAGGTCCCGGTACATTTCGCCAGACCGCCGGATAACGTCCCGTCCCAACTGCTCTTTTCCGTCGGGGAAGAAGTGATAAATGGAGCCAAAAGGCGCCTCTGCCTGCGCCACTATCTGCTTCATGCCCGTTCCCGTGTATCCGTAACGCCGAAAGAGCTCCGCGGTCGCATTCAATATCCGGTCTTTGGTTGTCTCCAATTTAGCCTCCCCGAGGGTGCTTGCAAGCCGGTCGGTGTGAGTCTATTATGCAATAGATAGATCGCTCTAGCAACAGTGAATGGAGGCAGTGATGTTCGGATGGATAGTCGGCTGGATGATCCGGAGATCCGTGCGCCGCTTGAATGAGGGTGACATCAAGCCGCTCCTGAGAAGCTACGCGGACGATGTCCACTTCGTGTTTCCCGGCGAGAGCTCATGGGCCGCGGACATCCACGGAAAAGGCGAGCTAGAGGCGTGGCTGCGGCGCTTCGTCAAAGCGGGGCTGCAGCTCGCGCCAGAGGAAATCGTCGTCGCTGGCTGGCTTCCGTGGAGCATTGCGGTCTGCGTGAAGGCCACCGACCGGGTCCTGGGCCCGGACGGGCATACGGTCTACGAGAACAGGGGCGTCATCTTCGGCGAGATCGTCTGGGGCAAGATCAAGTCGTACGAAGTGTTCTTGGACACGCAAAAAGTAGTCGGGCTCGACGAATACGAGGCTGCCCACGGGGTGGCCCTGGATGCACAATCCAATGCTGTGGAGGCGCATGATGCATAGACAAGAGAGGGCGGAGTTTCGAGCGTCGGCACGTCCGCTCGCCGCCGTGGCCTCAATCATCAGCGGCATAGCGTGGCTGGCTTGGGAACTCTCTCGCCGCGTCTGGGATGACGGTGCGTCCAGCGATTGCGCGGCTCCCGCCGACTTCTATAACGACGCAACGTTCGCGGTGGCGACCGTGGCGGCAGCGGTCGCGCTTGCGTCACTGTTCTGGTTGTTGCACGGCGCACTTCGCTGGTTCTGCCTT
>MGOB01000076.1:5971-15798 GCA_001796995.1 Chloroflexi bacterium RBG_16_68_14 | reverse complement strand
GCCTGGCTCACTCTGGGCGTGCTGCTCGCCCTGACGAACAGCGGCGACACAAGAGCCGAGAGTGACACGCTGCGCTGATGAATTCGCGGTCGAAGTCCTGCCAAGGATGTGAGCAAGGGTGCGCTGTCGACACGTCCGAGCCCATCTGCTTGCACGGCAGATGCTCATGATTTCGTATCTTCAGATCACGTACTTAGCGACACGTCAAATAGGACGTGACCCTAAGCTTCCACGGGAAGACCGACGTTCGGCGGCCTGCAAGTCAAGGTTTCGTATCTGGGGCGGGAGACGGGGCTCGAACCCGCGACCCTCTGCTTGGGAAGCAGAGGGCTCACTTGCTGGTGCCTTACGGTCAAGATAAAATCCTCTGGTCGGCAAGCGTCGGCTCGCGACCAGGAGACCTGACGCGCTGCAGCCCTTTTGGGGCATACTCTCCGAATCTGGAGCGACCCGGTAGATCGGCCCAAAAACGCGGCAGCCTTTTAATCCGATGGTCGTGGGTTCGAATCCCACCGGGCCCCCCAGCCCCGCTCCGTAGCCAGTGGTTGAAGACCAGAGCACTGGACTTGCTTCATGTGCCGTTCGGCGAAGAAGCCGAGTCCGAGGCTAAAGACTGGAGCGGTGGACTTCTGGTCCGGATCTCAGCAGCCACGCCTAGAGACGAGGTCCTGTCCTTGAGAGCGGTGGGGCGGCACTACCACACAGGCGCCCCCACAGTGCGCCGCGCTACCGACCGCCGGCGCCAGAAGCGATCCCTGCCACGGCCCATGCTCCGCTACAATACGACTGGAGGCCGCGGCAGCACCAGTATGGCGTCAACCTCCGGGACATGCTCCAACGCCGCGAGCCTCGGGCACCCTGCCGAGACATTTATGGACACGCGTTCGCCGAGGTCGCTGTCGGTCAGGTGAAAGGCAGGTGGCTGAATTGAGCATCCGCGCCGTCATCTTCGACCTCGGGCAGACGCTGTGGGACGTGCCACCCCACGCTCCCGGTCAGCTGGAACGGGCCTACGCCGGCCTCCGCGCCAAGCTCGTAGGACGGCTGGGGCGCGATGACATCCCCAACGCCGCGGCCTTGCAGGAGGCCGTGCGCCTCGCGCTGCGCGAGGCGTATGAGACCTATTTCACCGACACCGACCGTCTCGACCAGCCGCCGTCACATGTCTGGGTGGACGGCGGCCTGCGCGCGCTCGGCCTGGAGCTCGAGGAGGCCTTGCTCCGCGAGGTGACGCCGCCGCTGTTCGCGGCGCGGAAGGACAGCCTCATCTGTACCGAGGGCACGCTGGAGGCGGTCACATTGCTGGCGGAGCGCGGCTATCGGCTCGGCTGCGTGACGAACACATTGGCCGACACAACGTCGATCTGCGCCATGCTGCGCGGTCACGGCATCGAGGAGCTGATGGAGAGCGTGGTGGTGTCGAGCGAGGAAGGCCGGCGCAAGCCGCATCGTGCCCTGTTCGAGAAGGCGATGCGGCAACTGGACACGACGCCGGCCGAGTCCCTGTTCGTCGGCGACAACCCGCTGGACGACATCTCAGGGGCGAAGGCGGTGGGCATGTGGGCAGTGCTCACGCGTCAGTACGTTGCACGTCCCTATGAGGACCTGGACCCGCAGCCCGACGCCGTGATCGACCACCTGCGAGAGCTGCCCGATGTCATCTCGCGTCTGGAAGCGACCGGGCGCAGCGTAGGGGATGCCTGACGCAGGCTGTCTCCAGCGCCTTCCGAGCTAGGCAAAGAATTCGTCCTCGAGCATCAGGCTGAGGCAGTGGTACACGGGCACATGGAATTCTTGGACGAGATGCGTCTGGCGGGCGGGAGCGCGAACGCAAACATTGGCCAGCTCCGCAAGATCTCCTCCAGTTTCCCCTGTGAGTGCGATCGTCCTCATCCCTCTCCCCGAAGCGGCCTCGGCTGCGAGGCAAATGTTTGCGGAGTCTCCCGAGGTGCTCAGGGCCAGTAGTACATCCCCCGGCCTTCCCAGTGCCCAGACCAGTTGGGCGAAAACGAGGTCGGGATCGGCATCATTGGCAAACGCCGTGCGAAAGGAGAGGAAGCCGGTGAGCGGGATCATCGGCAGGGCGTCTTGGAGCCCTTCGGCCACCTTGGCGCTCAGTCCCTGGCGCACGTCCGCGGACAGAGGTCGCTTTTTGACGAAGCTCTTCAGCAGTTCGCCCGCCCAATGTTCGGCATCGGCAGCGCTGCCCCCGTTGCCGCAAACCAGCGCCTTGCATCCCCCGGCGTAGCAGTCTCGCAACAAGAGGAAGGCCCGCTCGATGTCGCTGGCGCAAGCGGCGAGAGCAGGAAAGCGGTCGGGGAGGTCTCTCAAGTGTCTATTCATGGGCCAAGTCCCTTCCTGTATCTCGCCACGGCAACGGCGGCATAGCTTCCGATCTCGTCGCCCAGGGCGGCAGGCACAATCCGGCAGTCCCGCAGTGGCTGGGCCAGTGCTTCCTCCTGGAGCGCTTGCCGCATCGTGGGCTCTAGAAACCTTTGGCAGCGCACGTAGACGCTGCCTATCACGATGATCTGTGGGTTCAGAACATCGATGAGCAAGGAGAGCCCCAGTCCAAGATAGCGCCCCACCGTGGCCAATAACTCCAGAGCCTGCGCGTCTCCCTGTTCCGCTGCCTCTGCCACCTTCCTGGCCGTGATGTCCTCGATGGACTCGGGCTTGAGGGACGCCCAGACGCCGAGCGCTTTCGCCCGTTCCTGCGCCATGCGGGCGATGCCGCCGCCGCTGCAAAACCCTTCGAACGACCCTGCCTTCCCGTAGCCAACCGGCCCGTCCGCGGCCAGTCGAACGTGGCCTACCTCACCGGCGTAGCCTGAGGTCCCCTCGTAAAGCCGGTTGTCCAAGATGATGCCCGCTCCCATGCCAGTTCCGAACGTGAGGAACACAACGTTCTTGCAGCCCTTGGCGGCGCCGTATGCCCACTCGGCGAGCGCTCCCGCGTTCGCATCGTTCATCAGGTACGCTTCCCCGCCAAAGCGCCGCTCGAGCTGTTTGACGATAGCTATCCCGTCCCAGCCGGGCAGATTTGGCGGTGAGAGGATCACCCCCTTGTGGGTGTCCAGCGGTCCCCCGCAGGAGATGCCGAAGACGGGATGCCCGCCAGTGTCCATCTCTTGAATCGTCGCGTAGAGCTTCTTCAGTGTTTCGCGCACACCGGTCGTTGGGAACTGCCTGACGTCACGTGGGATGCCATGCCGATCGGCGCGGATGACAGCGCACTTGGTGCCGCCTATGTCTACGCCGATGATGTTCATGATCGCGTCCCCCACGGATGATCGAGTCAGCGGGCGCTGCGGGCGCCTGCGAGTCCCAGTCGGTGCCCCGTCGGCCCAATACTGACGAGCCAACACTAGGCTGTCCGGGACCGCTGGTTCCCCGGCCGTATGATATCCGCGACCGAGTCCAGAATCTACCGCTCACCGGGGAGCTGGCTGTCCTCCCGGGGAGAGAGACGCAGCGTGGCCCGCTTAGGCAACCCCGCTGCTCGCTGCTGCTAGCCAACACTAAGCTTGGTGCAGCGCCGCTCAATGGTCATGAGACGCTTTCGGCGCCGGGCGACGTTCCCGCGCCGGGGCCGGTGATCGTGGAGGCCGGTGCTCAGCCGGTGTGGCTCAGACTCGTCTTCTAGGGGCAAAATGGAACCTGGAGCGAGAGAAGGGACTCGAGCCCGCGATCTTCTGCCTGGGAAGATTACTCCCGAGAATTCGAATCTGGTCGAATGTAAATCGCCCCGATTTGGCGCGTCTTGGCCCTTTGTTTTCGGAAATCGGGTTCTACCTCCAGCGCTCCTTCGGCTATCGCTAGAAGGCCCGGACCCACAGGGTCGGTCTTGAGCTCGCCCCGTATGACCGAATCACACTCAAGTCTCGCCGATGTTAGCCGAGAATTAATGAGAATGCCGGGGCAATCCCGTGGAGGGCGTGGCCACCAATTCCCGGGGAACGTCTTGCTAGCGCCGGCAACTGTGACCCGATCTAGCGAGCGCCCCCTCGAGGCTGGACATGATCCCTGTAAAGCTCCCGTGGGCCCCTCCGGCGGAACAGCACGACCACAACCGCGAGGGCGGGCAGTGTCCACTGCTCACGCAGATGCCGCAAGCCTTCCGAGAGGCTGTCGAGCAGGCGCCACACCTGTTTCGCTATCTCCATGCCATCCCGATCGATGAACCGGGGCTTCCCGAGTACCATTCGGAGCTATCCTACCAACTTGCCCAATTGCAGCGTGTGAACGTCGTCTATCCTATCGGCGACGTTGGCTTTGTCCACGTGTGCTCAGATCCTGAAGACTCCTATGACCATTACATCACTGTGGAGCCGAACTTTGGCGCCGATCTGGAGCTTCCAGTCGAGGTGGAACATCGGCTTATCGCGTTCATTGAGCGCCTCGCTGCGGCAAAGTCGGATGAGGAACTCACTCAGGTTCTCGACAAGGTGATCGAGGACGCTTGCGCGCTGAAACGCCCTCAGCAACAGGACAAGCACCGGAACGGCTCCGGGCAGCGCAAGTTCGCACCGATAACCGTGACCAAGGAGGAGCTGCAGGCGATCAAGTACGTGATCATCCGAGATAAGGTGCGTCTCGGTCCACTTGAGCCACTGCTCCGAGACCCGCACATCGAGACCATTACCTGCAGCGGAGTGGGACGCCTCTTCATTGAGCATCGGGTCTTTGGCCACTTGAAGACGAACTTCGCCTTCGAGTCCTCTGAACAGTTGGACGATTTTGTACTAAGGCTTTCCGAGAAGGCGGGCAAATCCCTAACCGATCGCCAGCCGATCGCAGACGCGATTCTGCCGGACGGAGCTCGCATCAATATTGTGTTTGGTAGTCAGGTTTCGAGGCGCGGTACCAATTTCACGATCAGCAAGGCGCCTGCAACGCCTATGAGTATTCTAGATCTGGTGGCCCTCGGTACCCTCGACTACACGGCGGTTGCCTATCTGTCACTTCTTGTGCGGGAGGGAATGAATATCTTTATCTGCGGTGAGGGTGGGTCCGGCAAGACTGCTTTGCTGAACGCGGTTACTGTCTTCGTGCCACCGGACGCCAAGATCGTCTCCATCGAAGATACGCCGGAGCTGAGGGTGCCCCATGGCAACTGGACCCGCGAGGTCGTCCGCGAAGGCTCCGCCGGCCAGGCGGGTTCAGACGTTACGGTCTTCGCTCTTCTCAAGGCTGCCCTCCGTCAGCGTCCCAACGCCATTATCATGGGTGAGATACGAGGAGAGGAGGGCAACATCGCCTTTCAAGCGATGCAGACGGGCCACCAGGTTATGTCCACCATGCACGCCTCGTCAGTCGAGAAACTGATCCAGCGGCTAACGGGTAACCCGATTAATGTGCCAAAGGCCTACGTTGATAACCTGAATGTTGCGGTCATTATGGGCACGGTCAGGCTTCCGGGTGGGAAGTTGGGGCGTCGGGTGTTAAGTGTGAACGAAATTGCAGAATACGACAAGCGATCAGATTCGTTTTCGTTCGTGGAAGTGTTACGCTGGAACGGCGCCAGCGATGGCTTTGAGTTCATACCCCAGAGCTATCTCATGGAACAGAAGATCGCCTTTCGGCGTGGCCTGCCCTCCGAGAACAAACGGGCTATCTACACTGAGCTAACCAACAGAACGATGTTGTTCGAAAAGTTGCACGCGCGAGTGTCGAATTTCTTCGAGCTCTGTAAAGTTCTGAGTAAAGCTCATACTGAAGGCCTCTTATAGGCTGGTGGACCACCGCCGCTCGATGAACGGCGCGTGCCACTGGGCGCGCTGAATCCAGTGCTCGGAAGGCTCCGCTGACTCCAGCACCGGACATCGGTCGGTCCCGCCGGTCAAGATAGTAGAATTCGTATCTGGATTACGGGCGAGAAACGCGATCATCGGGTGACAGTCCTTTAGTCCGATGGTCGTGGGTTCGAGTCCCACCGGGCCCCCAGCGCATCCCCCGGACACAAATTCCCGCTGCCGGGCGCATGCCTCGCTTCCGACCGCCGAAAGCTCAGCGCGGGAGTCCCGTGGGAAGCCGAGTTCCGTGCCCGAGCAACGAAAACGAAGCCGCTAGGCCGTTTGTTGCTTCAGCGCCTCGACCGCCAGCCGCTCCTCATACTCCTCGACCAGCCGGGCCAGCAGCCGGACGAGGAAGACGGTGGGGCTGAAGGGCGCCTCAGTTCCTTCTGCGACAAAGGAGCGCAGCGCCGCCCGGTAGACCATCACCGCCATGCGCGGGCTCAGGCCGCGCTCGGTGAGCATGCGGACCAGGGCCTCCTCCTCCCTGGTGGCTGGAGCCGGGAACTCGTGGAAGCACTCACGCAAGTAGCGAGAGAAGGCATCGAGGACGTCCTCCCACCCCTCATCCCCATACCCCGGCGCAGCATGAAGCGCTGGCCGGTAGCTCTGCTCCTCCGGACTCCAGGAGAAGGATTCCAGCAGCCATTCCGCCTCCGTGCTCGCCACCTCCAGCTTGTCCTGGCCACCCGAGAGCACTTCCCGGCGTCTCTCTTCGTGGGACGCGTCCCGTTCTCGTAGAACGGCTTGAAGAGAGCGGATGACACCGGAGGTGAGCAGCTCGTCCTTGGCGACGTAGTCAGCGGCGCCGAGCTTCATCGCGGAGACGGCAATCCGCTCATCTCTCACGCCTGTTACAAGAATGACGCGGGTCTCAGACCAGGACTCACGGAGACGCTCCAGGAGCCGCAGCCCGTTGATGCCCGGCAGGTTGTAGTCGACCAGGGCGGCGTCGCAGGGGCGCTTTCCCAGGAACGCGAGGGCATCCTCCGCCGTCTCAGCGTAGAAGATCGCCCTGATGCCAAAGGTCTCCAGTGCCTTCTTCAGGATCAGGGCATCATCGGGGTTGTCCTCGACGATGAGAACGCTGCTGTGCTTCGGATTCAGTGAGCGCAGCATCGGCGCACTCCATGCCTCCCACCCGTCGTTCCAGCGCCCACGTCAGGCAGCCCTTTGGCGCAAGCGGTCGAGCAAGACCCAGTATTGCTGGACGGCGGCAAGGACGTTCGCGGCGTCCGCCACCGTCATCGGCTTCACGAAGTACATGTTGCCGCCGATGGCCATACACTCCAGCATCGGCTTCTCACCGGAGGAGCCGGTCAAGACGGCCACGGGGATGGAGCACAGGCCGGGATCGTTCTTGATCCGCCGCAGGACTTCGCGGCCGTCGAACCCCGGCAGGCCCAGGTCCAGAACGATCAGCCGAGGCCGCTGTCTTCCCTGCCAAGGAGACTCCTCCTGGTAGAACTCCTGGAACAGCAGGTCGAGGGCTTCCTTACCGTCCCTCGCGATGCACAAGCTGACCTGCACACCGCTCTTGGCGAGGACCCGCTTGGCGATCTCCGCATCGATCTCGTTATCCTCAACGAGGAGGACAGGGATGGCGGTTTCCGGCTGGTCAGACATCGTACCTCCTAGGCCGCGCGCGCACGCTGCTCCCCCGCGCTCATGATCCTGGGATCAAGGCCTTCGCGCTCGACGAGGTCGAGGAAGGCGTGGGTGATGTCAGGGTCCCACTCCTTACCTGCCCCCTTGGCCAGCCGACGCAGGACCTCCGCTGGGGGGAGCGCCTTCCTGTACGGCCGGTCAGTGGTCATAGCATCGAAGGCGTCCACCACGGCCACGACACGGGCGAGGAAAGGGATCTCCGGCCCAGCCAGCGCGTCCGGATAGCCGGTGCCATCCCAGTATTCATGATGATGGCGGATGATGGGCCGGACCTGGGACGACCGCTTGAGGCAGCCGCAGATCCGATCGCCGACGACGGGGTGCTGCCGCATCTCCTCCCACTCATCGTCGCTGAGCGGGCCGGGCTTGCGCAGAACGGATGTCGACACGGCGAGCTTGCCGATGTCATGGAGGACAGTGCCGTAGCGGAGGACCTGGAGCTGATGGTCGCCCAGCCCCAGCTCCTGCCCAAGCACCGCCGACAGGTGGGCGAGCCGGTGCAGGTGGCCGGCCGTGGTCGCGTCCTTGCCCTCCGCCGCGGCGGCGAGGGCGACCATGATCTGCTCATCGAAGCGCGATTCCTCCTCATCGAGCCGGAAGCGCTCCAGCGCCTTCCGGCCCACCTCGCCTAGGAGCCTGGAGGTGAGCGCATCCTTCCGGAGGTAATCGAAGGCGCCGTTGCGCATCGCCTCCACGGCGACCCGCTCATCCCCCTGGCCGGTCATCACGATCACCGGCGGCAGGTCCATCAGGCCCGAGAGGCGTCGCAGGAAGGCGAGGCCGTCCTCGCCGGGCAGGCGGTAGTCCAACAGAAGGAGGTCCGCGCCCTCCGCCTCCAGCCGCTTCAGGCAGTTGATGGTGGTGTCCGCGGCGATGACCTTGAACTTCGCTTCTGGGTACTGAGCCAGCAGGTGGCGGATGATGCCGATGTCATCGGCGTTGTCCTCCACCACCAGCACGCGGATCATCTCGTCTGTCATGGCTGCGCTCGCTCTCTGTAGGGCACCTGCGGGAGCGTGGCCACGTCGAACCAGTACTTGCCCAGCACCACCAGCACCTCCAGGAAACGGTCAAACACGACGGGCTTCTGGATGTAGCTGTTGGCGCCTAGCTGATAGCTCCGGTTCACGTCCTCCTCCCGTCCAGAGGCGGTAAGCACCACCACCGGTACCGCTGCGACTTCGTCGCTGGCCCGGATCTCCCGGAGGACCTCCAGGCCGTTGACCTTCGGCAGGTTGATGTCCAGCAGGATGAAATCGGGAGGGGCGGTGGGGGCGCCGTTCCTGCGCGCACGCTCCCCGAAGAGCACGTCTAACGCCTCCTGGCCGTCCCGCGCCAGGAGCAGATCGCTCGCGATCCCGCTCTTCTTGAACGCCCGGCGCGCGATCTCCACGTCGTCCGGGCTGTCCTCCACGATCAGAACCTGCACAGGCCGAAATCTTTGCATATCTCGCCTCGCTCTACGTAACCGACCGGTGCACGACGGCAGCCGCCCCCTCCTGCCACAGGGGCAGTGCGAAAAGAAACGTCGCCCCCGCGCCGGGCTCCGATTCCACCCAGACCCGGCCGCCGAGGGCCTCCACCGCCCGCTTGACGATGGCCAGCCCGGCGCCGGTGCCCTCGTACTCCCCCCGCCGGTGCAGCCTTTGGAACACTTCGAAGACGCGCTCATGGAACTGAGGGTCGATGCCGATGCCGTTGTCCTGGACATAGAAGGTGGCCATGCCTCCCGTCCTGTCCCGCACGCCGACCTTCACCAGCGGGCGTTCGTCGTCGGTGAACTTCAGCGCGTTCCCGATGAGGTTGCCGAAGATCTGCTCCAGATGGGCGGTGTCGCCCAGGACGTCCGGCAGGTCGGCCTCCACCTCTACGCAGGCGTCCGTCTCCTCCACCGTCGCCTGCATCGCCGCCACCAGATCGGCTACCACCTTACTGACGGCGACCCGTTCGACAGCGCTGGGGCGGCGTCCCAGGCGGGAGAGGACGAGCAGGTCTTCGATCATCTCCTTGAGGCGGGCGCTCGCCTTGCCCAGCCTGGTCAGGTAATCGCGCCCCTGCTCATCCAGGCAGGACGCGTAGTCCTCCAGCAGGAACTGGCTGAACGCCTCCAGCGTGCGGAGCGGCTCCTTCAGGTCATGCGAGACGCTATAGGCGAACGACTCCAGCTCTTCCGTCTTCCGCTCCAGCTCCACTATCGTATCCCTGAGCGCCCGCTCGGCTCGTACGCGTTCGGTGATGTCGGTGGCGACGCCGATCATGCCAGCGACCCCGCCGCTCTGGTCACGGATGGGCGCATGGTGTGTCTCGTACGCGAGCCCGTTTACCTCGGCCGTTCCCGTGAACGATTCGCCGCTCAGTGCCCGC
>MGOB01000076.1:1742-5940 GCA_001796995.1 Chloroflexi bacterium RBG_16_68_14 | reverse complement strand
GCGGTAGACGTCGAAGACGGAGCGTCCTTCCACTTCCCCAGGCTGCAGCCCGAGGCCAGCCAACCCCTTGCCCTCAGAGAGGGTAAACCTCCCCTCACGGTCGAGGGCGAAGAGGACGATGGGCGCGTTGTTGATCACGGTGCGCAGCCGCTCCTCGCTCTGGCGGAGCGCCTCCTCCACCCCCTTGCGCTGGATGGCGTAGCGAATGCTGCGGGCGAGCGGATTGCTATCGATTTGTCCCTTTACCAGGTAGTCCTGGGCACCCTCGTGGGCCGCCCGGACGGCCACCGCTTCGTCATCGAGGCCGGTGAGGACGATGACGGGCGTCCCTGGCGCCTGGGCATGCACTTTGAGGAAGGTCTCCAGCCCGTAGCTGTCCGGCAGCCCCAGGTCCAGGAGGACCGCGTCGATCCCGCCCGCCGCCAGGCGCTCCAGCCCTGCCGAGAGCCGGTCGGCGCGCTCCACGTCAAAGGACGTGCCCCTGGCCTCGGCCAAGAGCTCCTGGATCAGCCGGGCGTCGCCGGGGCTGTCCTCGATGAGCAGCACGCGGGTGGGTCTGTCTTCCATGGTAATTAGGCGGCCCGCTCCGCTACCGATGGCAGCTTGACCACGCAGAGCCAGAAATTCTCCACCTCCTTCACCACCCGCAGGAACTGGTCCAGGTTCACCGGCTTGGTGACGTAGCAGTTGGCGTGCAGCTTGTAGCTCCGGATGATGTCCTCCTCGGCCTTGGAGGTGGTGAGGATGACTACCGGGATCGTCTTCAGCCCTTCATCGGCCTTGATCTCCGCCAGCACCTCGCGGCCGTCCTTCTTCGGCAGGTTGAGGTCCAGCAGGATGACGTCCGGACGCGGCGCATCGGCGTGGGAACCTTCCCGTCGCAGGAAGGCGAGGGCCTCCACGCCGTCCGGCGCCAGGTGGAGGCGATTCCACACCTTGTTCTCCTGGAGCGCCTCCTGCGTCAGCCGGACGTCGCCCGGATTGTCCTCCACCAGCAGGATCTCGATAGGCCTGCCCAATGACCTGTCTGTCATCGTAGTTCCCTCCTCCTTCTAGGCTGCTACCAAGCGCTCCTCCACCGCTGGAAGCGTCCGGCCCGCGGCTATCGCGGGGATGGTGAAGTAAAACGTCGCGCCCTGCCCCGGCTGCGACTCCACCCAGATGCGCCCGCCGTGGCGCTCCACGATCTTCCGGCAGATGGCCAGGCCAATGCCGGTGCCCGGATACTCCTCCCGGCCGTGCAGGCGCTGGAAGATGACGAAGATGCGCTCGTTGTACTGCGGGTCGACGCCGATGCCGTTGTCGCGCACCGAGAAGCGCCAGTTGCTGCCGTCTCGCTGGGCCGAGATGTGGACGCGGGGCGGTTCCTGGCCCCGGAACTTGATGGCGTTGCCGATGAGATTCTGAAACACCTGGGCTAGCTGCACATCGTCCGCCGGCACCGTGGGCAGGGGATCGCAGGTCACCTGGGCGCCGCTCTCCTCGACGGCCGTCCCAAGGCTCCGAAGGGTGCGCTCCAGAACGGCCTCGCACTCCGTCGGCTCCAAGTCCTTCCCCCTGGTCCCCACCCGCGAGAAGGCGAGCAGGTCTTCGATCAGTCGCTGCATGCGGGTGGCGCCGTCCACGGCAAAGCCGATGAACTCGTCGGCGTCGCCGTCCAGCCTGTCCCCATAGCGTCGTGCCAGGAGCTGGGTGTAGTTGGAGACCATGCGCAGCGGCTCCTGGAGGTCGTGGGAGGCCACGTAGGCGAACTGCTCCAGCTCGGCGTTGGAGCGCGTCAGGTCCGCCACCGTCAGCCTCAGTTGCTCCTCCATCTGCTTGCGAACGCTGATGTCGCGGACCGAGGCTGCCACCAGGAAGCCCTCGTCGGTCTTCAGGGGAGTAAGGCTGAGGTCGACCGGGAAGGTGCTCCCGTCCTTGCGGCGGGCCACCAGATCGGTTGCGCCCATGGGACGGGGGCGGGGCTGAGCGGAGTACTCCGCGCGGTGCCGGACGTGCCCCTCCCTGAGGTGCTCAGGCACCAGGATCTCGATGGGCTCGCCCAGCAGCTCATCTCGCTGGTAGCCGAACATTTCTTCGACCGCAGCGTTCACCATGACGATGCGGCCGGCGCCGTCCACCATGACGATGCCGTCGCCCGTGTGCTCGGCGAACGAGCGGAAGCGCTCCTCGCTCTGGCGCAACGCCTCCTCCGCCCGCCTGCGCTCGATGTCGCTCCGCAGGAGTGAGTTGGCGCTCCACCAGATCAGGGCCATGAACAGAATGATGTTGGAGGCGGCGAAGAGCGCCAGGCCGAACTCGGTCCCGTAGAGTCCCGCGCGTTCGCCCTGCAACCTCACCCAGGCCACCACCGTCGGTATCAGGATGGCGGCGGGCAGCAGGCGCCGCGCCAGGACGCCCCCGGGGCCCTTGCTAGTGACGATGGCTACCAGCCCGCGGTCGGCCCGCGCGAACAGGAGGCCCACGGAGAGCAGGATGAAGGCTACCGAGGCATGCGCCGCCATCTGCTTGTAATAGGAGGGGAGGCCGGGGAAGGATTCCCCGCCATAGAGGTAGCCCAGGAAGACCACCCAGGAGATCAGCGTCGCTGTGAGGCCGAGGAGCTGGGCGGGTAGGTGGGCTTGCCTGGTGCTCAGAAGCAGCAGCGCCACGCCGAGCAGGAGGAAGTTGACGGCTGCGGGCAGGGCCATGCGCCCAGAGTGAGTGGTGCCGGCGGCTTCCCAGGAGTTCGGGTAGAGCAGTTGATCGATGCCCAGCTCCCACCCGAACAGGAACTGGCTCAGCGTGAGCAGCCCGATGAGGGCAACCAAAGCGGCGCACCCTCCCGCGACGCGCCGTGCCCAGCCGGGAGCGCCCTCCGCCAGCAGCAGCCACAACGACACCCCGGCCAGGACGAGGGAGAGCCCCGTGTTGACCGGCGCTGCCGACCAGCTCGGGGCGACGTACTTCAGCGTCCCGATGCCAAAGATCCAGCCGAGAAGGACGAGGCCGCCAACCAAGACGACGGCAAGCGCCGCCGCTCGCGCGAACGACCTGCACAGAGAGATGAGACGAGGGCTTGCCTCACCCATGGGGAAACGCTGCCTCCCGTTTTCTTATTCGGAGCGGCCGACGGAGCCAGGTATTGACCGAGAGGAAGAAAATGCGCATCTACCGGCTGGTAGATGAGACGAGCCGGCGAGGGCGACCGGCCAGCCGCTATGCTCTTCCCCTATTGCCCCCTCTCGTCCATAATCGATGGGACATGGCCAACCCGGAGCACCTGGCCCTGGTGCGCAGCGGCGTCGAGGCGCTCAACCGCTTCGCCCGCGAGCACGAAGACATCGCCCTGGACCTAGAGGGCGCGGACCTGCACGGGCTGGACCTGCAGGAGGCCCGCCTCCAGGGCGCCCGTCTGGCCGGCGCCAACCTGGAGGGCTGTGACCTGCGGAACGCCCGCCTCAACGCGGCGGACATGCGGGGCTGCAACCTGCGGAACGCCGACCTGCGCGAAACCGGCATGCACCGCGCCAACCTCACCGACGCCGACCTGCGCAGCGCCCACTTCGCGACCATGGGCGTCGGCGGCCAGCAGATGTGCATCTCGGCGGCCTCCTTCCAGGGCGTGCGCTGGGACCGCGAGGAGCTGGAGCGGATCCTCGCCCTCATCAACCTCAACCCGGACTGGGAGATCCGCTACGAGATCGTCCCGCGATCCGGCCAATAGCTCCGCGTAGCGTGGGTCGAGCGGGGTAGAGAGCGGCCAGAGCGGAAGGAACCGGGCAGCCCACAGGGAGGTAGGGGACTTGACGACGACCATCCGACCCGCGGAGCAGGCTGCCCCCACAGCGACGACCGCCGAGCGCTGCGCCCTCTGCCGGAGCCCGCGCCAGAAGAGATTCGTTGCTACTAAGGCGAGAACCGTTGTCGAATGCCGCGACTGCGGCCTGCGGGCGCTCAGCCCCATGCCTTCTCTGGACCAGCTCATCGGCATCAACGAAGAGACGGTCCACCCCTTCTTCAGCGCCTGCCTGGAGGATGCGGAGTCCTACCGCGTCTACTTCGCGCGCAAGCTGGACGACCTCCAGCGCTACCAGCCCTCGGGCCGGCTGCTGGATGTGGGCTGCGGCGCCGGGTTTTTCCTGGCCGCCGCCCGCGACCGCAGTTACGACGTCGCCGGGGTAGACCTCTCGCCCGTGCCCGCCGCCTACGCCCGCGA
>MGOB01000076.1:0-1725 GCA_001796995.1 Chloroflexi bacterium RBG_16_68_14 | reverse complement strand
TCACGGTGGGCAGCCTCTACGACTACCAGGCGCCCGCAGGCGCGTTCGATGTCGTCACCATCTTCCAGACTATCGAACACGACCCCGAGCCGGCGGCACTCAGCGCGGAGCTCTTCCGCATCCTCGCTCCCGGGGGCATCCTCATGGTCACCACGCCCGCCGCCGACGGCTTCGTGGCGCGGGTGATGGGGCGGTACTGGTTCGGCTATCGAAACGTGGAGCACGTCTCCTTCTTCAGCCGCCGGAGCCTTCGCCACGCCCTGGAGAGCGCCGGGTTCGAGCTCCTCCTCCTGGAGGTCGAGCACGGAAAGAAGCTGACGGCGAAGTACGTCCTCAACCGGCTCATCAACTACTACTACGACCACCGGGCCTTCATTCGGAACGGCCTGCGCCTGCTGCACCCGGCGGTCCTCCTCCTCGGCAAGGTGCCCCTGTTCGAGCCGTGGGCGCACCTCTACGCCGTGGCGCGCAAGCCGGAGGCGCCCGCGTCCGACGCCGTGCCGCCCTATCTCCGGGCCTCGGAGCGGGAGGAGAGAGCGGGAAGGGCGGACTGACCTCGGTGGTCCCGGGATCCCCGTTCGGCTGGAGATAGTCCGTGGGCGCGCTCTGGGTGCCGGCCATCACGAAGGGGCGCTGGCGGATCGAGAGCCTGCGCGTCTCGACGCTGGCCCTCTGGCTGGGCGGCCTCTCCCTGGCCGGCCTCGCCCTGCGGCTCACCTGGGTCCTCTACACCGACACCATCCCGCTGGGCGGCGACCCTCACTGGTACTACGTGGTCGGCATCAACCTGGCCCAGGGGTTCGGGTTCGTCACCGCCACCAACGGCCTCTTCGAGGTCCCCGGCCCCGGGGAGCCGACGGCCTTCTGGTCGCCGGCGTACCCCTTCGCCCTGGCCGGCCTCTTCAAGCTGTTCGGCGTGAGCATCACGGCCGCCAAGGTCTTCAACGCCGTGCTAGGCGCCCTGACCATCCCCTTCGTGTACGGGCTGGGCAGCGCCATCTTCAGCCGGAGGGTGGGGCTC
Organism: Chloroflexi bacterium RBG_16_68_14; assembly: GCA_001796995.1. Taxonomy (GTDB): domain Bacteria; phylum Chloroflexota; class Dehalococcoidia; order DSTF01; family RBG-16-68-14; genus RBG-16-68-14. Next base: position 704 of record MGOB01000076.1, on the reverse strand, counting down.
GCCGCCGCCGGCCTCTTCGCCGTCTTCCCCAACGCTATCGCCTGGACGCCGCTGCTCTTCCCGGAGCAGCTATTCGTGCTGCTCTTCGTGGCGGCGCTCTGGCTGCTGGTCGCCTTCCCGATGACTGAGCGGAGCCCCTGGACGCTGGCGGCCGGCTTCGGCGTGCTGGTTGCCCTGGCGACGCTGACGCGGGGGCAGGGCGCAGTGCTCGTGCCCATCGCCGTGCTGTACTGGCTGGGGCGCTCGGGCTGGCGGCCGGCCCTGCGCGCCACGGCCGTCTCCCTTCTGGCGGCGGCCGCCGTTACGGCTCCCTGGACCATCCGCAACGCGGTAGAGCTCCACGCCTTCATCCCCATATCGACGAATTCCGCGGCCGCCCTGCGCGCGGGACACGCGCCGGACGCCAGCGGGACGACGATGTGGCCGCGCGACACCGTCAACGGTGTCCACATGTGGGAGATGATGCGCCGACCGGACTGGGAGGTAGCAGCCTACCGGGAGTACACCAAGCGCGGCATCGAGTACGCGCTCACCCATCCCAAGCGCGAGCTGGAGCTCACAGGCGACAAGATCTACCACCTCTACCGAACTGACTCCGACGTGGTCCCCTGGCTGACCACCCTGGGCGCGACGCCCATCGAGCCCCAGGCGCTGGAGGACGCCCTGCCGCGCGTGTTCGACTACTCCTACTACGCCCTGCTCTT
>MGOB01000075.1:35246-37391 GCA_001796995.1 Chloroflexi bacterium RBG_16_68_14 | reverse complement strand
TGGGTCTGGGTGTGGTAGGCCGGCCGGCGCCGCCCCGTCGTCAGGACAAAGGGGAACTCCTCATCGGGCTGTTCAGCGGGCGGAGTGTAGGGAACGGGCTGGAAGTAGGCCGTCTGCTTGCCCTCCCAGAGCTCGCCGTGCAGGTACTGGGTGCCCGGATGATCGGAGGTCGGGCAGGGCCACTGGATGCCTCCCCGCTCCAGCCGCTCGTAGGAGATGCCAGCGAAGATGGGCGTCGCCGACGCGAGCTCGTCCCAGACCTGGGCAGGGCCGCCATACTGCATCCGGTAGCCCATCCGGGCGGCGAGCTCAGTGATGATGCACCAGTCCTCCTTGGCCTGGCCGGGCGGCTCCACCGCCTTGCGCACGCGCTGCACCCGCCGCTCGGTGTTGATGAAGGTGCCGTCCGTCTCGGCGAAGGACGCCGCCGGCAGCACCACGTCAGCGAGCCGGGCAGTCTCAGTAAGGAAGATGTCCTGCACCACCAGGAAGTCCACCATCTCCAGGGCGCGCCTCGTCCTGGAGGCGTTGGCATCCGAGATCACGGTGTTCTCGCCCATGATGTAGACGGCCTTGACCCGGCCCTTGAGGATCTCGTCGATAGCGGTGACCTTGGTGATGCCGGGCCGGTCAGACAGGGGCACGCCCCACACCGCCTCCCAGCGCCTCCGGGCGTCTTCCTTGCCCACCTTCTGGTAGCCAGGGTAGTCGGTAGGCAGGCAGCCCACGTCGCCGGCGCCCTGGACGTTGTTCTGGCCCCGGAGGGGGTTCACCCCCGAGTTGGGCAGGCCGAAGTTGCCGCAGAGCAGCGCCAGGTTGGCTAAGGACTGGACGTTGTGGACGCCGCAGGTGTGCTCGGTCACGCCCAGGGTGTAGATAATGGCCGCCGGCTTGGTCGTCGCGTACTCGCGGGCGGCGGCGATGATCTCCTCTGCCCGGACTCCAGTGATCTCCTCAACTCGTTCGGGCGTATAGCCCCGCACGAACTCCCGGAGCTCGTCGAACCCCTCCGTGTGCCGCTCGATGAACTCGCGGTCCACCAGGCCCTCTTCGATGATGACGTGGGCCATGGCGTTGAACAGCGCCGTGTCCGAGCCCACCCGCAAGGGTAGCCACCTGGTGGCGTAGCGGGTAAGCTCGATGCGGCGCGGGTCCACCACGATGAGCCTGGCCCCCTTCCGCACCGCCTCCTTCACCCGCAGGGAGAGGACCGGGTGCGTCTCCGTGGTGTTGGTGCCAACGGCCAGGATGAGCTTCGCCTCCGCCAGCTCGGCGATGCTGTTGCTCATCGCTCCTCTGCCCACCATGACCGCCAGACCGGCGACCGAGGGGGCGTGTCAGGTACGCGCGCAGTTATCGACGTTGTTGGTGCCGATAACCGCGCGGGCGAACTTCTGGAGGAGGTAGTTGGACTCAGTGGTGGCGCGGGCGGAGCTCCAGCAGACGATGGCGTCCGGGCCATAGGTTTCCTTAATGGAGGTAAGCCGCTCAGCGATCAGGCCATACGCTTCGTCCCAGGTCGCCGGGCGGAGCTCCTCGTCCACGCGGATGAGCGGCTCGGTGAGCCGGTCCGGGCTGTGGACGAACTCCCAGCCGAATTGACCCTTGACGCAGAGGCCGCCCCGGCTCGCGGGCGACACGAAGTCCGGCCGCACGCCCACGACGCGCTCCTTCGCCACGTCGAGATACATGGTGCAGCCGGTGCCGCAGAAGGGACAGACCGTCTGCACCGACCTAGTGATCTCCTCCGCCCTCGCCCTCCCCACGCGAGGCAGGTCGGCCAGGGCGCCGGTGGGACAGGTGTTGATGCACTGGCCGCAGAAGGTGCAAGAGGTGTCCATGAGGCCGCGCTCGAATAGGGTGGTGATCCGCGTATGGAAGCCGAGCCCGCCGGGCACGATGGCGTGGGCCTGCTCCACCTCGTTGCAGATCCGCGTGCAGCGGTAGCAGTAAATACACTGGTCGTAGTCGCGGAGGATGAACGGATTGCCATCGTCCACCCTGCCGCCGCTGGTGGCTCCACTGAACCGCCCGGGGCTCGCCCCGAACCGGCCGGCCAGGCGGTGGAGCTCGCAGGCGCCGATCTCGGCGCAGTGGCGGCACTCGCCCTCCGGCAGCTCCGAGAGGACCAGCTCCAGGAGCCGG
>MGOB01000075.1:33751-35230 GCA_001796995.1 Chloroflexi bacterium RBG_16_68_14 | reverse complement strand
AGGCCAGGCTCTCCGTCCGGATACGGAGCCCCTCCACGGCCGGGAAGGTACACGCCGGGACGGGCCGCGGCTGTCCTTCCACTTCCACCAGGCAGAGACGGCAGGAGCCCGCTGACTCCAGGCGCGGGTCGTAGCAGAGAGTGGGTACGTCAGCGCCGGCCCGCCGGGCGGCGTCCAGGACGCTCTCGCCCCCCGAGAACTCCACCGGCGTCCCATCGACGTGTAGGGTCTCCATCCTCAGATCCCCTCGCACTCGCCGGCCGGGCAGCGACCCCGCCCGTGCGCCTCCAGCTCCTCTCCAAAGTACGTGAGCAGGTGCTGCGCGACCAGCGCCGCCGCCGGGCCCAGCCCGCAGGCCGAGCCGGCGGCGAGCACCTCGACTACGTCGCGCACCTCCGAGCCGTCCGGCGCCCGGAAACGGACGGCGGCCTCCAGGCGCTCGCGCAGGCGTACCGTCCCGATGCGGCAGGGGAAGCACTTGCCGCAGCTCTCGCCGGCGAAGAAGCGCATCGCCTCCAGGGCGAAGCGCACCGGGCAGCGCGACCGGTCCAGCACGATGACGCCGCCGGAGCCAAGGTAGGCATCGTATCGGCGGGGGTCCTCGAAATCGAGGCGCACGTCCAGCGCCGATGCCGGCAGCAGCCCGCCGGAGAGGCCGCCCAGCGTGAACGCCTTCACTTCGTGCGCATCGCCGCCCGCTCGCTCCACCAGCTCCTGCGCCGCCACGCCCATCGGCAGCTCGAAGGTGCCCGGCGACGGCACATCCCCCGAGACGCAGTAAAGCTTAGGGCGGCCGAGCTGCCGGTACCACGCCGGGCCGCGGACAACGATGGCCGGCACCGCCGCCAGCGTCTCGACGTTCTGGATGAGCGTGGGCGCGCCGAAGAGGCCGTGGGTGGTCGGATAGGGCGGCCGTTCTCGGGGGATGGGCCGCTGGCCCTCCAGCGAGTTGAGCAGCGCCGTCTCCTCGCCGCAGACGTAGGACCCGGCACCCCGGCGCACCACCACGTCGAAGCCTTTGCCCAGCAGCCCCCCAGCGCGGAGGCGGTCGATCTCACGAAGCAGCCCCTCGAATTGGCGCCGGTACTCGTACCTGATGTAGATGACGCCAACTTCCGCGCCCACGGCGTGCCCCGCGAGCGCCATGCCCGCCAGGAGACGCCGCGGCTGATGGTCCAGGATGGAGCGATCCTTGAACGTGCCGGGCTCGCTCTCGTCGGCGTTGCACACGACGAACTTGCGCTCCCCGGGCGCGGCCCGCACCGCCGCCCACTTCTGTCCGGTGGGGAAGCCGGCGCCGCCCCGCCCTTCCAGGCCGCTCGCCGTTACCGCCGCGATCAGCTCATCGGGAGGGCGACGCAGCGCCGCCTGGGTGACATCGAACGGGTCGTTGGACGCGAAGAACACGCTCTCCGGAACGCCAAGGGTGGCCGGAAGAGCACCCGGCGCCCGCAGCTCCAGTGGCTCGGTTGGCGCCGC
>MGOB01000075.1:30255-33743 GCA_001796995.1 Chloroflexi bacterium RBG_16_68_14 | reverse complement strand
TCCGCGGGCCGTCGACGGTCAGGACGGCGACGGGTTGATCGCAGAGCCCCAGGCAGTGCGCCTCCCCTGCGTCTAACGCCCCTCGAACGGCCACCGCCCCGCGCATCAGGCAGGCCGGGCCGGTGCAGACGGCGGGCGCCTCGGCCCTTGGTTCCAGGCGAAAGCGGGGGTAGGCGGTGATGGCGCCGTACAGCTCCGCCGCCGACACGCCCGCCACCGGAGCGACGGCAGCGATGTCCTCCTCCGCGATGTAGCCGCGCTGCTCCTGTCGGGCGTGGAGGAGCTCCAGGACCGGGACGGGGCCTCCTGCTGGCGGCGCATCGGGCGCGGCTCCGGCTGTCGGTTCGCGCGTCACGACTCCATCTTACCAGCAGGGGCGGCCCGCGCCCGCGCCCGGGCTAGATCCTTCGGCGTGTTGACGTTCAGGTAGGAGCGGAGCGACGGGTCCCATCGACGGAGCGTCTTCCCCGGCACCGCTCGCACCCGAAGCAGGGAGAGCAGCCCTTGCAGGCTGCGCTCACCCCGCGCCAGCGCCCCCTCGATGACGGGAAGGCACGTGCGACGGTAGAGCCCCGGCAGCGGCTCGATACGCCGGGCCGGGCGCCCGACAATGGCCTGGAGGTCGTTCCTCGGCTCTGCCAGGAGCCCGCGCAGCAGCTCTGGCGCCAGGAACGGCTGGTCGCAGGGCACCACCAGCGCCCACTCTGCGGGCAACTGCCTAAGGAGCGCGTGCAGCCCTCCCAGCGGGCCGGCATCCTCAACCTCATCACGCACGATGGCGGTGGAGTCGATCTCTTCCGGCACCGGCTGATCGGGGCGAAGCACCAAGACGACGTCCAGCCCTACCGAACGGAGCGCATCGGTGGCGCGGCGCAGCAGCGTCCGTCCATCGATGACCAACAAGGCCTTGTCCCTGCCCAGGCGCCGGCCGCGACCGCCCGCCAGTACCGCACCGACGACCTCGCCCTTCACGCCTGCGACCGCTTCCTGCCCGCGCTAGCCCCCAACCCCACGCAGGATCTCCGACGCCCGGTGCTCCAGATAACCGCGAGCGGTGATGGGCCATATCTCCACCACCTCCTCGCCGTCCACGGCGAACAGGATATCGTGCAGGTTGATGGTCGGGTCGATGTGGGACGGCCACAGCTCGATGCGGTCGCCCACGGCCAGGGTGCTCTCGGCCGGCAGGGAGATGGTCGCGTGCTCGTCGCTGAGGAAGAGGACACTGGCGCCCTCGATACCCTTCACCGAGGGGTTGCCGTGGTCCATGGTGCAGGCTTTGTGGCCGCTGTCAGCGGCGCAGAGCTCCGGCTTGGGACGGCTGAGCACCGTGCCCAAGACGCTGAAGGCGAGCTCGAAAGGGATGTCCAGCTTGGCGTAGGCGGTGTCCATGAGCACATAGGAGCCCGCCTGGATCTCGGTGACGCCGTCCATTCGCCCCGTGATGTCGTAGGTGCCGGTGCCGCCCGCGCTGACGATCTCGCAGGGGAGGCCGGCGGCGCGCACCATGCCCGCCGTATCGAGCAGCCGGCCCATCGCCTTGGCCGTCCGCGCCTCCCGCTCCGCCCGGTCTTCTATGGCCACCACGTGGCCCTCGTAGCCCATGAGGCCGCGCAGCCGCACGCCCTCGGTGGCCGCCACCAGCTTCGCCAGCTCCAGCGCGGGCTCTCCCGGCGCGATGCCGCAGCGGGGCAGGCCGACGTTCACGTCCACGAGGACGCCTACCTCCACGCCTTCGGCGCACGCGGCCTGGGCCAGGTCGTCCAGCGCCGCGTGCGAGTCCACCGCCACCTTCACGTCGGCGCGGGCGGCCAGCTTCGCGACGCGAGCGGCCTTACCCGGCCCGACGACCTCGTTGGCGATGAGCAGGTCGTCCGTAAGATCTTCCGCCACCACCACCTCCGCCTCGCCCACCGTCGCGCAAGTGAGGCCAGTGCAGGAGCCGGCGGCGAGCTGGCGCCGGGCGATGGCGGGCGTCTTGTGCGCCTTGAAGTGGGGCCGCACCTTGCAGGGCCGGTCAGCGAAGAACTCGGCCATCCGCCGGATGTTCCGCTCCATCGCGTTGACGTCGACGACCAGGGCAGGAGTTGGGATATCGCGCAGCTTCACAGCGACCTCCTCACCATCGTCCGTGCTCGGCTGCGTGCACGCTACGTGGAGCCCTCCGCAGCCGTTCCCAAGTTGGCGGTCAGATCATAGCACAGCCCCCAGAGGGATAACTTGCTCATGTTCGGTGGGCGGGTTCTCGACCCCCGCCCAGTGGCTATCAAGAAATTCGTGGCGTATGGGGACCGTAGGGGCGACCTTCAGGTCGCCACCTACATCCCATAATGGCAAGCCCGTGGCGACCTAAAGGTCGCCGCTACACTACACTCCCACATGCCATCAATTTCCTCATGACCTTCAGGCTGGGGTGGCGATCCCCTTTCACTCACCAGAAATGAGCAAGTCACCCCAGCGGGCCCCCGCGCAGAGGCGCGCTTATCACCGTCCAGACCGAGTGAACCTGACCGCCAGCGTGGACGGCGCCACCAGGCTGAAGCGGAAGACGAGCAGCGGGCCCTCCCCTCGGAGGGGCGGCAGGCGCTCGCCGTCCAGGTGCGCCTCGGCGAAGCGATAGCCGCCCGGCGCGAAGACGTACAGCTCGCCCTGCCTCTTCGCCACCGGCTGGAGATCGACGCGCAGCACGCTGCGCCGGCCATCGAAGGCCGCATCCCGGAGCTCCCGGCCGCCCATGGAGAAATGAAAGGTAGTCGCCAGCACCTGCGGGTGCGGCTGCGGCCGGCGCAGCGCCAGCAGCCGGACGCCGTGCGATGGCACGGCGGGCAGCGCCAGCTCGCCCTCCCGCTCGCCGTAGTAACGGCCCTCCCACAGCTCGAAGACGTGCCAGCGGCCGGGCGGCAGCGCGACCGACAGCGTCCGACGCCGCCGCTGCCAGTTGAATCGCGCCAGGAGACGCCAGGACTCGAACGGGCGCGCCACCTCCAGCTCGAGATAGGACGGCATCGATGCGGTCATGAGGTCTCGCACCGTCGCCACCTGGCCGAGGGGCGGCAGCAGCAGGGAGATTAGGTCGGCGCGCTCATCGGAGAGCCCCGTCAGGTCGTCGCTGACCAGCACCATTCCGCCGGAAGCTGCGATAGCCGTCGCCAGCGACTGCACTTCCGGCAGAGTGAGCTTGGTCCTGCTCTGGCGGGCCAGCAGGCAATCGGGGTCATTCGCCCAGAGGCGACCGTGCATCCAGGCGCGGGCAAACACGTTGCGCAAGCCGTTCTCCGTGCTCGGCTCGCCACCGACGCGCGGCCGGCCTCGCCCGCGGGGGCGCTCGGGAGCGCGCAGGTAGCGCCACCAGGGCGCCACGTCCGGCCCGATGCGCTGCCCGTCCACCAGCCCCACCGACGGCCCCATCAGGGCGCCGCATCCCAGGACGAAGCGCTCGCCTACCGCCTCCCGGATGGCGCGCAGGCCGCGCCGGTAGGCCTCGACGC